>JACVJD010000020.1 GCA_015711825.1 Candidatus Solincola daggyaiensis
ACGCTTCTTCGACGTGGGCATAGCGGAGCAGCACGCGGTGACCCTGGCGGCGGGGCTGGCCCTGGGGGGATACCGCCCGGTGGTCTCCATCTACTCCACCTTCCTGCAAAGGGCCGTCGACCAGATCTCCCAGGAGGTGTGCCTACAGAACCTGCCGGTGATATTCACCCTCGACCGCGCGGGCCTGGTGGGAGAGGACGGCCCGACCCACCACGGGGTTTTCGACCTGACCTACTTGCGCATGCTCCCCAACATGACCGTTATGGCGCCGGCCGACCAGGAGGAGCTGAGGGATATGCTCTGGGCGGCGCTGGATCTGGACGGCCCGGTGGCGGTCAGATACCCGAGGGGATCCGGGCCCTTGCGCGAGCTGGGCCGGCGTCCGCGGGCCTTGCAGGTGGGCAGAGCGGAGGCGTTGCGGGAGGGAAAGGACGCCTGCCTGCTGGCGGTGGGGAGGATGGTGGGCGTGGCGTTGGAGGCGGCGGAGCTTCTTTCCGCCGAGGGCATAGAGGCCTCGGTGTTGAACGCCCGCAGCGTGAAGCCCGTGGACGAGGTGGCGGTGGTGACTTGGGGAAGGCGCTGCTCCCTTCTGGTGACCATGGAGGAGAACGTGCTGACGGGAGGGTTCGGCGAGGGCATCGCCTCCCTGGCGCAAAAGCACTGCCTGCCTTGCCGGGTGGTCAACGTCGGCTTGCCCGACGCCTATGTGGGGCACGGCAAGGTGGAGGAGCTTTTCCGCCGCCATGGCATGGACCCCATCTCGGTGGCGGAGACGGTGGCGCAGGCGCTGAGGGAAAGCGGGCGCTGATCCGCGCCGCGACCGAACCGTGGAGGCGATGCATATATGCCATATATTGCCATATTATCCGTCGAGGCCCGGGGATGAAGCGACTGGACCAGTGGCTGGTGGACGAGGGTTACTTCCCCTCCCGTGAGCGCGCCAGGCTCGCCATCATGGCGGGGGAGGTGAGCATAGAGGGCCGGGGCGAGGTGTTGAAAGCCGGCACGAGGATCGGGCTCGGAGATCGCGTGATGGTGGCCGCGAGGCCGCGGTTCGTGTCACGTGGCGGTGATAAACTGGAAGGAGCGCTGGAGCGCTGGGGAATAGAGGTGGACGGCCGCCTGGCCATGGACGTGGGAGCCTCCACGGGAGGCTTCACGCACTGCCTTCTCCTTAGGGGAGCGGCACGCGTGATATCCCTGGACGTAGGCAGGGGCCAGCTTGACTGGGAACTCCGCAAAGACCCCAGGGTGACGGTTATGGAGAGGGTCAACGTGCGTCACGTACGCCGGGAGGACCTTCCCTTTACGCCGGAATTGGTGGTGGCGGACCTTTCCTTTATCTCACTGCGGCTGGTGCTGCCGGTGCTGCGGGGGATCATGGGCGATGGCGCGGAGCTGATCGCGCTTATCAAGCCCCAGTTCGAGGCGGGCAAGGGCAAGGTGGGGAAAAAGGGCGTGGTGAGAGATCCCGGGGTGCACCGCGAGGTGCTTGAAAAGGTGACGGGAAAGGCGGCTGCCTGCGGCTTCGAGCTCCTCGGGCTGGCTCCGTCGCGGTTGCGGGGCGCGAAAGGAAACGTGGAATATTTCGGCTGGTGGCGGAAGGGCGGAGGGACGTGTCCCGTATCGGCGGCGGTGGAAAAAGCGGTGGAAGAGGCATGGGAAACGTTTTCAAGAGCATAGCGTTGATGCCTCACGTGCACAAGGAAGAGGCGTTGCGGGCCGCGAGAAAGCTGGCTCGCTGGATGGAGGCGGCGGGGAGGTCGGTGCGCGTGTTGCGGGAGGACGCCGCTTACCTGGGAGAAGGCTTTACGGGCCTGGAGCTGGAGGAGCTGGCGCGCGGGCTGGACCTGGTCATATCCCTGGGGGGGGACGGGACCATGTTGAGGGCCGCGGCGGTGGCCTTCGTTGCCGACGTCCCGGTGGTGGGCGTGAACCTGGGCAAAAAGGGCTTTCTCACCGCCGTGGACGCCGGGGGCATGTTCGCGTGCATGGAGGATATCCTGGCCGGACGCTTTCTTCTCCAGGAGCGCATGATGCTGGAATGTTCCCTGCCCGGCGACGAAGCGCGCCATTACGCCCTCAACGAGGTGGTGGTGGGAAAGCGCGAGCTGCAGCGCATGATCCGCTTGGAGGTGGACATCGACGGCGAATATTACCATTATTACGCCGGTGACGGCATCATCTTCTCCACTCCCACCGGGTCCACCGCCTACTCTCTCTCCTCGGGAGGCCCCATCGTGGATCCTCAACTGGACTGCATAATAATGACCCCCGTGTGCAGCCATTCCCTCATGGACCGCTCCGTGGTGGTGTCCCCGGAGAGCGTGATAGAGGTGAGGGTGGAGTCGGGCAGGGTCATGCCCTCGGTTTCCCTGGACGGAAGGGAGGAAGTCGCTCTGCCCCAGGGAGGGAAGATAGCGGTGCGGCGTGCGGCCCGGCGCCTGAAGATGATCAAGAAGGCCGACTACTCTTTCTTTGCCCTTTTGCGGGAGAAGTTCGACTTCCCGTCCTGAGAAAGACGGGCGCGTCGAGGGACCGGTAGGTGGGAGATGCTCAGGGAACTTCGCGTGAGGAACCTCGCCCTTATCGAGAAGGCCGGCTTGCAGTTCGACCCCGGACTCAACGTCCTCACCGGCGAGACGGGCGCAGGGAAGACGGTGCTGGTGGAGGCGCTTTCCCTGCTGCTGGGGGGGCGAGGCGACAGCGGCATGGTGGCAGGAGGAGCGGAGAGGATGGAGCTGGAGGCCGCCTTCGATATCTCCGGCAACCGTCGCCTGCGCGAGCTCCTGGAGTCGGAGGACCTCGCCGCCGATGAGGGCGAGGAGCTGATACTGCGCCGGGTAATAGGCGCGGACGGGAAAAGCAGGTGTTACGTAAACGGCAGGTTGAGCACCGTGAGCACCCTGTCCCGCATAGGGGATCACCTGGTGGACATCCACGGTCAGCACGAGCACCAGAGGCTGCTGCGCCCGGCCACCCACCTGGAATACCTGGACGAGTACGGCGGACGGGAGCACTTGGAGCGCCTACGTTGTTACCGCTCCCGTTACGAGGCCTGGCGGGAGGCGGCGCAAGCCCTGGAGGTGGCGGAGATGGACGAGGCGGAGAGGCTGCGGGAGATCGACCTCCTGCGCTTTCAGGTGAGGGAGATCGAGTCGGTGGGGCCGAGGGAGGGGGAGATGGAAGAGCTGCTCCGCGAGAGAAAGCGCATGCAGAACCGCGAGGAGCTCTTCTCGGCGGCCCGTATCGCCTATGACCTGCTGGCGGGGGACGGCGGAGAGGGAGTCATAGACCGGCTGGGCGAGGCGGAGTCGGCGCTTCAGAGGGCATCTTTCCTGGACGAGGAGCTGGCGCAATGGTGCGGGCGCCTGCGGGAGGCGCAGGAGTCGCTCTCGGAGCTGACGCGGGCCATGCACGCCTTCGCCGAGGGACTGGATTTCGATCCCGGACACCTGGAGGAGATGGAATCGCGCCTGCGCGCTCTCACGGACCTGGCGCGCAAGTACGGGGGAGAAACCGCGGCCATCCTGGAACATCTGGAGCGCTCGCGCAGGAGGCTGGAGGAGCTCGAGAACTTCGACGCGCGGAGAGAGGATCTGAGGAGAGAGGCCGAGTCCGCTCACGCCGCGGCCCGCAAGGCGGCGGACGAGCTCAGCTCGTCGCGACGGGAGCTGGCGCAAAGGCTCACCCATGAGACCAACCGCGAGCTGGAGGAGCTCAACATGGCGGGCATGCGCTTCCGGGCACACTGCGAGGGGGGAGCGGAACTGGGGCCTTCGGGCGGGGACAGGGTCGAGTTCCAGGTAACGCCGGGAAAGGGGATGCCCTATCGCCCCCTGGCGCGCATCGCCTCCGGGGGCGAGCTCTCGCGCATCACCCTGGCGCTGAAGCTGGCCCTGGCGCGAGCCGATTTCGTGCCCACCCTGGTGTTCGACGAGGTGGACGCGGGGATAGGCGGCAACACCGCCGACGTCCTGGCGGAAAAGCTCGCCCGCATCTCCTCCTACCATCAAGTGCTCTCCATAACCCACCTGCCGCAGATCGCCGCCCGCTCGCATAAGCACCTGGCGGTGAGCAAGCGGGAGAGCGGCGGGAGGATGAGGACGGAGGTAAAACCGTTGGGGTCGGAGGAGCGCGTTGACGAGTTGGTGCGCATGCTGGGAGGGGAGGAGGCCACCGCGCGTCGCCATGCACGCGCGCTGCTGAAGGCGGGCGGGATAGGAGAGGCACGGCGCGCGAGGTAAAGGTTTTTCCGCCCGGGACGATCCTGCGTTACCTTGCAAGCGCGCTTTGTGACCGCTCGAAATGAGGCAAATCGACCTCGCCATGGCGTCGATTCAGTTATCTTCCGGGTTGAGACGATGCGGTTAAGCGCCCCGCAATCCTTACCAAACAAACGACGTTGCCACGGCGTTCACATAGTCGCCTTGCGGGTCGAAAAGCTCTGAGCGGCCACGCCGACCCCAAAAAACCACCCCTGCGTTGCGCCGTGGGGCCTTTTGGGTGTTTATAGTTGAAAATCTTATTGAAAATAGTTTTCAATAAATAGCATGATAGATCTCGAGCAAAGGTTGAGGAGTCGCGGTTGCCGCCTTACCTCCCAGAGGGAGGCGGTCCTCGAGGTGCTGGAGGAAAACCAGGGGCGACCCCTGAGACCGGAGGATATCCATGCCCTGGCGGCGAAAAGGTTGCCCGGCATGGGACTGACCACCGTTTACCGCACCCTGGAGCTCTTCTGCGAGCTGGGCATAATCGCCCCCGTGCACCTAGCCTCCGGGCGCAACTATTTCGAAGTGGTGGCGGGGAAACACCGCCATTATATGGAATGCATATCCTGCGGGGGCGTGGAGACCATCGAGGTGTGCATGATAGAGGAGCTGGCGGACAAGGTAAGGAGTGGAAGCGATTTCCAGGTCACCTCCCACTGCCTGAGCCTTTTCGGGTATTGCGGCGAGTGCTCGAGGAAGGGTGTCGCGGAAGGGCATGCGCGGGCGGGGCGCGGCTGGGGCGCTGCATAAGGGGGAGAATGAAGGTGGCTCCCGGGCCGGCGGAGGCGTCGGTTGCGATGCCAAGCGGTTGCGGTGCGGTAAAGCGGATGCCGACACGGGGAAAGCGGGGATGGAAAGGTTATGAAAAGGTTATCGCTTGCTTCACGAAACAAGGCCGTACTGTCACTGACCCTCCTTTTTTTGTTGTTGCACCTCTTCGTCCTCGCCATGGCGGGATGCCAGAGGGACGTGAGCGGGGAGGGACTGAAAGTGGCGGTGGACATAGCGCCGCTGGCCTATCTCTGCGAGGAGGTGGGAGGGGAGCGGGTCGAGGTGGAGGTGCTGTTGCCGCCGGGGTCGAGCCCTCATACCTACGAGCTCACCGCCGGGCAGATGAAGTTCCTCTCCCAGGCCGACTTGCTGGTCGCGGTGGGCTTGGGGCTGACCCCTTGGGCCGAGGACGTCTTCAGTCGCGTGGACAACCCGCGCCTGGAGACGGTGACGGCGGAAGAGGTTTTGCCGCCGCAGTTGTTGGTGCCGGCCTCGGAGGCGGTAACCGTGGACATCGCAGGACATGCGGGCGAGGAGGAGAGCGGAGAGCAGGGACACGGGGAGGGCGAGGAGCACGGACACGGGGAGGAGGAAGAAGGCCATCACGAGCACGGGCACGAACACGGCGTATACGATCCCCACGTGTGGCTGGACCCGGAGCTCTGCCAATATCTGGTCTTGGCGGTGGAGGAGGCCTTTGCCCGCGCGGACCCCGACCACGCCTCTTATTATCATGACAGGGCGAGGGGGAGCGTGGAGGGCCTGCGCGCACTGGATGCGGAGATTGCGGGCGTTCTGTCGGAGATATCGTCGCGCCGTTTGGTGTCCTTTCACTCCTCCCTCACCTATTTCGCCCGACGCTACGGGCTGGAGCAGGTGGGGGTGATCGAGGAGCTGCCGGGCAAGGAGCCCTCCGCGGGCGAGGTAGCGGACCTGGTGGACGCGGTAAAGGCCCTGGGCGTAAAGGCGATATTCGCGGAGAGGCAGTTCAGCCCCCGCGCCGCGCAGGCCATAGCCGAGGCCTCGGGAGGCGGGGTGGTGGTGGCGACCATCGATCCTCTGGAGGATCCCGGCGATCCCGCTTCGGGCACCTACGGGGGGTTGATGAGGGAGCTGGCGCGGACGGTGGCGGAGGCGCTGAGGTAGGGGCGAACGATCATCCCACATGCCCGCCGGAGAAATGGAGGCGTCACATCGATGATATCGCATCGGAGGCGCGCCGATATCGCGGCGAGGCGGCAGGTACAGCGGGAAAAGCCCGCATTGTGGGGGTGTGGGTCAAGCGCTCTTTTTCGGCCCCGGCTTGTATGGGGCACGACTTGTGAAGCCCGCCGGTGCGTGGCGCGGGGCTCTTTGGACAAAGCACGCGCGAAAAAAGGCGCCTGAGCGCGTAGGCGGCGTTAGGTTCCGGGCGGCGGCTTAGGTAATACGGTTTTTTCCCGGAAGTGCGGGAAAAATAAGGTGACGGTGGGAAAGCGGGCAGGTAAAGCTTGCGGTTATGGCCTTGGCGACACCTCCGGATGTTCGTTACGGCCGCAAACCCGCGTTATGAGGCCGAGAGCCGGTGAGGAAAAAGACCCGAGAGGCTTATTGAGCAAGGCAGGCTGAGATGGGGGGCTGCAGGGTGGCGGAGTTTTTTTCCGCCCATGATGGCGCAAAGCCGGTGATCGACCTGGCAGGCGTGTGGGCGGAGCTGGACGGCCGCACCGTGCTGGAGGACATAACCTTCTCCTTGCGGTCCGGCATCTTCCTGGGGCTCATCGGGCCCAACGGGGCGGGAAAGACCACCCTCATCAAGGTCTTGCTGGGGCTGGTGAAGCACACCCGCGGAACGGTGAAGGTGATGGGTATGGACCCGCGGGAGCTCAGGCATGAGCTGCACCACATCGGCTACATGCCCCAGCAGGTGCTGTTCGACCCCTATTTCCCGCTTTCCGTATATGACGTGGTGATGATGGGGCGCATCTGCTGTATAGGAACTTTGCGCTTTCCCGGGCGCGGAGACAGGGAGGCGGTGCGGGAGAGCATCGAGGCGGTGGGGCTGGCGGGGCTGGAAAAGAGACCCATCGGGGAGCTCTCGGGAGGCCAGCAGAAAAAGGCCTTCCTGGCCAGGGCCTTGTGCCTGGAGACGCGCATCCTGCTCCTGGACGAGCCCACCGCCGGTCTGGATTTCGAGGCGCAGGAGAGTTTTATGGACCTCCTGGTGCGCCTGAGGGAGGAACGCGGGCTTTCGGTGGTCTTCGTTTCCCATGACGTCAACGTGCTGGCGCGTTTCGCCGACGAGATCGTGTGCATCAACCGTACCATGCACATGCACGGAAGGCCCTCGGAGGTGCTGGGCAGCGAGAGGCTCAAAGAGGCATACAGGTGCGAGTTCGACTTCCTGGCGGGCACGCATGGGGAATCCTGGCCCAAGGAGGGTTGAGGCATGCTGGCGTACGGGTTCGCGCAGCGGGCGCTGGTGGGCGGGGTGCTCATCGCCCTGGTGTGCTCGCTCATCTCCTTCTTCGTGGTGGTGAGGCGGCTGGCCTTCGTGGGCATGGGCATATCCCACGCCGCCTTCGGGGGAGTGGGCATCGGGCTAGCGGCGGGGATCGACCCCCTCCTGGCCGCCGGCTTGTTCTGCGCCGCCGTGTCCCTGGGCATAGGCTGGTTCAGCCGTCGGGGGAGGGTGCACGAGGACACGGTCATAGGCATCCTCTTCGCGGCGGCCATGGCCCTGGGAGTACTGCTGGTGCGCCTGGCCAAGGCCTACAACCTGGACCTCATGAGCTACCTCTTCGGCAGCATCCTTGCCCTGAGCTGGAGCGACGTCTCGGTAATAGCGGTGGTCGCCGCCCTGGCCTCCGCGTTCGTGATCCTCTTTTTCAAGGAGTTGCTCTTCATATCCTTCGACGAGGAGACGGCAGCGGCCAGCGGCCTGCCGGTGAGCTTCGTATATTACGGCCTGCTCGTGGTCATGGCCGTCACCATCGTGGTCTCCATCAAGTTGGTGGGAATAGTGCTGGTATCCGCGCTGCTGGTGATCCCGGGGGCGGCGGGGATGCAGGTGTCCCGCAACTACCGGGGGGTGCTGGCGGTCTCGCTGACGGTGGGGGTTTCCTGCGTGACGCTGGGTCTCTACCTCTCGTACTGGTTCGACGTGGCCTCGGGGGCGGCCATCGTTCTCACCCTCTTCGTCGCCTTTCTTGCATGCATGGCTTTTTCGCCCCGGAGGGCGTACATGAGGCGATGGAGGCGCGAAAGGTGACGCGGTATCGGGGATGCGCGGCGGTCCCCAGGTGCTTTAACGTTTAGGATGGCGATTTTGAGGCGAAAAACATAGATATAACAACGCGTCGTCCAGGCAAAACGAGTGCAATCCATAAAGGGAAAGGCGCGCTCTCCATGATGTCCGAGGCGGCGAATACGCTGCCGCCTTTTGTCTCCGTGGCCCGTTGAAGGCGTCGCGCATCCTGGGCTATACTGAGAGGGAAATAAACGACGGCGACGACGAGGACGGGAGGTGACCGGCTATAGAAGGGCCGGAGGAATCCCGGGAAAACTCAACACGGAATCCCTGACCGGTAGGGATTCCGTCTCTTTTTAGAGAATACAGCTTTGGGAATGTCGCCGCAGGCGGTCGGAGGAGGGGATACCGTGGGACGCCGCGCGTGCCCGCGCGAGGCGGGCGGTTCCCGAACAGGGTTCCCTTATCGGGCCGGGGATCGCAGGAAGCCGAGGAAAGGGGAGGTATGAGGAAATGCCGGTAAAATATATCTTCGTGACCGGAGGGGTGTCGTCCTCGCTGGGGAAGGGGATCACCGCGGCATCCATCGGAAGGCTCCTCAAGGCGCGCGGCCTCAAGGTGACCATGCAGAAGATGGACCCCTATATCAACGTGGACCCGGGGACCATGAACCCCTTCCAGCACGGAGAGGTGTTCGTCACCGACGACGGCACCGAGACCGACCTCGACCTGGGCCACTACGAGCGCTTTGTCGACGAGCACCTGGGGAGGGAGAACAACGTCACCACCGGCAGCGTTTACTGGTCCATCATCTCACGCGAGCGCAAGGGGGAGTTTTTGGGGGGCACGGTGCAGGTGATCCCCCACGTAACCAACGAGATCAAGGAGCGTATCCTGCGCCTCACCCGCTCCAGCGAGGTGGACGTGGTGATCACCGAGATAGGGGGCACGGTGGGGGACATAGAGAGCCTGCCCTACCTGGAGGCGATCCGGCAGTTCAAGAAGGACGTCGGCCCTGAGAACGTCATGTATATTCACGTGAGCCTGGTGCCCTACCTCGAGACCACCAAGGAGATGAAGACCAAGCCCACCCAGCACAGCGTAAAGGAGCTGCGCTCCATGGGCATCCAGCCCGACGCCATCGTGTGCCGGTCCAAGGAGCCCATCGGAATGGACCTCAAGGACAAGATATCCCTGCTCTGCGACATCGACATCGAGGGCGTGATCTCCGCGCACACCGCGGACTGCATTTACGAGGTTCCTCTGCTCCTGCACGCGGAGGGGCTTGGCGACTACGTGGCCAGGCACCTGGGGCTGGAGGGACACGAGGAAGACCTCTCGGAGTGGGAGGAGATGGTGCGCAGGATAAAAGCCGCCTCCCAAAGGGTGAGCATCGGGGTGGTAGGGAAATACGTGGACCTCTCCGATGCCTACCTTTCCATCATCGAGAGCCTGCAGCACGGCGGCTACGCCCACGGCGCGCGCGTGGAGATCGCGTGGATAGCCTCCGACGATATCACCCGCGAGAACGTGGGGGAGCTCCTGGCGGGGCTGGACGGCATCCTCATCCCGGGCGGCTTCGGGGTGCGAGGGGTGGACGGAAAAGTGGAGGCCATACGCTACGCGAGAGAGAGCCGCGTGCCCTTTTTCGGCATCTGCCTGGGGCTGCAGTGCGCGGTCATCGAGACGGCCAGGAACCTGTGCGGCCTGGAGAAGGCCAACAGCTCGGAGTTCGATCCCGCCACCCCCCACCCGGTCATCGACCTCCTGCCCAGCCAGCGCGACGTGGACGAGATGGGGGGGACCATGCGCCTGGGGCTCTATCCCTGCAAGCTTGAAGAGGGCTCCCTCGCCCATGCCTGCTACGGAGAGGAGGTTATCTACGAGCGTCACCGCCATCGCTATGAGGTGAACAACCACTATCGCAGCCAGCTCCAGGAGGCCGGCCTGGTCTTCTCCGGGCTCTCCCCCGACGGACGGCTGGTGGAGATAATCGAGCGCAGGGACCATCCCTGGTTCCTGGCCGGGCAGTTCCACCCCGAGTTCAAGTCCCGCCCCAACCGCCCCCATCCCCTCTTCCGGGATTTCGTCGCGGCGGCCCTGAGGCGCAGGGCGGGGCTGGAAGAAGCGCCCAATCTCAAGGTGGTGGGCTGAGATATGCCCTGGCGACGCGGCTACTGAGGGACGGGAGCGTTTATGGACAGGGTGCTCAGGACGTTCATGGAGTTGGCGGCCATCGCCAGCGAGACCTATCACGAAGGCGAGTTGGCGTCATACGTCATGAGGGCGGCCCGCGATGCCGGTTTCGACCCCTATATGGACAACGCGGGCAAGGCCATAGGAGGCGAGGCGGGGAACCTGTACATAAGCCTTCCGGCACGCGGCGTGGACGCGCCTCCCGTCGTCTTCTGCGCCCACATGGACACCGTATCGCCGGGCAAAGGGGTGGAGCCGGTACTGAAAGACGATAGGGTGATATCTAGCGGCAAGACGGTGCTGGGGGCGGACTGCAAGGCGGGGGTAGCGGCCATAGTGGAGCTCATGCTCCTGTCGGCGGAGGGCGATCTGCGGCACGGTCCCCTGGAGATGTTGCTCACGGTGGCGGAGGAGAAACAGCTGCAGGGGGTACACCGCCTGGAGCGCGAGAGGCTGAAGGCGCGTCACGCCTTCGTGCTCGACGGAGAGGGGGGAGTGGGGGCGATCATCAACGCCTCCCCCACCCAGGACAACCTGGAGTTCGTCTTCCACGGCAAAGCGGCGCACGCGGGAGTGGAGCCCGAGAAGGGTAAAAACGCCATCTTCGGGGCCGCGTGGGCCATAAGCCTCATGCGGCTGGGTCGCATCGACAGCGAGACCACCGCCAATATCGGCATCATCCGGGGCGGCAGGGCGGTGAACATCGTGCCCGATCACGTGGTGGTGGAGGGGGAGGTCAGATCCCACGATCCCCGCAAGCTCGATGAGCAGAGGAAATCCATGGTGCGGGCGGCCCTCGAGGCCGAGGGGGCGGTGGGGGTGGGGGTGGAGGTGAAGGTGGAGCGGGCTTACGACGGCTACCGCATAGATAACGCCGATCCCCTGGTGCTTCTGGCCAAGGAGGCGGGGAAGGCCATGGGCATGAAGATGGAGCTCAAGTCCTCGGGAGGAGCCAGCGACGCCAACTTCCTCAACGCGGAGGGGATAAAAGCGCTCGTGTTGAGCATCGGCGCGAGGGAGCCCCATACCACCCACGAGTACCTGGAGGCGCGCGACCTCACCAGGTTGGTGAGGCTGTGCGCGGAGATAGCGGCCTCCGCGGGTAGATTGAGGATGGCGAAATGAGGGACGGACGGGACGAGACGCTGGAAAGGAAGACCATCTTCGAGGGCAAGGTGGTGAGGCTTTACCTGGACCGCGTGCGCCTGCCGGACGGCAAGGAGGCGGAGAGGGAGGTGGTGTTGCATCGGGGTGCGGTGGGCATGGTGGCGCTTGACCATGAGGGTGGGGTTTTTCTGGTCAGGCAATACCGCCACGCCACCGGCGAGCATTTGGTGGAGATCCCCGCCGGAAAGCTCGACGCCGATGAGGATCCCATGGAGTGCGCGCGTCGTGAGCTCATGGAGGAAATAGGCTGTGCGGCGCGAAGCTGGCACCGCTTGGCTTCCTTCTACACCTCGCCGGGTTTCAGCGACGAGGTGCTGCACCTTTACCTGGCGCGTGGCCTGGTGCAGGGAGACGCCTCTCCGGACGAGGACGAGTTCCTGGAGGTTATGCGCGTTTCCCTGCACGAGGCCCTTTCCATGGTGGCGAGGGGGGAGATCAAGGACTCCAAGACGGTGGCGGGACTGGCGCTGGCGTCGCTATACCTGGCGGGTGCTTATCCCCTACAGGACCAAGGCGGTGAGGAAGCGTGAACGTCGGCGTGCCCCGCGAGATACTGGACCAGGAATACCGCGTCGCGCTCACGCCGCAAGGGGCGCATGAGCTGGTGGCGGAAGGGCACAAGGTGCTGGTGGAGGAGGGAGCCGGGGAGGGCTCCAGCATCTCCGACCATGATTACCGCAGGGCGGGGGCCTTGCTGGTGCGGGGGCCGGATGAGGTTTACGCTGAAAGCGATCTCATCCTGAAGGTAAAGGAGCCGCAGCCACAGGAATACCCCATGCTGAAGGCGGGGCTCATCATCTTCACCTACCTGCACCTGGCGGCCCATCGCGAGCTGACCGAGGAGCTCATGCGCCGCAGGGTGGCGGCCGTCGCCTACGAGACCGTGCAACGCCGTGACGGGAGCCTGCCTCTGCTGGCGCCCATGAGCGAGGTGGCGGGGCGTATGGCACCCCAAGTGGGAGCGCATTATCTGGAGAAGATGAACGGGGGCAGGGGGATGCTGCTCGGCGGGGCCACGGGAGTCCCCCCCGCCAACGTGGTGATCCTGGGAGCGGGCATCGTGGGCTCACATTCCGCCATCCTGGCTACGGGCATGGACGCCCACGTCATCGTGATGGACAAGGCCCTGGACCGCCTGCGTTATCTAGAGCACATCCTGCACGGCCGCATTACCACCATGGTGTCCAACAAGATGAACGTGAGGGAGATGGTGAGGGACGCGGATCTGGTGATAGGAGCGGTGCTCATTCCCGGGGCCAGGGTCCCGGTGCTGGTGGACGAGGAGACGGTGCGGGAGATGCGGCCAGGATCGGTGGTGGTGGACATCGATATAGACCAGGGGGGGTGCATCACCACCGCGCGACCTACCACCCACTCCAGCCCGGTGTATGTGGAACATGACGTATTGCATTACTGCGTGGGAAACATCCCGGGCATCGTCCCCCGCACCTCCACCTTCGCTCTCACCAACGTGACCCTTCCCTACGCACAGGAGATCGCGTCCCTGGGGTTGACGGAGGCGGCGAGGAGGGATCCCAGCCTGGCCGCGGGCATCAACGTCATCGAGGGGAGAGTTACCTCAAGGCCGGTGGCCGAGGCCCATGGGCTGGAATACAAAAGGCTGGAACACGTTCTACCCATCGGCCTTCCCGGGGACCGCTTTTTCGGCGTCTGAGATCATGGGGAGAGGAAGCCTGGGCGGGGAAAGCGGCGGGGTCGCGGTGAAGGGAGCCTGGAAAGAGCCGCTGGCCGAGTACCTGGTGTTTCTAGGGGTGCAGAGAGGGCTGTCGCCTCACACCGTGGAGGCCTACCGCAGGGACCTTGAAAGGTGGATCGCCTTCGCCCGGGGGCGCGGGAGGGAATCGCCGGGGGAAGTGGAAAGGGACGATCTAACCGCCTTCCTGGAGTACCTACGCGCTCAAGGATTGTCCGCGAGGTCGGTGGCGAGGGCGGTGGCGAGCCTGCGGGGTTTCCAGCGCTTTATGCTCGAGGAAGGCTTGTCGCCGGGATTTCCGGTGGCGGATCTCGCGACCCCAAGGCATACCCGTCCCCTGCCCCGCGTGCTCTCCAGGGACGAGGTAAGCAGGCTGCTGGATCAGCCCATCCCCCGGGATCCCCTCGGGCTGCGCGACAAGGCCATCCTGGAGACCCTTTACAGCACGGGCATGCGCATCTCCGAGCTCACCGGGCTGGACCTGGAGGATATGGACCTGCGGGAGATGGAGGTGCGCGTGTTGGGCAAGGGGGCGAAGGAGCGGTTGGTGCCGGTGGGGCAGCCCGCCGCCGCCGCCCTAGGGGATTACCTCGCCTTCGGGCGGCCCAAGCTCTCTGCCCGCCCCGGACAGAGAGCGCTGTTCCTCAATGCCAGGGGGGGGAGACTGACGCGCCAGGGCGCCTGGGGGGTGGTGAGAAAATACGCCGCAAGAGTGGGGCTTTGCGAGCGCATGACCCCACACACCCTTCGCCACAGCTACGCCACCCACCTCCTGGAAAGCGGCGCCGACCTCCGACATATCCAGGAGCTGCTCGGGCATGCCAGCGTGAGCACCACCCAGGTCTATACCCACGTGACCAGGGCCAGGCTCCGGGAGGTTTATCTCAGGGCCCACCCCCGCGCCTGAGGAATCGCCGATTCATGCACCACCCGGAGCGTCGCGCCTCCTCGCTCCTCTGCAACGCGCGCAGATCCCGATTCTCTCGCGGGTTGCCGTAATCCTGTCGCGGGGAATGTTCGGAATGCGGGCGCGGTTTGTGTTATGAATATAAGCGGCAGGGAAGCAAGTAAGAAGCCGGCGGGTTACATCGCCCCGGTAGCGATGGTTTCTAAAAGAAGGAATATGGGAATATTGCGAGTAAGCAATGGCAGGGATCAAGGATGCGGTTGCGGAAGGAATGTGCGATTGAGGGATTGTCGCAAGGGAGGTGATGCGAGGGATAGATGTTTGCACGACATGGAAGGAAAGGAGGTGAACATCGATGCCGGATGTGTCCGTGATAAGGGACTACGCCATCAAGAAGACCATCAACGGCTTAATCTTCGTTCTTCCCAATATCCCCGACGACAAGCTGCTCTCCTTCGCGGAGAAGTTCCTGGGGACGGTAAAATGGCCCGACGGGCAGGAGTTCCTGCGCTCGCTCATCCTGCAGGTGAAGAACCGCCTGCCGGAACTGCACCGTAACGTGCGCCGGGGGGCCATCAACTTTCTCACCGACGCTCTCTTCTACAAGGCCAGGGTGAGGGAGGCCTACGAGCGGGAGCACGGCTACAGCCCTCCGCTGTTGCTGGTGATCAGCCCCACCATGCGCTGCAACCTCAAGTGCGTGGGTTGCTATGCGGGCATGTATTCCAAGAAAGACGACTTGCCGCCGGAGGTGCTGGACCGCGTGCTTAGCGAGGCCAAGGAGATGGGCATCTACTTCATCGTCATCTCCGGTGGCGAGCCCTTCTCTTATAAGCCCCTGTTGGGCATGTTCGAGAAGCACCACGATATTACCTTCCAGGTCTACACCAACGGCACCCTCATCGACCGCGAGCTGGCGGGGAGGATCGCGGAACTGGGCAACGTCATCCCCTGTATCTCCGTGGAGGGGTACGGGGAGGAGACCGACGCGCGTCGGGGCAAGGGAGTGTACGACAAGGTGCTCCAGGCCATGGACAACCTCAAGCAGGCCAGGGCCCTTTTCGGTTTCTCGGCCACCGTGACCCGCTTCAATTCCGACCTGCTCACCAGCGAGGACTTCGTGGACTACTACATGGACGAGAAGGGTTGCTTCATAGGCTGGTACTTCCAGTATATGCCCATCGGGACCCGGCCCTCCCTTGAGCTCATGACCACCCCCGAGCAGCGCATACAGCGTCTGGAGCGCGTCACGCGCATGCGCAGGGAGAAAAGGGCGCTCATCTCCGATTTCTGGTGCGACGGGCCTCTCGTGGGGGGGTGCCTGGCGGCGGGTCGGCAGTACCTGCACATCAACCAGAACGGGGACGTGGAGCCCTGCGTGTTCGTGCACTTCGCGGTGGACAACATCAAGGAGAAGTCCCTGTCGGAGGTGCTGGAATCGGATTTCTTCCGCTCCATACGCGAGCGCGCGCCCTACCACCCCAATCTCCTCCGCCCATGCATGGTCATCGACCACCCCTACGTGCTCAGGGAGTGCGTGGAGAAGTGCGGGGCAAGGCCCACCCACCCCGAGGCGGAGGGCATCATCAACGACCTCGCGCCCGACCTCGACCGTTACGGAGAGGAGTACGGGCGACTGGCCGATCCCATCTGGGAGGAGCGCTACCAGGAGACGGCGGTGGAGGTGAGGCGCCTCCACACCGCCTGACCACCGAAAGCGGGAAGATGGCGGGCCGCCCAAGGGCGGCCCGCCTTTTTTACGTCCCTGGCGTTGCTCATGGTCCCCTTCTCGTACGGCCATGGACCGGGAGTCGCCGCCAGGGTAGGGGTTTTTCCTCCGCAGTTCGGGATCTCCTTCCGGCGCCACCCCGGCACGCCTGGTCCTCCCCGCTCCCACCCTTTATGCGGCTATAGGGAGCAGCGTCGCTTCCGGGTGCTGCCCTCCGCAGGCGATGCGGCGACGGCACCGTCGGCGTTACGCGACTCCGGGCTGCCGGATGGCGGGGTTGGTGCGTGAATTGCCGGGTGATATGCCGGGCGGCGGAGATCATGGTACGGGCATGGCGATATGCCGGGCCTTTGGGCCCCGCAGAGGCATCAATGCAACCTTTGTCACCTGGCCATCAACCGAATGGTTGATGCCCGGTACGGTTCGAGGCGGACAAACTGACATTGCCTCCAAAAACATGCCGAACAGGCGGGTTCGCGTCTCGAGCGGGAAAGGGGATAGGGCATGATGAACACCGACTGCCGTCGCTGCGGAAGCGCAGGATCCGTGGAGTTCGGGATGTGCCAGGTGTGCTACTGCGACCACTCGCGTATCGACAAGGCGCCTTGCGGGACGGGCGCTGCGCCCGCCCTCGAGGGAGGCGCGGCAGGGGCGGAGAACATGCTGCTCGGCAGGGCTCGGACGTCCCCCGTCGCGTACGAGCGGGAGGCGGAGGCGGTCACCGCATAAGGCCACGCCGCGACCTCGCTACCCTCGCCGCGGAGAGCAGTCCCATGAGCGCGCCGAGCAGAAGCGCCGCCGCGCCCGACCCCTGGCCGCAAGCGGGGCTGACCTGGAAGGCCTCACGCATGCGCGCACCCACCCCGTCGGGGTTGATGACCACCACGTCGTAGCTTCCCGGCTCGGCCCCGAATACCAGGAAGGTGCATCTCAGGAGATCCGGAGAGGGAACGCCGACCCCGAGGCCGTCCATTTGCTTGTCTCCCTTCCTGAGTTTAACCGCCGCGCCGGGCTTGAACCCGTTCCCGCGCAGCTCCACGGCGACGAAACCCGCGAACTGCGTGACCTGGTTGGGAGCAACGCTCAAGAGGTAAAGAGGGCTGGGGTTGGGGGTGACCGAGAACCCTCCGGCCAGGAGCGACACGTTGCCGCCGGTATCGGTGACCACCACGTGGTAGACGCCTTCCCAGGCGTCGTAGAGCTCAAAGGAGCAGGTCATGTGCTGCGCAGAATCGACGGTGGTGGAAGCGGCGTCCAGAGCGTATCCCGACGTCGCCTCTCGCAGGGAGGCCTTCATGCCCGGCTGGAAGCCGCTTCCATGTATGCCCACGGTGACCGTCGTTCCCTGCCTCCCCTCTCGGGGTTCGACCGCGTCCACGCGTACGGGGTTCTCGAGCACCGTGAAGCCTGCGGGCAGCCTGGCCTCCTCCCCGCCGGGGTTGGCGAGCACCACGTCATAGGTTCCCGGAGGCGCTTCAACCAGGTCCAGCAGGCAGTGCACGCGGTCGTCGCCGTCGGGCCAGGCGGAGACGGGAAGGCTCGAGCTATCGTTTTCCAGCCTGACCGACAAACCCTCGCGGAAGCCGGCGCAGAAGATATCCGCCTCCACAAGGCCCCGGTTAAAAGCGCATTCAGGGGCGATGGAGAAGAGGGTCAGCGGCTCGGGTGTGTAAAGCTCCATGCCCCCTTCGAGCACGCAACGCTGCCAGTCGTAGGTGTTGGTCACCACCACGTCGTAGAGTCCCGCGTCGTACTTGGGGAAGTCGCTGAGATCCAGCCTGAATTCGATGCGGGTGGGGGAGACTATGGTGTAGTCGTCGATGGGCACGCTGCGATGATCCCCCCACAGCTCCACGATGCAGGAATCGCTGAAATGGGAGCCGGTGAGGGCGATGTCGGTGGTCTCCTTGATGAGGGCGCGCGAGGGCTCCACGGCGGCTATCTCCGGGGGCCACAGGTCGAGCCAGGCATCGAGCTTTATGCGGTTGCCGGGTTTGGGATAGACGACATCTGCGGAGGCGAAATCCGGCTTGTCCGCGTGCCATTCCGTGCGGTACACGTCCCCGGGGTCGAAGAACTCCACTTTGCATCGGTAGATCGCCGATTCCGACTCCAAGCGGTATTCTCCGTTCTCGTCCGTAAAGGCGGTTTCCAGGAGATCGCCCTCAAGGTCGAATAGGGAAACCCTTATGCCTTCGCTGTGGGTGACGTACCCGGCGTGCGCCACGGTGCCCTCGATCACCGTCGTCTCCTCGACGCAAAAGGTCGCGGGGTTGGAGACGCCGCCGCCGGTGACCACCGTCACCTCCAGCGGTCCGGGGGCGACGCCGTCCGGCACCACACACACTATCTCCTCTTCCGACCAGGAAACTACGGGCGCGCTGAGCTCCCCGAAGCGAACGGCGCAGAAGGGTTGGCGTTCGCCGAAATCGCTCCCCGCAATGGTAGCGGTGTCTCCGGCCATCCCCGAGGAGGGGGAGAGGGCCTCGATATGCGGCGCGCGTTCCCATCCTCCGTTGGCGGTATGCATGACGTAGCCGTGCCCGTACTGTCCGAGGTTGGTGGGGTCGCATCCGCTCGCCCATGCCGCCAGCGCGCCGGCGGCGGAGATGTCGGTAAGGGTAGCGGGCGCCTCCGCCTGCGCCGTCCAAGAGGCCCCGCCGTCGTCGCTCCTGTATATACCGTTAAAACCATGCAAGGGATAAGCCGCCAGCCACGCGGTTTCGCCGTCGATGGCTTCGATGCTCCCGCTTGAGTAATTCCAGGGCCCCAGGGAGGTGGGGTGGACGATCCAGCTTTCTCCCCCGTCTGGGGAGCGGCGGATCTCGGTGCGGGACTCAAGGGGCGCGGAGAGGTCGGCGCGCAGAGAGGCCACCCACAGGTTAAGGGAATCGGGCGCGGACAACTTGTAATAAGCGTATCCATCCTCGCCGTATTCCTGCCAGTTGCTTCCGCCGTCCACGGTTTTCATGAGCCGCCCCGCCACCGCGGCAGGAACCGGAGGCCAGACCATCCCGGGGGAGAAGAAACCCCCCGACGCCCAGCAGGTCCGCTCGTCCACGGCGGATACGTCGGTCATGGGGCAGGGGATGCCCGAGGCCTGCGCTTCCCAGCTTGCGCCTCCGTCTCCGGTCTTCACGATGAAGCCGTTAAAGCTCGTTCCCGATGTGGTGGAATAGCCCACCGCCCAGCAGGTCCGCTCGTCCACGGCGGAGATGCCCGTGACGTAATAGCCGTCGGCGGCGATCTTCACCTCCCAGGAGGAGCCCCCGTTTTCCGTTTTGAGGATGCAGCCGTATCCGCCGGCCCAGCACACCTCGTCGCTTATGGCGGAGGCGCAGGTGAGGATGGTGGGGAACTCCGGGTAGGAAGGCGTCCAGGACTCGCCCCCGTCCGTGGTCCTGAGCGCGAGGGCCCGCGGGGCATCTCCCGTCGTCCGCCCCACCGCCCAGCAGGTCCGCTCATCCACGGCCGAGACTGCGAAGACGCTGACCTCGTCGTCCTGGTACTGCACATACCATCCCCGCGCGCCGCCGGCTCGCGCCTTCTCCGGTGCCCGTAAGGAAAGCGGCAACAAGGCGACCAGAAGCGACACCAGAAGAACCGACGAGGTCAGAAAGGCCCCTTTCCTCACCATCTCATGCCACCCCCCTATCTCTGCCACACATTTGCACTTACGAAAAACGCGAAGGCGCACGCGTCTTGAACCGCGCCTCATACCCTCTGGCCCTCGGGACGCAATCCGCCCGTTCCCTTCGGCCTTCCCCGAAGCCGATCTCCGTGCGCCTGCGGCCGCGCGCCTCGAATCCTCTTGCCCTCGGGACGCAATCCGCCCTCTCCCGTCGGCCTTCCCCGGGTGCCGAGAAGATGTGGCATAAGAGCGCGAGAAAGGCAACCGGCGTATTGAAGGCCGCTATCATCCCACGCGGCGTTCGCCCCCCTTTATCCGCCCGGTATCCGGAAAGCGCTTGACTGGCGCAAAACGGCGATGAGGCATATAAAGCTGAAAGCCCCATAACCCCGCACCATGAAAACGTGAGCACGAACATACCGGCAATTTGTATATACCGAACGGTAGCATACGGTTGACCGTGAGTCAAACGCGGCCTTTTCTCCCTTGCCGTCTGGAAAGAGAGGGCACGACACTAGGCTTCCGCTAAAGGTGATAAAGGGGATAAAGGGGATGGTGGCGAGGTCGCCGTGGCGGAGGAAGGCGTCCTGCCGGGTCGAGAACCGTCCCGGGGGCTACGGGAAGGCCAAGTGGCGAGGTAGAGCGAATGATAGAATGGTCATAAAAAGCCGGCGGACTTATCGGGGGCGCAGTGGAATACATGGTCTTCGGAGACGGATGGCTGGGCGAGGTGATAAGCGCCGCGGGGGTGTCCCGAGAGATCAGGGAGAAGGTGCGCTCCCGTATGTCATCCCTGGATAAAAAGGGAAAAGGGGGCCTGGCGGCGGAATGGAGAGGCATCGACGGTATGCTGCGAGAGGGGAGGACGGGAGAGGCGCTGGAACGGGCCCTGGGCAGCGTGGCCAGAGTGGCGGAAGGGCTGCGGGAAGTGCTTGGCGACGACGCGGCGGCGCTGGAGCGGCCGTTCAGCCCCTTTCTCATAAGGGGCAGGGAGGTGAGGGCGGTGCTTTACCCTCCCAAAGACCTGCGCGAGCTGACGCGGTCACGTGACGAGCTGGAGGAAATGCGCGCCCTGGAGCTCATAAACGACGCCCGGCGCCTGCTGGCGAGCTGGGAGGCGGAGGCATGGGGGGAGAAAGCGCGCGCGCTCATACCCCGCCTGGAGGTCGACGCGGAGGGTTTGCGCAGAACCTATGCGGAGCTGCCGGGAGAGGACGGCCTCGAGGGGGAGGATTTCGAGAAGGAGATGGAGCTGGCGGACCGCTTCGCCACCATGGCCACGCGCTTTGCCCGCGACCTCATGAAGCTGCACTCCCTCAACGCCTGCAATCCCGAGGTGCGCCGGCGCTTCGAGATCCTCTGGGGCAACGTCGTCCGGCTGGAGGAGGACGGCGAGGTGCAAGCGGCGGCCCTGGAGGCTCTGCAGGTGCTGGAGGAGGCATTGGAGCTGGCGGGCATGGGGGGCGGCGAGACCCTGGAGAAGATCGACATGCTCAATGACTTCTTCGGCGAGGTGGATGATTTAAGGGGCGCCGTCTACCGGCTAACCGACGTTTCCCGCGATGCGGGGGAGAGCGTCGGCATGGAGGAGGGGCGCGGCTATATCGAGGCCATCCGCCGGGCGCTGTCGGACATGGATCTCAACCCGGCATGAAAAACGCTTTACATCAAAGCCCCTGACGCTTTAGGCGCCTTAGGCACCGTCCCCGATGCGGTCCGCATGGCATGGTATGTGACTTGGCGATGAGGAGCAGGGGCATTGCCTCCCGCCAGGCCCGAGGGCGGACGCGAGGCGGAGGCCGCGCTCCGCTGGTGGTTCGGCAGGGCTGCTTCAAAGCAAGAGCGAGACGGAACGGCGGAGCGTCGGGGCGGGGAAACGCGATGATGAACGCGCCGCCCGTAGGCGCTTCCGCGCCTCGCAGCGAGCCCGGCGAGCAAAAGCGGCGCACGGCAGGTGGGCCTGGTGGGGAAACCGCACGCGCTGGAGGAAGCGGTTGGAAGTGATACTCGGGCACGTGAACGTGGATTTCGACGCCTTCGCCTCCATGGTGGCGGCGAAGAAGCTCTATCCCGAGGCGGTGATGGTCTTCGCGGGATCGGTGAACCGCAACGTGCGCGAGTTCATCTCCCTCCACGGCGACGTGCTGGAGTTCAAGGACCCCCGCGCCCTGGACGCCGAGGCCATAGAGCGTCTCATCGTGGTGGACAACCGCATCGCCGAACGCCTGGGGGAGTTCAAGGACCTCCCGGGGCGCCCCGGCGTGGAGGTCTTCGTTTATGACCATCATCCCCCCTCCGAAAAGGACATGCGTGGGGTGAAGGACTACAGCGAGGAGACGGGCGCCACCACCACCGTGCTCTTAAAGATAATCAGGCGCAAAGGCCTGGCCCTGACCCCCTTCGAGGCCACCCTGTTCGCCCTGGGCATCCACGAGGACACCGGTTCCCTCACCTTCGCGGGGACCACCTACGACGACGCCGAGGCCCTGGCCTATCTCATGCGCGAGGGCGCCAACCTCAACGTCATCACCCATTTCCTCGGCCCTGCCCTCACCCCCGCCCAGCACGAGCTGATGAAAAGGCTCCTCGCGGGTCTGGAGACGCGCCGCGTGCGCGGCATACTGGTGGCGCTGGCGAAGGCGAGGATGGAGGAGTACGTGGAGGGGGCATCGGTGGTCGCCGGCAAGCTCGCGGAGCTTGAGAACCTGGACGTGGTCTTCACCATCAGCGAGATGGCGGGGCGGGTGGTGGTGGTAGGGCTTTCCAGGTTGAACCAGGTGGACGTGCACGAGGTGCTCTCCGGCCTCGGGGGCGGAGGCCACTCCAAGGCCGGCTCCGCAGTGCTGAAGGGCGCGACCCTTAGGCAGGCCGAGAGGAGACTCCAGGCCCTCCTGGAGGAGAAGGTGAGGCCCTTGGTCACCGCGGGGGAGATCATGAGCGGCCCCGTGAGGACCATCGGCGAGGACACCCCCATCGCCGAGGCCTCGCGGCGTATGCAGCGCACCGGCCATACCGCTTTTCCGGTGGTGGACGCCGAAGGCGACCTGGTGGGGATCATCTCCCGCAAGGACCTGGACAAGGCGGGCCACCACGGACTGGGGCATGCTCCCGTCAAGGGTTTCATGACCCGCGAGCTGGTGAGCGTGGACGAGGGCGCCTCGCTGCTGGAGATACAGGAACTCATGACCACCAACGCCATCGGGAGGTTGCCGGTGGTGAGGGGGCGCAAGGTCGTGGGCATAGTGACCCGCAAGGACGTCCTGAGGGCGTTGCACGGCAAGGATTATCTGCGCGGGTTCACCGTCCCGGGGCGGGCGGCCGGATTCACCCGCTCGGAGATGATCGAGCTTATGGAGCGGGGACTCCCGGGCGAGGCGCAGAGACTGCTGCGGGCGATGTCGCGGGTGGCGGAGGAGGAGGGCTTCGAGATATTCCTGGTGGGCGGGGTGGTTAGGGACCTCCTGCTCGGCTATCCCAACCTGGATCTCGACGTGGTGGTGGAGGGGGACGGCATAGCCTTCGCGCGCCTCCTGGCGGCGGCGCTCAAGGCCAGGGTCAGGAGCCATCGCAAGTTCGGCACCGCGGTGGTCATCTTGCCCACGGGACGCAGGATAGACGTGGCCTCGGCGCGCACGGAGTTCTACGAGCGCCCGGCCGCGCTGCCCACGGTGGAGATGTCCTCCATCAGGCAGGACCTCTATCGCAGGGATTTCACCATCAACACCATGGCGGTGGCTCTGACCGGAGACCGCTTCGGCGAGCTGCTGGATTATTTCGGGGGGATGCGCGATCTGGAGAGGCGGCAGGTGCGCATCCTCCACAACCTCAGTTTCGTCGAGGATCCCACGCGCATCTTCCGCGCCGTGCGTTTTGAGCAGCGATACGGCTTCCAGCTCGAGCGGCAGACGGAGATGCTGGCGCGACGCGCGGTGGAGATGGAGATCGTGGGAGAGCTCACCAACGCCAGGGTGCGCGACGAGCTCATCGACATCTTCTCCGAACCCTGCCCCCTGCCCTACCGGGCCGTGGAACGCCTGCGCGACCTTGGGGCGCTCAGGGTCCTGCACCCGGACCTCGAGGTGACCAGGGCGATGGGAGAGCGATTCCGCCGCCTCGAAAAGCACCTCTCTGAGGCCATGGAGCTGGCGGGAGAGGGGGCGAAGAAATGGATCCCCTCCCTGGCGGCTATGCTGGGAGAGCTTCCCGCACGCGAGGCGGAGAAATGGTGCCATCAAATGCGCTTCCGGCGCGAGGACGCGGAAGCCATCATGCAGTGCCTGGAAAGGGTGCCCGGCGCAATCGAGGCGCTGAGGGAAGGCAAGGCGGCGCCCAGCGAGGCGGCGCATCTCCTTGACCCCATGAGCGGCGAGGCCGTAGCATATCTCTATGTGCTCGGAGGCCCGGGCGTGCGTAAAAGCGTGGAGATGTACGTGAATATATGGAAGAATATTCCATTAGAGATAAGCGGGCATGACCTCTCGGCCATGGGCCTGAAGCCCTCGCGGGCGTATGGCGCCATCCTGGCGCGGGTGCGGGACGAGAAGCTGGACGGCAGGGTGAGGGGCAGGGACGAGGAGCTGGCCCTGGCGCGACGGCTGGCATTCGGGAGTCGGGATAACGGCGCCGCCGGCCTCGCGGGGGAAGGCGGCGAAGGGCCGACGCGGGGCCGCGGGGCGGATGACGGGAGCCGAGAGCGATGAGCGATCTGGAGCGCGCCGTTTACATGCTGGTGGGCCTGATCATCGGGGTCATCGTGCACGAATACATGCACGGCTACGTGGCCTACCGCATGGGGGACACCACGGCGAAGCGGGCGGGGCGCCTGACCCTGGATCCCCTGGCGCATATCGACCCCTTCGGCACGGTCATCCTTCCGGGCATACTCCTGCTCATGAGCATCATGGGCTACGGCACCTTTATCATCGGCTACGCCAAGCCGGTGCCCATCAATCCCTTTCTCTTCCGCAAGCCCAGGGGGATCATCTGGGTATCGCTGGCGGGCCCTTTGTCCAATCTCGCCCTGGGAGTGCTCTTCATAGGGGTCATACGCCTGCTGGTCGCCTTCGAAGGCGGCGCGGTCCTGGACAAGATCATCTACACCTGCCTTTTCATCTCCTACATCAATATCCTCCTCTTCGTCTTCAACCTCGTTCCCATACCTCCCCTGGACGGCTCACGGGTGGTGGGGTATTTCCTGCGCGGCGACGCCAGGCGCTTCTACCAGTCCATGGAGCCCTACGGGTTCTTTATCGTGCTCCTGCTGGTGATGGCCTTCGGTTTCCTGCTCTCGCGGGCGGTGGGCGGGGTGGCCAACCTCATCATGCGCGCCTTCGGCCTGGGGAGCGTCTTCTGAGCGGGGGCCTCGGGACATGAACACCTGGCGCAACCTGCCGGGGAAGGCACTGGTGACCGCGTACGCGCTGCGCCCGCGCCTGCGCTTAAGGGCCGGAGAGGCGGCGGCGGTTCTTTCGCAGGGCGAAAGGGAGCTCTTTCTGGGCATGAAACGCTATGACCTCGCCCATTCCCTGGCGGTGGCAGACCGCCTGCGAGACGACCCCCCCTTATACCGCGCCGCCCTGCTGCATGACGCCGGCAAGCTCCCGTCGGAACTGGGGCTGTCCACCCGCTGGCTCTACACCGCCCTGGAGCTGACGGCGCCACGCTTTCTACGGCGGCTATGCGGCAGGGCGGAGCGAAAGGCCGAGGGCGAGGGGGCGGTGGAGCGCATGCGCAGCCTGCCGCGCGGCCTCTGGAGGGGTCTCTACGTGCAGTCCCATCACGGGGAGATAGCCGCGGAGTTGTTACGGGGGCTGGGAAGCGAGGAGGAGCTGGTGCGCCTCGTGGGGGGTCACCAGGGAAGGCCGGCGGACGTACGGGCCGCCCGGCTGCGAGAGGCCGACGATTCCCGTTGACGCCCTTTCAAGCAGGCGGTGGAGACCATCGGGGCAAGGCCCTTTTCCCTATGAGCCGCGCTCGCCACCCGTGATCATGTCCTTCCTCCCCGGCCGGTGCCCCTTCCCGTAAGAGAAAAGAGGTCCATCACGTCCCCGGGAGTCTGGCGCGGATCCTCATACCCTGCCGAGACACCGGGCCGGGACGCCGTGCAGGCGGAGTTCGCGGGGATGTAGAATAATGAAACCGGGGCGGGGGAGCGGCAGGATGGCGCGAGGAGGGGGGAAAGGCGCAGGGAAGAGACGGGAGTGACAGGAGAGGAGAAGGGTTGAGCAAAAGGATTCTTACCGGATACCGGCCGACGGGAAAGCTGCACCTGGGGAACCTGCACGGCAACCTCAAGCGCATGATAGAGCTGCAGGAGGAGGCGGAGTGCTATTTCTTCATCGCCGACTGGCACGCCCTGACCACCGATTACCAGGACCCCTCGCGCCTGCGCGCCTACACCGAGGACATGGTGCTGGACTGGCTGGCGGCGGGCATAGACCCCGCGAAGGCGGTGGTATACCGCCAGTCCGACCTGCCGGAGGTGGCGGAGTTCCACCTCTACCTCTCCCTCATCACCCCCCTGGGGTGGCTGGAAAGGGTGCCCTCCTTCAAGGAGCAGCAGGAGCAACTTCGCGGCAGGGATATCTCCACCCACGGCTTCCTGGGATACCCCGTGCTCCAGGCGGCCGACATCCTCATCGTGCGCGCCGACGGGGTGCCGGTGGGCGAGGATCAGCTCCCTCACCTGGAGCTCACGCGGGAGATCGTGCGCCGGTTCAACTTCCTTTACGGAGAGACCTTCGGGGAGCCGCAATCGCTGCTCTCTCCCAGCCCCCGCATCCCGGGAACCGACGGGCGCAAGATGAGCAAGAGCTACGGCAACTACATCTCCCTGACCGACCCTCCCGAGGAGGTGAGGAAAAAGGCGCTCTCCATGATCACCGACCCCGCCCGGCGCACCCGCAAGGACCCCGGAGACCCCGAGAAATGCAGCGCCTTCCAGCTCCACAAGGCCTACAGCGTGAAAGAGCTGGACGACATCGCGGAGAGATGCCGCACCGCCGCCAGGGGCTGCGTGGAGTGCAAGACCATGCTGGCGGAGAGGATCGTGGAATCCCTGTTGCCCTTCCAGGAGCGGCGCGGGGAGATGGAGAGCCGGCCCGGGTACGCGTGGGAGGTATTGCGCGAGGGAGTGGAGAAGGTAAGGCCCGTGGCGCGCGAGGTGGTGCGCGAGGTTAGGGAACGCATGGGCATCGACTGAGGGGTGAGATTGCCTTTCCAGGTAAAGCTTGAGGTCTTCGAGGGGCCCTTCGATCTTCTGCTGCACCTTATCGGGCGCAAGGAGATAGACATCTACGAGGTCTCCATCGCGGAGATCACCGACGAGTACCTGGCCTATATAGAGGGAATGCGGGAGCTGGACCTCGAGGTGGCCACGGAGTTTCTCCTCATTGCGGCGACGCTGTTGAAGCTGAAATCGGACGCCCTTCTGCCGGCGCCGGAGAAGGAGACGGAGGAGCTCGCTCCCCAGGAGCTGCGGGAGGAGCTGTTGTGGCGGTTGGTGGAGTACCAGAAATTCCGCAACGCGGCGGCGGAGCTCGCGGCCAGGCTGGAGCGCGAGGAGAGGTACTATTACCGCCAGGTGGACCTCGAGGAGCCCTTCCGCGATCTCATGCCCGACGCCTTGCGGGGGCTGACCCTGGAGATGCTGGTGGCCAGGGCAAAGGAGCTGGTGGAGACCGAGGACGAGGTCGACGTGGGCTACATAGCGCCAATCCGGGTGAAGGTGGAGGACTTCATGCAGCGGGTGAGGAGCGCGCTGCGGGGACGCGGTCGCACCACCTTCCGCGAACTGACCCGGGATTGCGCGCTGCGCATAGAGGTCATCGCCTTCTTCGTCGCCCTGCTGGAGCTCTTCAAGCGCGAGGAGATAGACCTTCGGCAGGCGGCGCGTTTCGGCGATATCGAGGTTTACGCATTGGGGGAGGACGGGGATGGAGATTAAACCCATAGGAGGCGCCATCTGGAGGACCGGCGCCGGCAGGGAGGACGTGCGGGAGATGGAGGAGGTGAAGGGAGCCCTGGAGGCCGTGCTCTTCGTGGCCGACGAGCCCCTCACCCCCCGTAGGCTGGCGGAGGCCCTGGAGTGCGACGAGGGCAAGGTCCTGTCCGCCTTGCAGGAGCTGCGGGACGAGTACGTGCGCTACAACCGCGGCATGCAGCTTCGCGAATTGGGGGGAGGATGGCGTATGCACACCCATCCCGCATATGCCGCGCAGATCGAGCGACTGCTGCTCTCCTCTCGCCGCACCAGGCTGACCCGGGCCGCGGTGGAGACGCTGGCCGTCATCGCCTACATGCAGCCCATCACCCGGACCCAGGTGGCCAATATCAGGGGAGTGCAGTCGGAGAACATGGTCAAGGCGCTGGAGGAGATGGGCCTGGTGGCGGAGGTAGGGAAGGAGAGGGCGCCGGGAGGACCGGCCCTTTACGTCACCACCGAGAAGTTCCTGGAGCGCTTCGGCCTTGAAAGCCTCGAGGATTTGCCGCCCCTGGAGGATTTCCAACCCGACGCGGAGACGGTGGAGCGCATCGCGCGTTCCCTCTCCGGTCAGGCCGAGCGAGGCGCGGAGGAAGGGGAGGAAGCCGGAGACGGCGGGGGGCGCGGGGCGGTGGAGGAAACGGACGGGGTTTGAGGAGGCGGCGGCATACGGCATGACTCCCGAGGAGAGGCTGCAGAAAGTGCTGGCGGCGGCGGGGTTGGGGTCGCGCCGCCGCTGCGAGGAGATCATCGCCGCGGGGAGGGTGAGCGTAAACGGTCGCCAGGCTGTCCTGGGGGACCGCGTGGACCCGGAGCGCGACGAGATCAGCGTTGACGGGGTCCCCATCGACCCCAGGGTGGAGAAAAAATACCTCCTCCTCAACAAGCCCGCGGGATACGTGACCACCGTAAGGGATACCCGCGGTAGGCCCACGGTGATGGACCTGGTGAGGGGCGAGGGCAGGGTTTTCCCGGTGGGGCGCCTGGACATGGATACCCGGGGGCTCCTCCTGCTCACCAACGACGGCTACTTCGCCCACCGCGTCATGCATCCCAGCCACGCCGTGGAGAAGACTTACCTGGTCACGGCGGAGGGGCGGCTGGGACGCCGGGGATTGTCGCGGCTGCGGGGAGGGGTGGAGCTCGAGGAAGGGGTCACCGCTCCGGCCAGGGTGCGGGTGCTGGAGAACGAGGGCGAACGCTGTGTGCTGGAGATCGCCATCCATGAGGGGCGCAAGCGCCAGGTGCGCAGGATGTGCGCCTCCGTGGGCCTAAAGGTCGTCGACCTGGTGCGCATACGGCTCGGGCACCTGGACCTGAAAGGCTTGGAGGAGGGGAGCTATCGCGTGCTCTCGCGCCAGGAGGTGGAACCCTTTCTCGGCGACAGCTAGCCTCTGCGACCCGGCGGTCACCCCGCCGGCGTGAACAGGTGGAGAAGGGCGGCCTTTCCTTTACGGAAGAATAAAAAGAAGATTGCCCCGCGGCGCCTATATGGTAAACTTTTATCCTGACAAGGAGGCTGAATGATGCAGTTGAGGGCTTTGCGCGGCGCGATCCTCTGCAGGGACGACACCAAGGAGGAGATCACCGAGAAGACGGCGGAGCTTTTGCGGGAGATGCTGCAGCGCAACGACATCCGTCCCGAGGATATCGTGGACATCATCTTCACCGCCACCGAGGACCTCACGGCGGAGTTTCCCGCCGCGGCGGCTCGTCATATCGGACTGACCCACGTGCCGCTGCTCTGCGCGCGCGAGCTGTCCATAGAGGACTCGCCGCAGAGATGCATAAGAGTGCTCATGCATTTCTACACCCGAAAACATCCCCATGAGCTGCGCCACCCCTATCTGGAGGGGGCGCGCCAGCTGAGGACGGACCTCCCCGAATGAGCAGGCAGCGCCTCACAACCGCATAAGGAAGGTGGAGCCCAAGGGAAAAGTAATGTCACCGGGTGAGATGGGGGAGCTCGGGCCGGGGCTCGGGCTTTTTTGTTTACGCTCGTATCGGCATATGGCGGTGGTAAGCACCGCTTTGGACGGGCGACGGCCAAGGCGCGCGAAAGCGGAGATGCAGGCCGATGGATGCAGGCAGGCGAGGCGGCGTCCTGCCGGGGGTCATGGAAGGATGTGATGAGAATGGTCATCGTCATGCGCGAGGGCGCGAGGGAGGAGGAGATCGCGGAGATCGTGGACCTGCTGCACAAGGTGGGAGCGGAGGCCCACGTCTCGCGAGGCGAGTACCGCACCGTGATCGGGGTGATCGGGGACCGCGAGATGGTCATGCAGATGCCCTTCGAGGCCTACCCCGCGGTGGAGCGGGTGGTCCCGATCATGAAACCCTACAAGCTGGTGAGCCGCGAGTTCCAGGACGCGCCCACGGTCATCAGGGTGGGAGGGGCCGAGATAGGAGGAGGTACCTTCACGGTCATCGCGGGTCCCTGCTCGGTGGAAAGCGAAGAGCAGGTGGTGGAGGCGGCCCGCGCCGCCGGGGAGGCGGGCGCGTCCCTGTTCAGGGGCGGGGCCTTCAAGCCGCGCACCTCTCCCTACAGCTTCCAGGGCCTGGGTGAGGAGGGACTGGCCATGCTGGCCAGGGCGCGCGAGGTCACCGGCCTGCCGGTGGTCACCGAGGTGCTGGACGTGAGGGACATCGAGCTGGTGGGCAGGTACGCGGACGTGCTGCAGGTGGGCGCGCGCAACATGCAGAACTTCCTCATGCTCAAGGAGCTGGGGCGCCAGGATAAGCCGGTGCTTCTCAAGCGCGGCATGAGCTCGACGGTGGAGGAATGGCTGATGGCGGCGGAGTACATCCTCAAGGAGGGAAACCACCGCGTGGTCCTCTGCGAGCGCGGCATACGCACCTTCGAGACCTCCACCCGCAACACCCTGGACATTGCCGCCATACCGGCGGTGAAAAGGGCCTCTCACCTGCCGGTGATCGTGGATCCCAGCCATGCCACCGGGGTGCGCGAGCTGGTGCCCCCCCTGTGCATGGCGGCCCTGGCCGCCGGAGCGGACGGGGTGATGGTGGAGATGCACCCACGGCCGAAGGAAGCCCTGTGCGACGGCTCGCAGTCCTTGACCGTCGAAGGCTTCAGGGCGATGATGGATGAGCTGAGGTCCCTGGCCTCCTTCATGGGCAGGAAACAAGCGTAAGGAAGGGAGCTCGCCTTGGGGGAGCGCTTTTTTCGCCGCGTGGGCATCCTGGGGACCGGACTTATCGGCGGTTCCCTGGGGATGGCGTTGAGGAAACACGGCCTGGCGGACGAGGTGCTGGGCTGCGATCGCGACCCCTCCATGTTGGAGATGGCGAGGAACTGCGGCGCGGTGGACGTCGCCGTTTCCCGCTTGGAGGAGTTCGCGAGCGCGTGCGACCTTGTCTTCGTCGCCGTGCCGGTGAGATCCATCCCCGGCGCTCTGCAGAAGCTGGCGCCGCACCTCGGGGAGGGAGCTTTGGTCAGCGACGTGGGCTCGGTGAAGAGCACGGTGGTGACGGCGGCCAGGCGGACCCTGGGCCGCGGGCGGCTTTTCATCGGCGGACATCCCCTGACGGGATCGGAACAGAGGGGGGTGGAGTTCGCCGACCCCGACCTTTTCCGTGACGCCTACTATGTGCTCACCCCCGGAAGCGATTGCGACGCGGAGGCCTATTCCAGGCTGAACGCCCTGCTGGGAGCCTTGGGGGCGCGCGTGGTGGCCATGGACCCCGATGTGCACGACCGGGCGGTGTCGGTGATAAGCCACCTCCCGCACGTGCTCGCGGCCGCCCTCATGAACATCGCCCTGGACCGCGCGGAAGAGTATCCTCTGCTGCGGCTGGCCGCAGGGGGCTTCCGGGACATGACCCGCATCGCAGCTTCCCAGGCGGGGCTATGGCTGGATATCCTCATGGAGAACCGCGAGGCGGTGGGGGAGATGTTGCAGGAGTGCGTGGCGGCGTTGCGGAGGGTTGAGGATATGCTGCGCGCTTCGCAGGAAGGCGAGCTCGCCGCCTGGCTGGAGCGCGCCCGCAGCGGGAGGCAGAACCTGGCGCCCGCGCTTCGCGAATCGTTGCGGGAGCTGTACAGCCTGGTGTTGCCGGTGGAGGACCGTCCGGGCGTCATCAGCGACATCACCCTGGCGGTGGGCGAGAAGGGCATAAACATCGACGACATCGAGCTGGTGCACCCCCTGGAGAGCGGTCAGGGGCTGTTGCGGCTCTCCGTCAGAGGCGAGGAGGCGGCGACGCGCGCGGCCATGGCGCTGCGTCAGAAAGGCTACCGCGTGAGCATGGCAAAGGCCCTGGGAGAGGAGTGATCTCCCCGTCCTTTCTCATACCGGGGTGGCCGGGGCTCAGCGGGGCCGGGGTGGTTTCGGAGGCGGAGGCTGGAGGTATCGCCGGAGGTCCGGCGGCGAGAACGCTTTGAGCGGCGACCGTGCGCTCAGGAGCGGCAGGCGTGGCGGCATGGTTCCGTTGAGCGCCGGGCGCAGGCGGGGTTTCGACCTGTGATGGGGGCGGCGGATGATGGTCTATGGGGATAATAGGTATATTTTGACAATATGGCATTGATAACCAGGAGGATTTGGGCGTGGACATGGTCATAAACGGCGTGACGCGCGGGATGCGGGGAGAGGTACGCGTCCCCCCCGACAAGTCGATATCCCACCGCGCCGCCATCCTGGGGGCGCTGGCGGAGGGCGTCACCACCGCGCGGCCCTTCCTGCGCTCGGCGGATTGCCTGTCCACCCTGGCCTGCCTCAGATCCCTGGGGGTGGAGCTGGGCCTGGAGGGCGAGGCCCTGCGCGTGGAGGGCAGGGGTCCCGGGGGGTGGCGCGAGCCGCAAGGGCCGCTCGACGCCGGCAACTCCGCCACCACCATGCGACTGCTCGCCGGCGCGCTGGCCGCTATGCCCTTCCGCTGCGAGATAAGGGGCGACTCCTCGCTGTCGCGGCGCCCCATGGCCCGCATCGTGGAGCCGCTGCGCGACATGGGGGCGGAGGTGGAGGCGCTGGGAGAGGGATCGCGACCGCCGCTGGTCATTCGCGGGGGACGGTTGAGGGGCATCGACTACGAGATGCCGGTGGACAGCGCGCAACTGAAATCCGCGCTGCTCATGGCGGGGCTGCAGGCGGAGGGAGAGACGCGGGTGCGAGGAGGAAAGGCCTCCCGCGACCACACCGAGAGGATGCTCGCCCTCATGGAGGCGGACATCTCCTTCCAGGAGGACGCGGTGGTGGTCAGGCGCTCCTCTCTGCGGGGCCGCGAGGTCGCGGTCCCGGGGGACATCTCCAGCGCCTCCTTCCTGCTGGCGGCGGCGGCTTTGCTGCCCGGGTCGCGCCTGGTGCTGCGAGAGGTGGGGCTTAACCCCACCCGCGCCGGCTTTCTCTCCGTGCTCAACTCCATGGGGGCGCTGGTCATGGAGTCCTCTTACCGCGAGAGCGCCAACGAGCCTCGGGGAGACCTGGAGGTGGGATCAGCCGTTCTATCTGGGGTGGAGGTGGAGGGGTGGCGCATCCCGGCCATGATCGACGAGGTGCCCCTGCTGGCGGTGCTCGGCTGCCGCGCCAAGGGGGAGACGGTGGTAAGGGGAGCGGGGGAGCTGCGCGTCAAGGAGAGCGACCGCATCGCGGCCATGTGCGCCGAGCTGGCCAGGATGGGGGGGCGGCTGGAGGAGCTGGAGGACGGGTTCGTGGCCTACGGGCCCACGCCCTTGAAGGGGGCCCGCGTGGACTCCCATGGCGACCACCGCATCGCCATGTCCCTGGCGGTGGCCGCCCTTTGCGCCGAGGGGGAGACGGTGATCTCGGGCTGGGAGTGCGTGGACATCTCCTTCCCGGGCTTCGCCGAGCTTCTGCGCTCGATTCTCTGAGGGTGTGCGAATAGAAAAACGGCTCACTTCGTTTGAGGACATACTATTTTCGATCAACCCTCTGTGCATGGGCGCGAAGAAGGACGTGACGGCGTTTTTTATGACGGATTCTCTCCCGGGATATGCAGGCTCCTCCATGCATGTTTGTTTTGTGGTATTGATGCGGTCAAGTTGTTGGAAAGAGATTCTCTCACGGCTCATGCAGGCTCCTCCATGCATGGGCGAATGGGAGAATAGCGCTTTTATGTAACCTATCGCATCCTCGTTTTTGCGCCCCGTCCACTGAACGAGGGATGGTTGTAGCGGGCCGGCCGCCGGTGGCGTCACAGCGGGATGGCGAAGCGGAAGGCGGACCCTCCCCCCTCCCTCTCGGCGCACCAGATCCTGCCCCCGTGCCCCTCCACGATCTCGCGCGCGATGAAAAGCCCCAGGCCGATGCCCGGCAGGGAATGGTGGTCGGCGTCCTCGATCTGGTAAAAGCGATCGAAGACGCGGGTCCTCTCCTCCACCGGCACCCCCGGGCCGCGGTCGAGAACGGAGACCAGGAACTCGTCCTCGTTCGCCTCCGCCTCCAACTCGATGGGGGATGCGGGGGGTGAGTACTTGGCGGCGTTCTCGAGCAGTATGAGCAAGACCTCCAGAAGCCTTTCCGGGTCCGCGTGTATCGGGCCGTCCAGCCGGTGGGAGAGCTCGAAGGGGTTGCGCGCGAAGCGCATGCGCATCTCCTCCACCGCGCGCTCCAGCAGAGGGACGGGGTCGAAGTCCCTTTTCAGCACCGAGAGATGGGCGCGGTCGATCTTGGACACGTCCACCAGCTCCGATACCAGTTTTTCCATGCGCGCCACCGCGTTGGGTATGTTTTCCAGAATCTCCGCCTCCAGCTCCGGGTCGAGGCGGTCGCGATAGGTGCAGAGGAGCTGGGAGTAGCCGCGCAGGATGGTCATGGGGTGGCGGATCTCGTGCGACACGATGTCCACGAAATCCTTGAGGTTGCGCTGGCGGGAGAAGCGCTCCTCCTCCACCGCGAGGGCGCGGGCGAGCATGCCGGACACCTCCACCTCGCGCCGCTTGAAATGGCGGGGATGCGGCGCGAGAAAGCAAAGCGCCCCCACCACCTCGTCCCCGGCGGCCACGGAGCGGCCCAGCAGCGACCTTATCCCCAGCTCCAGGAGGCGCTCGCCTCCGCCCGGCGGGGGGGCGCGGTCGCAGAGGTCGCCCATGATGAGGGGCTCCTCGGGGTCCCTGGCCAGGAGCCTGAGCAGGGGCTCGCAGCGCGGAGGGTCGAGGAGCGACCACAGGGCGGCGTCGGGGAAGGCGTGGTGCCGCACCTCACGCCCCTCCATGCGCAGGTAAACCGCGAAGGGCATGTCCAGTATCTTAGTGCCCGCGCGAAGGATGTGGATGATGTTCTCCTCCCCGTCCGCCCCCAGTCCGAGGAAGAGGCGCACCACCCGCTCCAGGGCCTCGCGCGCTTTTTCCCTCTCCGTGACGTCGGACATGACCACCATGGCCGCCGGCTCTCCCTTTAATTGCACGGTCTTGGAGAAGATCTCCACGTGCCTGGTCTCGCCGCTCTTGTGCACCAGGCGCGCGGTGTAGCGCGGCACCTGGGGGTGGAGGCCGGACTGCTTCAGCCTCGCCTGCTCGAGGGCGAAGGGGCGGTCCTCCGAGAACACCAGGTCGGCGTATCCGCCCCTGGGCATGGAGAGGATCTCCTGCACGGAATAGCCGGTGATCTCCGCTACCGCCCGGTTCGCGAAGATCACCCGGTGGTCCTTGAGGATGAAAAACCCCACCACCGATTGCTCGGTGAACAGCCGTAAATGCTCAACGCTTTCCCGCAAGGCAAGTTCGGCCTCGGCGCGCTCGGTGACGTCGTGGAAGTTGACCACGATGCCGCCCACCTCGGGGTCATGCAGGAGGTTCCTTCCCGTGGCCTCCGCGCGGCGGTAGCCGCCGAGCTTGTGGCGGAAGCGGAAGGAGTGGGCGTAGGTCTCTCCCGGCAGGGCGACCAGCTCGGTGAACTTGGCCGCGAGGGACTCCAGGTCGTCGGGGTGGACGTACTCCAGGGCGCTTTTTCCGACCAGCTCCTCGGGCGCGAAGCCGGTCATGCGTTGGAAGGAGGGGCTGGCGTAGAGGATGGTGGCGTCTCCTCCCAGCACCGCCACCGCTTCATACAACCCCTCGATGAGGGCGGAAAAGAACCTCTCGCTGTTCACCGATCCTCCGCCTCGACCTGGCGCCCTGAGCGGTCAACCGCCCCGGGCCTTTCTTTTGCCATGACGCCATCACCACTGCAGAAGGGTTCTCAAGGCCGCATTACGGCTCTGCGGACATCGACGCCTACATATTATATGACAGGCCGTGGGCGGGCGCTAACGCCATGGAGCGCATAGCCTCAAAGAAGAAAACCTCTATATTTGAGTTATAAAAAGATTTTAAGCGTAACAAGCTAAATGGGCCATGCGCTGGAGTTGCCGGATATCAACCGCTTGCCGGCGTCTTTTTCAACCATTGGGTTGAGACGCCGATATGGCAGTGGCGGTTCTCGATCATGGGATCGAGCCGCGAGGAGGGGAGCGGGCGGTTTTCGTCCATAGGGTCGAGACGCAAGCGGGGTAAACGGATATATGCCTTGGTTATGACGCGCTACCACGCTCAGGGTCAGGGCATGCCATGCGGCTAAATCAACCGTATTCACGGCGCGCGACCACCGTTTGGAGGGTCTTGGGGCCCTTGGCTTTTCGTAACCTCGAGCCTGGGAGCGAGAGGCGGCCGACGACGAGGCGCGCTCACGAAGGTCATGGAATACATGGCATGAGCGCCCCGAAAGCGACCGCGATGTCACGGGTGGGAGGAGGAGTCTCGCCGTGGGCAGAAACCGCGGCGTGAGGCAATCGTGGTAAATCATGGCAGGTGAACGCTTGTTTCAACGGGCGACATTCGGGTGCCGACTGGGGATGACGCCGTGCGGCGGAGTACGGTAGGCGGCCCGGCTCTGCGTTCCGGGCCGGCGGGTTAGAAACGGGAGGCGAAGTGCTCGAGGAAGGGCAGGTGCTGGAGAGCGAACTGGACGTCCTCCGCGAGGTCGCCAACATAGGTTCAGGGCATGCCGCCGCCTCCATGGAGAAGTGGCTGGGCAAGGAGATGGCCCTCAAGGTCCCCGTGGCCGCCATGGTGCCCCTGGAGGACGTGGCGGAGACCATCGGGGATCCCATGGAGACGGTGATGGGCGTCTATTCACGCGTGATGGGAGACATGGAGGGGCACATCCTCTACCTCATCTCCCTCGAGGACGCGCGCGAGCTGCTGGACATCATCCTGGACCCCGAGGACCGCGGGCAGGGTTTTTCCCCCAACAACCTCTCCGCCATCGCGGAGACCGGAAACATCCTCTTCAACGCCTACCTGGGGGCGGTGTCCGAGTTGTGCGGGCTCGAGCTGTGCCCGGCTCCGCCGACCTGCACCGCGGACATGCTGGCGGCCATAGTCAACACCATTCTGCTGGAGGTGAGCGACTCCGGCGACCTCGCCCTTTACCTGAAGACGGAATTCGAGGAGGAGGACTTCAGCTCCACCGGGAACGTCCTCTTCGTCACCGATTTCTCCAACCTGGCTCGCATGGTGGATATCCTCGAGGAGGAATAGGGAAGGCGAGGGAAGAGGCGGCTTCAGGAGCGCGGACTCGGGGCCCGCGGCGCCGGTGGGACCGCGCCGCGGGGGGAGAGGGACGGCGGAGGCGACGCACAGGGCAACAGCGCGACCGGTATCAAGGACGAGGACGGGAGATGACAAGGATCGTCGTGAAGATGGGGGATCTCGAGGTGAGCGACCGCCCGGGAGACGTGCTCACCGCCATCCTGGGCTCATGTGTGGGGGTGTTGATCTTCGACGCGGCGGCGGGCCGGGCGGGAATGGCGCACGTGATGTTGCCGGAACGCATCGACCCCAACGCCAGCATGGACAAGCGGGGCAAGTACGCGATACCGGCGGTCAAAGCCCTGTATAAAGAGATGTTGGAGCTGGGCTCAAGGCCTTCCTCCCTCGCCGCCAAGCTCAGCGGGGGCGCGAGGATGTTCAGCGACAACAACCTCCAGAACATCGGGGAACGCAACCTGGAGAGGGTACGCTACGCCCTCGGGAGGTTGGGCGTACCGGTGGTGGCGGAGAGGACGGGAGGTTTCAAGGGGCGCAACGTCAGCGTGGACGTGGCCACGGGGCGCATGAAGGTGAGGGACGCCGACGGCCAGGAGGAGATGATATGAGCGCGGGGAGAATCAATCGTATAGAGCCATGGCGTTAACCGAAAGGTTGATGGTGCTCCGGGTGCGGCGGATAGACTGAAAGGCGGGAAGAGGCCGGCGATACGGAGGTCAAAGTGTCAGCCAGGATAATGATCGTGGACGATGCGGCTTTCATGCGCAAGCGCATCCGCAACATCCTCGTGAAGGAGGGATACGAGGTGGTGGCGGAGAGCGCCAACGGCCGCGAGGCGGTGGAGAACTACCAGGAGCACAAGCCCGAGCTGGTGACCATGGACATCACCATGCCGGAGATGGACGGCATCACCGCGTTGCAGGAGATACGCAGCATCGATCCCATGGCCCTGGTGGTGATGGTCACGGCCATGGGCCAGCAGTCCATGGTCATCAAGGCGATAAAGGCGGGGGCGAAGGATTTCATCGTCAAGCCCTTCGAGCCGGAGAGGGTGCTCCAAACCATCAAGAACGCCCTCAAGTCGAGGGAGGGGGAGACGGCCACGGCTTGAGGGCGAGGGCCGGCACGACCCGGCCAGGCACCTTGAAAGAGTGCGCATATTTCAGGGAGAGGGGTCGCCGTATATAGAGCCAGGGGCCGCAGGAAGGGGCGGCGCCCGAGTGGCGGCGCTGCGGGGGCAGCCGGCGCGGTTCTCTCCCGGGCGGTTAAGGAATAACCGCCGAGGCAGTGAGCCCGATATCCTTATCGTTCTTCTCAACTGCTGGATACGGATCCATGGAGGGCGATACGCGATGTGCGGGCTCATTGGTTTTTCATCGGGAAAAGCGTGAGGAGGAAGGACATGGCGGACGAGAGCCTCTCCCAGGAGGAGATAGACAGGCTGCTGCGCGAATCGCGCGAGGGCGGGGACGCGGTCGGCGGCGAAACCGCTGCGGACACGGACGAGGTCACGGCGGAGGGCGCCGTCCCCGATCAGGAGGTGCCGCATGTCTCCGAGGTCCTCAGCGCCGACCAGATGGACGCCCTGGGGGAGTTCTACAACATCGCCATGGGCAAGGCGGCCACCGTTCTTTCCTCCATTTTGGGCCGGGCGGTGGATATCACCACCCCGGTGGTAAGCGTGGAGACCTGGGAAGGGGTGAGGGACAAGCACCCCGTGCCCAGCCTGCTGGTGATGATCGAGTACACGGAGGGCCTGGAGGGCACCAACGTGCTGGTGGTCACCCAGAGGGACGCCAACATCATCGCCAACGTCATGGACGAGGAGGAGCAGGGAGACCTGGACCAGCCCCTGGACGAGTACCGCCAGGGGGTGGTGGGCGAGGCCATGAACCAGATGATAGGGGGAGCGGTGGTCTCCATCGCCGAGATGCTGGGCAGGGAGGTGGCCATCTCCCCGCCCACCCTGTTCCTTCTGGACCTCCGAGAGGACGCGGCGGCCTTGAAGAGTCCCTT
>JACVJD010000021.1 GCA_015711825.1 Candidatus Solincola daggyaiensis
GATGAACTGGGCCTCGTAGCGGTAGTCTTCGGCCTGCACGGTTCCCTGCGCCGCCGCCTGCACTACCTCCTCCTCGATGGCCTGCAGCTCCTCGCCGCTCAGGTAGGCGAGCATCCCCTCGAAGATGGCCAGAAGCCCCCTTCCTCCCGCGTCCACCACCCCGGCGTCCTTGAGCACCGGCAGGAGATCGGGAGTGTGATCCAGGGTTTCCCTGGCCTTGAGCGTCACGCCCGCAAACCAGTCCTGCAGGGTAATTCCTCCCCCCTTGAGGCGCTCGCCCTCCTCCGCCGCCTCCCGCACCACGGTGAGAATGGTTCCCTCCACCGGCTTCATCACCGCCCGGTAAGCGACCTCCGAGCCCCTGGAGAAGGCGCGGGACATCACCTCCACGTCAACCGCTTCGCTCTCCCCCAGCACCTCGGTCATGCCCTTGAGGATCTGGGACAGCACCACCCCCGAGTTCCCCCTCGCCCCCATAAGGGAACCGCGCGAGATGGCCTGGCAGAGGTTTTTCATGTCGTGGTGGTTGATGTCCTTGACGGCGTCTCTTACCGCCTGCATGGTGAGGAGCATGTTGGTGCCGGTATCCCCGTCGGGAACCGGAAAAACGTTCATGGCGTTTATCTCATCTTTGTGGACCCTCAAGGCCTCGATGGCCCTGTCCACCAGCCCCACGAGATCCCCCGCCCCGAGTTTCTCCACCGTCCGCCCGCCTCCAGCGCTCAGTTTACCCTGACCCCCTGCACATGCACCTGCACCTCTTCCACCTTGAGACCGGTGCTGCTCTCAACCATGTACTTGACCTGCTCGATGAGGTTATGCGCCACTTCGGCGATGTTGATCCCCGCCTCTACGATGACGTAAAGGTCGAAGCTCACCCCCTCATCGTGGCGGCGTAAGCGCACTCCCTTGCGCAGCGACTCCTTCCCCAGGAGCTCCGCCACGCCCTCGTGAAAGCTCTGGCTGGCCATGCCCACGATGCCGTAACAGCGCGTGCAGGTGAGTCCGGCCAGGTCCGCCAGCACTTCGTCGCTTATGGTTATCCTGCCCAGGGGCTTCTCGTCCTGACGCGGTTTCTCGTGGACCATCTTTTCAAGCCTCCTACTTCCGTGCGGAACAGAAAGATTATAGCAACCGGCGGCGATGCATCACCACAGAGGGGGAAAAAGCGTCTATTGTCACTGCCTGCGCCTTCTGCTACCATACATCCGTATGATCGGAGGAGGTAAAGATGTCGAGGATATGCGATATATGCGGCAAGAAGCCCGGCTTCGGCTTCAACATAAGCCATTCCCACCGCAAGACCAAGCGCAGGTGGAACCCCAATATCCAGAAGGTCAGGGCGGTGCTTGACGGCAGGCCCACGCGCGTCAACGTCTGCGCCAAGTGCATGAAGGCCGGCAAGGTAAGCCGATAGCGGAACCCCCGCGCCATCCCCCTCTTTTGCCGGGAGATCTACTGCCCAGCCATGGAGGTCGACGTAGCCACTCGTCCACGATCGATCGCAAATCAAAGGGGCGGCACCCGCTCGCACCGCCCCTCGATATCCATCAGCCCACGGTTCCCGGGTCAGATGCTGACCCAGATCGCCGCCGTGGAGTGCCTGTGATCAGGACTCCAGCTTCTTGTCCAGCTTGATCTGCTCCGCCTCCTTCATCAGCTTGTCGATATCGTCTCCCAACTCCTGCAGCATGGTCATCTCCTCGCTCTCCATCATCATGGTGATCAGATCGACCTGCTGCCCCTGGGCAAGGGCGGTAAGGGCGTCGCTGAGCTTGGTCAGCAGGGTCTGGGCCGCCGTGAGCTGCTTTTTCATCAGCTCGATGGCCTCCATCATCTTCTCCGCGTAGTCCTTGTAATCCTGCACCCCATCCAGGCCGGTTATCTTTTTGTACTCGGCGTATGCGGCATCGATATCCTTACCGATGGCCGTGAAGGTGTCCTCGAACTCCTTTTTAAGGGCCGTTCCGGCCTCGCCGGTAAAGGCGGAGTAATCGCCCCCGATGGCCTTGGTGGCTATCTCGGTCTGCTTTTCCTCCAGGCCCTCCCAGGTGGTCTCCACCGCGTCGATGTACTCGTCGCCCTTCTTCATGTAGGACTTGGCCTCGTCCTTGTTCTTGTCGCCGCCGCAGCCGGCCACCAAGGCCAGCGTGGAAAGACACAACGCGGCGACGAGCATGGCTACCAGAAGCTTCTTCATTTCCTTTACCTCCCTAAGACTCAACCTACACACTTGGCGCCAACGGCTCAACGGATCCTCTCGCATAATTATATTCCATGTATTCCATGCATATACCCATCAATCCTTCTCCTTCCTATAAAGAGCGGGCGTTAAACGAGGGTTCTCAGCTCCGTCCCATACCGGGTCCGGGTCATACGTTTTCCTTCACCTCATATCGGGTCGTCCTTCATGGGCCCTCGCGGCAAAGCATGTCCTGGGGCAGACACGCGCCTTCTCCAGGGTTTCCCGCGAGGCCAGCGACGGATGTCCTTCCCTCGCGCCGTTGCCGTTGCTCCTCCATCACTTGCCCTACCTCCCGCCATTCCCGCAGCGGAGGAGCCACAGCGCACGGGTTCACCGACAAACCCGGCGCTCGCCCTTTATCCTGGGCAGTTAGGATGGACGGGACCCCTGCCCGCTCCCAGGCGAAGCGAGCCCCTCAGGGCCCGCAGGGTGTCCTCCCTGGCCCCGGCCGCGGCGGCATGCGGCGGCTCTCCCCTCGCCAGTCGAGTCGCCAGGGATGTGGAGTAAACACAGCCCGTGCCGTGATCATCCCTTGTCTCCACCCTGGGCCCCCTGAACTCCAGCATACGCACCCCGTCGTAAAAGACGTCCACCGTCTCGCCCCCCGCAAGGTGCCCGCCCTTCACCACCACGTATCGCGGTCCCAGCCCGCGTAGGGCATGCGCCGCGGCTCGCATCCCCTCCAAGTCAACCACCTGGAAACCGGCGAAAGCCTCCGCCTCTGCCAAGTTGGGGGTGAAGAACGCGGCCAGGGGCAGAAGCTCCTCGACCAGCGCCTCCCGTCCTCCCTCGTCCATAAGGCGGTGCCCGCTGGAAGACATCAGCACCGGGTCCACCACCAGGTTCGGCGCGTGATTGCGCGCAAGTATCCCGCCCACCGCCTTCACGATCTCCGGGCTGGCCAGCATTCCCGTCTTCACCGCCGCCACCCGGAAATCCGCCATCACCGCTTCCAGTTGCGATTCCACCACCCATACCGGAAGGTCGAAGCGCGACAGCACGCCCAGGGTGTTCTGGGAAGTGATGCTGGTGAGCGCGCATACGCCGTGGGCTCCCAGGGCGTGAACGGCCTTGATGTCCGCCTGCAAGCCCGCGCCACCGCCGGAATCGGAGCCCGCCACCAGCAATACCACGGGCCGCTTCACCATCTCCATCCCCCCGCGCACCAGGCTCACCTCTCCTTGAAATGCTCATACCCGCAGCGCCCGAAGTCCACCCTTCGGCCTTGGCGATCCACCAACTCCACTCCCTTGCCGGACACCGTGGCGCCGATGACCGTGAATGCGCCTGCTTCGACCAGACCCTCCATTGTCTCCGCCTCCGCCACCACTATGAGCTCGTAGTCCTCGCCACCGCTCACGGCGGCCTCCAGCACATCCTCCCCCATGGCCGACGCAACGCGGCGAGCTTCCTCTGATATGGGTATATCTTCCATTATGACCCTGGCGCCTACTCCGCTCTCCTCGCAGATATGCCCCAGGTCGCGCAGGAGCCCGTCGCTTATGTCTATGGCCGCCGACGCCCCCGCCTCCAGTGCCTTCCTCCCTTCCCGCAGGCGCGGCCTCGGATAGAGGTGGCGCGCGGCGCAGTATGCGTCGCTCCCGCCGCCCGACATCAGCGATCTCAGCCCCAGGCTCGAATCCCCCAGGGTGCCGGTAACCGCGACCAACTGACCGGGGCGCGCCCCGTCCCGGGGCAGGAAGGACTCCCCCTGCAGCGCGCCCACCAGGCACACGGAGACGAACATGCGCTCGGGCGAGGTTACCACATCCCCCCCCACCACCGCACACCCGAATTGGTCACCGCAATCGCGCAGGCCGCGGTACATCTCCTCTACGGCCTCCACCTCGACTTCCGCCCCCAGGCCCAGCACAACCAGGGCGTAGGAGGGCGCACCGCCTCCCATGGCGGCGAGGTCGGAGAGGTTCACCGCCAGCGCCTTGTATCCCAGGGAATGCCACGAGGCGTAGGCGGGGTCGAAGTGCACTCCCTCCACCATGGCGTCAACGGTGTAAGCGTAATATTCACCCCCGCGGGCACGAAAAACGGCCGCGTCGTCGCCCACGCCGCGCACCAGCCCCTCCCGCTCGAGACCCAGCCGCAGCCTGATGGCGGCGATGAGCCCGAATTCCCCCAGGTCCCCAACACGCATCCCTCTCACCCCCGTAAGAGCCCTTTACCATCGGGTCAGGGATCAATCGCACACCGGCACCTCGTCCTTTCCGAGGTAATCGCCGATGAAGCGCATGGCACAGAAGTCGCCGCACATAGTGCAGGCCTTTTCCCCCTCCACTTGGCGTTCGCCGAACATCCTGCGCGCCCTTAAGGGGTCGAGGGCAAGGCGCAATTGCCCCTCCCAGTCCAGCCTCTTCCTGGCGCGGCTCATCTCCAGGTCCCAGGCGCGCGCCCCGGGCACCCCGCGCGCCAGGTCGGCGGCGTGCCCCGCGATGCGGGTCACCACCACCCCCTCCCTGACGTCTTCCGCCGTCGGCAGTCCCAGGTGTTCGCGGGGCGTGACGTAGCAAAGGAAGTCGGCTCCCGCCAGGGCGGCGATCGCTCCCCCTATGGCGGCCGCGATGTGATCGTACCCCGCCGCCACGTCGGTGACCAAGGGGCCCAGCACATAGAAGGGCGCTCCGCGCGTCACCGCTTTGGCCATGCGCACGTTAGACTCCACCTCATGGAGCGGTATGTGCCCCGGCCCCTCTACCATGCACTGCACGCCGGCCTCGCGGCAGCGCCGCACCAACTCGCCCAGGACCACCAGCTCGGCCATCTGAGCGGAGTCGCTGGCGTCCTCGATACATCCCGGCCGCAAACCGTCTCCCAGGGAGAGGGTCACCTCGTGCCTGCGCGCTATCTCCAGTAAGCGGTCGAAGTCCTCGTAAAGGGGGTTTTCCTCCTGGTTGTGGAGGATCCATCCCGCCAGGAAGGCCCCGCCCCGGCTCACGATATCCGCCACCCGGGGATTGGCTCTCAGGGTCTCCAGCACCCTCGAGGTAACCCCGCAATGCACGGTTATGAAATCCACCCCCGAGGCGCAGTGATCTTCCACCGCCCGGAAGATATCCTCCTTGGTCATGGCCACGATGCCGCCCCTCTCCTCCTGAGCCCTCACCGCCGCCTGGTAGATGGGCACCGTGCCCACCGGCACGGGAGAGGCGGACACCACCGCGTTTCTGACCTCGTCGATAGGCCCTCCCGTGGAAAGGTCCATGACCGCATCCGTCCCCGCCTCCACCGCCGCCTTGAGCTTGTCGAGCTCTTCCCCGATGCCCGCGTAGTCGCTTGAGGTGCCGAGGTTGGCGTTGACCTTGGTGCGCGAGCCCCCGCCCACCACGCAGGGCCTCTTCAAAGCGTGGGCGCGGTTGCGGGGGAGCACCGCCCTGCCCTCCAACAGCGCCTGCGCCAAGGTTTCCGCATCCATGCCCTCGTCCTCCGCCAGCTTTTCCAGCTCCTCGAAATACTCGCCCGCCCTCAGGCGCTCCAAAAGCGTCCTCTCCTTCATCTCTCTACCTCTCTTTCCGGTGAGCGTCCACGATCAACCGCAGGCGCCTCACCGCCTCCAGCATGTCAGGCGCGGCGCTCACCGCCGAGATCACCGCGATACCGTCCGCGCCCGCCTCCAGGACCTGGGCGGCGTTCGCGGCGTCTATGCCGCCTATGGCCACGATGGGAATGTCCACCGCCTCTCTTATCATCCTCAAGCCCTCCAGGCCGATGGGCATTCCCGCATCCGGCTTGGTGGGCGTGGCGAAAACCGGTCCCACGCCGAGATAATCCGCGCCCTCGCCGCACGCCGCCAGCGCCTCCTCCACCGTGCTCGCCGAGACCCCCAGGATCCTTTGCGCCCCTAAAAGGCGGCGTGCCGCCCCCGCGGGAAGATCATCCTGCCCCAGGTGCACGCCGTGAGCCCCGCTGGCCAGGGCCACGTCCACGCGGTCGTTTACCAGGAAAAGGCATTCGCCTTCCGACCGCGACAGCAGGCGGGATATCTCTTCGGCCCGGCAAAGGAGCTCCCTCCCCCCCGCTTCCTTATCCCGCAGCTGTACCGCGTCGGCTCCTCCCTGCAGAGCGGCCCGGGCCATGTCCAGATGACCCACGCCGTGGGCGGGATCGCTGCAGGTCACGATGTATAAGCCCAGGATCGATGCTTTCATGTCAACCAGCCCTTAACGCTTCCCGAACCCTGGCGCATGTCCGCAGCATATCCCGAGACGCCGGCCGCACCCCTTGTCTCCCCACCGCCACCCGTACGGTCATGGTCTTAGGAGCTCCAGGGCCAGGCGGGCCGCCTCCCTTCCCGAGAGCAGCATGCCTCCGAAAACCGCTCCCATGCGGTGGGATCCGAAGACGGCGTTGGCGGTCATTCCCGCCACGATCAGCCCGGGATACACCTGGCGGGTGTTGTGCACCAGCTCTTTTTCCCCTTTCTCCGCCCACATGGACCTCTCCCCCGCCACCGCACCGTCCCCGGTCAGCAGGCGGAGCCCCGGCGCTTTCCTGGCCAGGGTGCGGCACACCTCGGCATCGTGACCGGTGGCGTCGATGACCAGGCGTGACCTCAAAGCCAGGGGATCGACGTGCAAGCCCGCCCTCTCCACCGCCATCCAGTTGAGCACCACCCCGCAGACGCGGTCGCCTTCCCTCACTACCAGGTCCTCCACCCCCATGCCGATCCAGATGCGGGCGCCCGCCTCGATGGCGGATGCGGCGCTGCGCGACACCGCCTCCACCGCGTCCACCACGAAGAGTCCTTCACCGCACGGCTTAAGGCTCACGCCCGTCTCCTCCATGATCTCGCGCGCTTCCTCCTGGATCACGATGCGCGGGAAGAGCATCCCGCCACCCCACATGCCACCTCCGACATAAAGATGGCGCTCGAACACCGCCACGCGCGCCCCCGCCTTCGCCAGGTAGCGGGCCGCGGTTAGGCCGCTGGGGCCGGCGCCGGCCACCGCCACGTCCAGTTCAAGGTCCTCCAGAAACTCCTCGGCGAAGGAACGCACTATGGCCGAGGTTACCGCCGTTTCCTCCAAGGTCATCTTTCCTCCTCCGCTTTCCCGCATCTTTCCACCCCGTCCTGCTCCCAAGCATCATCGGCCTGCGTCGCCGGCGATCTCTTTCGCCGGCGCTCTTCCTCTCCATGGCCTAAAAAAGCGCCGCTTACCTGAACAGGTATGCGACGCCGAAATCTCTGAACATTGGCACGTTCCCTACGCCGGCATTACCCGGATCAGGTTCAAGGGTATGCTCTCAGCTCCCGCTCGGGAGCACCCCTACATGCAATAAACCCATTTTTCAAACCCGCCCACGGAGCGGTTCTTTATTATCATAGCCCAAATCCATGAGCCTGGGAACGACCGGGGTCATGCCCGGCTACAGCCTCCTCCACATCCCTCGCCTCCGCCGTCCTTAAAAGGGCGGGCAAATGGTGTCCAGAGAGCTCCCGCTGTGGGCCTCCGGGCGCAATTCGCGCTCCGTCTTGGCGGGATCCTGCGTCGCTCCGCGCGGCTGCCGACGCTGCCCCGCCCTCCGCCATGCTGGTATAATCTCCCTTGAAAGGAGGGCGTTGAGATGTCGGATAAAGAGAGTGCCAGGAAAGGTAAAGCGGTGAGCGAAGAAGCGGACCCCAAAGCCGAAGGCTCGGGAGGCGGCAATCCCTCCGGCGGCTCGAAAAGGAAGGCGTCCGCGGCCGAAAAGGCCAGCAAGGAAAAACCGCACCATATCCCCCAGCGGCAGGAGTCCAAGTCCCGCAGGGCGAAGGGAACCGCCGGCGCCGAGGCCGCTTCAGGTTCCGGGGCGTCCGGCGACGGAAAGAAAACGCCAGGAACAAGCGCACAAAGAGAAACAAGCCCCAAGGGAGCGCATAAAAAGCCCGGGGAAACAGAGCCCGTAACGGAGCCCCCTGAGGATGCGGCGAAAAGGGGTGATGCCGCTTCAGAGGAGGTCTCCGACCACCCCGGGGCGGCGGGAGGCAAAGCCGAGGGCTTGCAGGACGCTACCGGGTCGGAGGAGAGGATGAGCGAGGAGGAATTCCGCCGCCTGGCGGAGGAGAGCCTGGAAAAGGTCACCGTGGCGGAGATCGCCCTCACCATGATGAACCAGCTCGCCAGCACGGGGTATCTTAAAATGGGCCTACCCGAAAGCGTGAACCTGAAATACCGCGATCTTGAGCAGGCGTCCCTGGCCATAGACCTTCTGGAAGCGTTGATCAAAGGCGGGGAGGGCAAGATCCCCGAGGAGTTGCTCAGGCCCTTCAGGGGCACGCTTGCGAACCTGCAGATGAACTTCGTGCAGTTGCGGCGGGCTTGAGGCGGAAAGCTTTTTCGCCCCTCTCCGGCACCACCTGATCAGGATACGGCGTCAATGGCGACGACGCTGATAAGGACGGTTTCCCTTTCGTGCCTCTCACCGGCTAGGGTGCAGCTGACGTCCCGGAGGACCAGGAACCCGTCGGCGTTGATCTCCTGCAGGTCGCCCCGGAAGTAGTGTCCTCCCGACGTCCAGACCATGAGCTCGCTTCCCTCCTTGTCGGCATATACGCGTCGTAGTCCATCCAGTTCGGCCATGGCGCTCACGCTCCTTCCTTGAGTCTCTGCAGTCGCCGGCGGGCACGAGCATCGTGGGGCTTGTAGAACAGGTAATCCTCGAGGTCCTGTATGGCCTCCTCGATGCCCCCTTTCTCCATCCAGGCCAGCGCCCGCTTGTAATATGCCTGGGCATAGTCCGGGTACAGCTCAAGGGCACGCGAATAGTCCTTCACCGCGGCGTCGTGCTCACCCGTCTCGGCCAAGATATCGCCACGTGCGCAGTACGCGGCCGCGAAGTCGGGCTTCAGCTTGATGGCCTTGCCCAGGGCCTCCATGGCCTCGGCATGACGCCCGACCTTTCCCTGCGCGATTCCCAGGTTGTACTGGGCCACCACGAACTCGGGATAGAGCTCCACCGCCCTCTGGTACATGGGTATGGACTTCTCCCACTCCCCCCTGGAATCGTGGAGCTGCGCCCGAGAATTGAGCTCCGCCGCCTCCTTGATGGCCTCGATCCGCCCCCCGGAGAGCGCGAAACCGCATACAGGGCAGCTCTCCACCCCCATGGGGATCTCCCTGGTGCAGTTGAAGCAGCGCGTGGTTCCGGCCACACCAAGATCCTTTAAAAAAATGGCGCCCTTGGGGAGATTCGAACTCCCGCACGTGGCTCCGGAGGCCACTGCTCTATCCACTGAGCTACAAGGGCACCGCAAAGCCGTTGTACCTACTTCATATTATCAAGGCACTTGGGGGTTTTCAATTTTGCGCCTCCGGTAAACCCCTTTGAGCCGGGCTCATCTCGATCATCCGACGCGTATCCCGCATATAAGGGCAAAGCCCCGCTCCCTCAAGGACTCGGTGATGCCGGGTGCGCTACCAAGACAGCGCGTCAACGGGTGAAGAATCTCCATACCTCTCCACTGCGGTCGCAGCACACCATCCCCTCCTTCTCCAAGATGAGAAGGTGTCCCAGGGCCTCCTTCATAGCCAGAAAGTGGTCCACCTGCGGGCGTTTGTCCCTCACCTGCGGGAAAAGGCGCAGGGCCGTCTCCCACACCGTGACACAACCGCTATCCACCGCCTCCAGGGTCTTCTCCAGGCGTTTGCGGTGGTGGAGGAGGTTCATCTCTATCCTCCTCGCGGTCTTCCTGATAGCCTTGCCGTGCCCCGGGAAAGCGGCTTTGATATCGTAGCCTCTCAGCAGTTCAAGGGAGGCCAGGAATTGCGGCAGGCCGGTCATCTCGCCGCGCCAGGGAGGACAGTAGAGCTCGGGGTTGGGGGTGATGGAACGCATGAGATGGTCGCCGGAGAAGAGCAGGCCCTCTTGGCGCTCGAGAAAGCAGAGGTGACCGGCGGTGTGCCCCGGGGTATGCAGCGCCTCCAGCTCCCTGTCTCCCGCCCGCACCGTCTCGCCGCCGCGCAGGGGGATGTCCACCGGGCAGGGCTCCGAGAGGCTGGTCCACACTTGGGCCAGGGAGTAGATGGCCTCCGCCACCTCGCGAGGAAAGCCCATGCGCTCGGAAAGGGAGGAATAGCAGCGGTATTCCTCCTCCAGTCGCGCTCCCGCGCGCTGGATGCGAGGCTTTTCGTAGTGGTGGGCCGCCACGGCGGCGCCGGTCAGGGAGCGTAAGCGCGCCGCCAGCCCGAAATGGTCGATGTGGGAGTGGGTGATGTAGATGAATTCCAGCTCTTTCATCCCGGCGCGTCTCAACGACTCCATCACCACCCCCTCCAGAAGGGGATGATAGGGGCCCGCGTCGACGAGGGCCGGGTGCTCGCCCAGGAAAAGGTAGAGATTGAAGTTTTTGAGCTCGTGCTGGATGGGTATCTCGATGCGGATGATGTCCGCGCCGAGCGGCTGAAGGATGTCCGCGCCGACCCCGTTCATCCCACCAGCGCCGTTTCCAGGTAGGGCTCCCAGGAAGGATGTATATCCCCCGCCTGACTGAAGATCCATATATGATCATGGGGCTCGGCCGGCTTGCGCGCGAGCTTCAAGCCCGCCTCGGAGGGAAGCCGGTTCATCTTGCGGGCGTTGCACTTCCTGCAGGCGGCCACCACGTTCTCCCACACATGTTTTCCTCCGCGGCTGCGCGGTATCACGTGGTCTATGCTCTCGGCGCGGGCGCCGCAGTACTGGCAGGTATATCCATCCCTTACGAATACCGCCTTGCGGCTGAGGGAAGCGGCGCGGTAGGGAACGTTGACGTAATATACCAGGCGTATAACCGTGGGGTACGGAAAAGCCATGTGCTCCGAGCGCAGGCAGGCATCCAGTTCCTCTATGACCTCGGCCTTGTTCTTGAGCACCAGCACCACGGCCCTCTTCACGTTGACGAGGTTCAGCGGCTGATATGACGCATTGAGGACCAGTACCCTGCGCATCGTATCCCTGTCCCTGCGGCACACCGCCGACCTTCAGCGCCGATCCAGGCCGCGGGCTTAGGTCTCCTTTCCCCCTCGCGGTTCCGCCACTTTGCCCATAATCATAAACCATACCAACGCGGTTTGAACAGGCGGCAACCCCCAGGTTAAGGGATAAAAGCTGGGGGGCGTCGTGAACCGCCCCGGGTTCACCGCCGGCGGCGGAGATGCCCTCGGAAGCCGGAAGGGGCGTCCTTGCCCGCGTTTCTTGAAGGGACGTGGCCACGCGCGGAGATGGCTTTTTTCCGTTCCTCTCCCGAGGATGAGAGTAAAAGGACAAAGGCGATAAGGCAACGGTTTGGAATAATCAGGTGGTCAAGGCATTGGCGACACATATGCCGTATTGCCATTATCAACGTCCCGAGGCCTGACCACCTCGAGGGCTCGTTTCCTACACAGAATGCACCATTTGCAGCGAAGGGCCCTTTTTCTATTTCCCCGCGACTTCTTTGATGATACGCGCTGCGGCAAGCTCCGCCAGCACCGAGAGGTCCTCGGTGGGCAGGTATCCCGGCGCAGAGGCGTCGAACAGCACCCTGGCCGAGGCGGGGAATTCCTCGTCGCGCTCGTTGAAGATGACCAACAGGGGCAGGCGCGGCAACACACGCCATACCGCCGCCACGTCTCCGGGAAGATCCGCGATGCGCGCGTGGCGCTCCACCCAGCGGCGCAGATGATCGAGGCGCCCTTCCAGGGCGCGGGAGAGGGGCATCTCGACATCGGCGCGGAAAGCGGGCTCGTGGTATCGGGCGCCCGGAAGATCCCGGTACGCCACCCATCGCCCTTCCACCTCTCCGCCGTCGGCGGTCACCAGGTAGTGGAGGACGATCAGGGTCTCCTCGGGGCTTGCGGATTCGCCCTCCGCGCGGCACACCTCTCCTCCCGGATAGGAAACGGTGAGCGCCTCTTCCAGGAACGGGACCATGAAGCGCCTTTCCGTATAGGAATATTCCACGCCGGCGCGGGAGGCCATCCACGAAGGGTCCTTGGCCGCCAGCTCGCCCACGGCCTTCTCCCGCGCTTCGCGGTATTGGTCCTTAGCCTCCTCCGCTTCGCCGTCTTTCATCTTTCTCTTCCTCCCGTTTCTCATCCCCCCGACTCGGAATACATGTCTACGTACATGTCTACGCGCCCGATCAAGCTCGCGTAGCTCGAGGCTCGCCGTTCTCTTTGCATGCTTATTTTATTCCCCCGCAACGGGATCGCGGGTGGGCCGGATCATCCGCAAGGAGACGCGCTTCCCTTGCCCCTTTCTTATCCTCTTCCCTGTAAGGCATTACAAGCCGACCGCATGATGGCGAAGTGGCCGCGACGTTTTCCCGCTCCCTTACCTTATCCCCCATGCCTTGTGGGCCTGGGGCATCACCCTCACCGCCGCGAAGAAGGGGGCCGCCGCCAGCATGAGATCCCAGGCATGACGCGGCTTCAGGCCCGCGCCCACGTCACGCCAGGCCGGCTGCAGCACCAGGGTTAGATCCGCGGCTTCCCCTCCCAGCCGGCGGCACAGGCGGGAAATCTCCTCCGGCATGGTGGTATCGTCCACCACCATCTTCAGGAACAGCTCCTTCGCGCGCGCCGCCCGGAGAAAGAGAAGGTGTTCGTCGCCGTGGTCAACGCCCCCGGAAAAGGAAGGCAGCTTTATATCCATGGCGATGAAGTCCAGCCAGGGAAGCAGCTTTTCCACCGCCCCGTAAAGGGTGCCGTTGGTCTCGAGGTATACCGGCATGCCCCGCTCCCTCAGCAAGGGGAGCAGCGCGGAGAGCGCCTCCGCCTGCAACAGGGGCTCGCCGCCCGTTAAGCTCACCGAGTGCATCTCCGCCTTCCAGAGCGTGACTGCGACCTCGGCCAGCTCCGACGCCCGCACCGGGTTTTCTATTCCCGGCCGTTCCCCTTCCCAATCCGAGACCCATGCCGTTCCCGTGCGCTCCCTGGCCTGGGGGGTATCGCAATACGAGCATGCGAGGTTGCACCCCGAGAGCCTGATGAACAGCTGGGGGACGCCGCAATACGCTCCCTCTCCCTGGAAGGAGGGGAAAAGCTCGTGAACGTAAAGCAGGGAGTCGTCGTCTTTCATGCGCGGTCCCGGAGATCTTTCCTGCCTGTGGCCCCGAGTCGCGGGTGGGACCTTCAGCTCACGCCCCTCACCTTGCAGCGGGCCTGCTCCATGCCCTTCATCTCGTTGATGAAATCCTGCAGCACCTTAAGGATGAAGTCGTCCACCGGGATCTCGAGGTCGTCCAGGCCCAAGGTGGGCACGGGGGTGTTCTCGCTGGAGATGTTGACCCCCAAGTGGATGAGGGCGGACACCGGGCTCACCGTGGCCACCGATACCGTCAGCTTGCGGTTCTCCTCCTCGCCCTCCTCCGCCTCCACCTCGATAAAGAGGTCGTCTCCCCTGCGGGTTATGAACAGCTCCGGCTTCAACTCCTCTATGACGTCCTTGACCACGCAGAGAAAGAGCCTTTGCAAGGCCACGGCGCGTTCCAGGTCGCATCCGAAGAGCTCCACGATGAAGTGGGCCATCTCCTCGCTCCTGATCTCGGCGCGGTTCTTGCGGTCCTCGGCATCCACCAGGCTCTCCACCCCCACCTGGCAGGGACCCCGAAATGCGAGGATGGAATCGCCCTGCACGTCATGCACGGTATAGGAATACAGGGAGCGGAGCTGAGAGCCGTCGTAGGTTATCCTCTTGCCCTTGATATACTTGCCTTTCATCACCCCTCCCCTCCGCTCTCAACCGACCCCGGAACGACTTCACGCCTCCACGAAAAGGTTCTTCAGGCGCCCCATAACCCCCAGCCGCACCGCCGCCCTGCGCAGGCGCGCGCAGGACTCGCAACGGCCGCACATCGAATCCTCTCCATTATAGCACGACCAGATAAGGCGAAAGTCCAGCTCACGCGCGATGGCCTCGCGCAATATATCCATTTTATCCCATTCAATCGTGAAGCTGCGCAATCTTACCCTTCCCATGGTCGAATACCCCAGGGCGCGGTTGGTCTCGCGCAGAAAGGCGTTGGAGTTGTCCGGGAAGGCGGCGGCCTCCTCCGCGTTCATCCCCATCACCACCCATGGCGCGCCCAGGGACTCCGCCACGCAGGCCCCCATGGCCGCCAGCAACCCGTTGCGGTTGGGGACCCACACCGCGCGCGCCCGCTCCCGCGACGCATGGGGATCGTCGAGCTCGCAGGGGCCCACCTCGGGCGGTCCCTCGCCCTGTGTAGTGAGGGCATCCGAGGAAAGCTCTCCCAGCCACCTCGCCCCGAGGACCAGGTGCCTCACGCCATGGGCGGCGCAAATACTCGCGGCCCTTTCCGACTCGCGGGCCGCCGCTCGCTGCCCGTAGTCCACGGTCACCGCCGCCTCCACCCCGCCCTTATCCAGGGCCATGAGAAAATTCACCGCGGAATCCAGGCCGCCCGAGAGCATGACCACGTTCTTTCCCATCAACCCTCCCGGTAGACCACCTCGGTGTCCGGCGACTCGCTCACGCTCACCCAGGCCAGCCTGGCTCCCGGCGTCGACAAGCGCAGTTTTTCCTCCAGGGCCAGGTAAACGTGACGGGCTATGTTCTCCGAGGTGGGAGAGGCCCGACGGAAGGGCTCGATCTCGTTCAGACAGGAATGGTCGAAGGGCGCTACGACCTCGGCCAGCAAAGCCTTGAGGTCGTGAAAGTCCATGACCATCTCCGAGGGGCCCAGGGAGCTTCCCGAGACCGCCGCTCTCACCCTCCAGGTGTGCCCGTGCATGCGCGCGCACTTACCCTGGTATGCGCGCAGGTAATGCGCGGCGTGAAAACTTACGGCGGCGCATATCTCGTACATGCGTTTATTGTAACACCGCAGGAGGTGGCCGGCCCGGCGGGCGCAATGCCTTTTGCGGTCAACGCAGCATCTCCACGAAGCTCTCCAGCCTCACGCGGGCACGTGCGTCCAAATCGGTTTCGCGGTCGAGCTCCAAGGTCAGGATGGGGACGTCAAGGCTGCGACGCAGGATGATGTCCTCGATCTGCCGGAAGCAGAAGCTTTGCACGTAATGGATGATCCCGGCCAGCTTCCTTCTCTCGATCTCCCTGCCGATATCCTCCAGCCGGTAGAAAATGGAATAGGGATAGCTGTACAAGCGGTATTTCTCCACCAGGTCACGCGTCTGGAAGGGCAGGCTGAACTGGCGCTGCGTCTCGTTGAAGACCACACGCGCCCCCAGGCCCTCCAGGTAGTCATAGAGCGCGGGCGCCATGGGAGGCACCCCCACGTAACCCAACCTCACCATCTCCCCCGCCTTCGCGAACCCGTCGCCTGCGCGCTTTTCCGCAGCCGCCATGAAGGTCTCCAGCTTTTGCCCGAAGGCGTCTGGATCCCCCTCCATATCGCTGCAGCTCACCAGGAAGAGGTGGTTCTCAAACCCCGTTACCAAACCCTCCCTCCAGGTCAGCTCGTCCACGCGGTGGGCCTTGGCGCGCACGCCGTCCAGCCGCAGGGTCGCCTCCTCCACCGCTTTTTCCTCCGCCCCCAGGCGGCGCATGAAGACCTCCACCTGCAGACGCAAGAGGTCGTAATCTCTCTCGTACGGATAAGCGAAGGGTATGACCTCGACCCCCTCCGACTGCAGGGTCTCCATAAGGCCGTGGGTGTTGGAACAATCGCCCTGGGTGACCGCCACCACGGCATCCAGGTCTCCCATCTCCTCCACCACCCCATAGATACCCTTTATCCAGGCGCAGAAGGAGCGCGGGAAGCCCGCCTCCTCCGCTCTCTCCATAAGCTCACGGTAGCGGGGATGGGAAACGAAGACGTTGTTGAGGTCCACCGGGACGTGCCCGGCGGCGTAGATGACCTCTATGGGCACCGTGGTGGTGATGCCTATCTTTCCCATGGGAGAATGATATCACCCCGATATCGCCCGCGAAAAAGGAAGGGGCGCCCGAAGGCGCCCCGATTGCGACCGTATCGCTATTAGCCCCAGGGGTAAGCGTCGGTGACGCCCATGAGGTTGGCGCCGATGACCAGCCTCTGGATCTGCGCGGTTCCCTCGTAGATCTGCATGATCTTGGCGTCGCGCATGAGCTTCTCCACCAGGTACTCCTTCATATAACCGTAGCCGCCGTGGATCTGCACCGCGTTGGTGGTGACCTCCATGGCCAGGTCGCCGCCGAAGGCTTTGGCGTAGGAGGACTCCAGCGAGCAGGGCAGGCCCTTGGTGGCCTTCCAGGCCGCGAGCTGGTAGAGGCGACGGCCGGCCTCGATCTTCATGGCCATCTCCGCCAGCATGAAGTTGATGGACTGCTGGGCGATGATGGGACGTCCGAACTGCACCCTCTCCTTGGCGTACTTGAGGGCTTCCTCGAAGGCGGCGCGCGCCACGCCCACCCCCGCCGCGGCCACGCTGGCGCGGGTGAGGTCCAGGGTGGTCATGACGTTGTAGAAGCCCTGGCCCATGGGGACGAGCAGGTTCTCCTTGGGGACCTTGACGTTGTCGAAGATGACCTCGGTGGTGTTGGAGGCGCGGATGCCCATCTTGTCTTCCTTCTTGCCGATGGACACGCCCTCGTAGGCGCGCTCCACGATGACCGCGCCGATGCCGCCGTACTTCTTCTCCTTGTCGAAGGTGCAGAAGACGGTGTAGAAGTCGGCGATGCCGCCGTTGGTGATGAAGCACTTCTGGCCGTTGAGGATATAACCGTCGTCCGTCTCCTGGATGGTGGTGGAGATGGCGGCCGCGTCGGACCCCGCCCCGGGCTCGGTGAGGCAGAAGGCCGCGAACTTGGGATCGTCGGGATCGCAGAGGCGCGGGAAATACCTCTGGCGCTGGTCATCGTTGGCGGCGATCATCATGGGGGTGGTGGCCAGGCTGTTGGCGCCCAGGGTGGTGGCGATGCCGGCACAGCCCCAGAAGAGCTCCTCGCTGACCATGGCCGCGGTGAGCTGGTCCAAACCTCCTCCGCCGTACTCCTCGGGGATGGCCATGGCGGTCAGGCCCGCCGCGGCGGCCTTCTTGATGAGGTCCTCCGGTATCTTGCCTTCCTTGTCGCACTCAAGGGCGATGGGACGCATCTCGTTGAGCGCGAACTCGTGGGCCATCTTGCATGCCGCTTTTTGCTCTTCCGTGAGTTCGAAATCGACCATTAATGAACCTCCTTACCTCTTCGAACTCCTGGTTGGGTTCTTTTTCCCTCGCTGGATCCGGGCATTGCCCATCTATGTCATAGAGTATGCGCCTACCTTCCCACGAACTTGGCCTTGCCGGGGCCTTCCTCCAGGAAAGTGCGCATACCTATCTTCTGGTCCTCCGACCCGAAGCACAGCGCGATGCCGTGCGCCTCTATGAGCAGTCCCTCCGAGATGGAGCATTCCATGCCCTTGTTGATGGCCTTTTTGGCCATGGCCAGGGCCACCGCGGGCCCGTTGGCGTACTTGGAGGCCACCTTGCGGGCATACTCGATCACCGATTCCTCCCCCGATACCACCTTTTGCACCAGGCCCATCTCCAGACACTCCTGGGCGCTGTAGAAGCGGCCGCTGTAGATCATCTCCTTGGCCTTGGCGGGACCGATGAGGCGCGGGAGCCTCTGGGTGCCACCGGCACCCGGGATGATGCCTAAAAGGATCTCCGGCTGGCCGATCTTGGCGTCCTCGTGGGCATAGCGCCAGTCGGCGCATATGGCCAGCTCGCACCCCCCTCCCAGGGCGAAGCCGTTTATGGCCGCTATGACCGGTTTGGGGATGTCCTCCACCGCCGTGAAGCTCGCCTGGGCGATGCCGATGAACTTGGAGATCATCACCGGGGTCTGTTCCACCATCTCCTTGATGTCCGCCCCTGCGGCGAAGTTCTTCTCGCCCCCCGTAAGCACCACCGCCCTGACCTCGTCGTCGACGGAGAGCTCGCGAGCGCACTGCCCTATCTGCATGAAAAGATCCGCGTTGAGGGGATTCAAAGGGGGGCGGTTAAGGGTCATGGTAGCCACGCCGTCGCTTATCTCGACCTTCACCAACTCGTAGTCATACGCCATTTTTCACCTCGCTTTGGACAAGACCGGGCGACCGTAATGGGGTTGCGGCCAAGGTATCCGGATCTCACCTCCTCCTGTGTTTCCGGGCTGCGCCGGCTCCTGCATCCTAGGGTGAGAATCACTTCCCTCGGAAAGGAGAAAACCGTCGAAGGGTATTCCGTCGGGGCTACCCCTCCTATCTGGCGAACCTTTAACAGATTATCACCTGGCCTGCACGGCGTCAACAAATCGACGCAACGGTAACAGTCAAAAGCGCAGGTAGATAAGGCTTCGGATTGAAACCCGCCGCCTGTCGCCCCGGCGGATGTCAGCACTTGTCCGCCTTTATCCCCCCATATATAATGTCGCCTTGGGACGGGAACGGAATGCCGAGGCCGAGGGGCGTCTTCGCCCGGGAGAACAAACCTGTATGAAGCTGGAAGCGACCTCGATATGGTTCGGGATCATCGTCCTCTTCGGAGGCCTCGGCCTTTTTCTTTTCGGCATGTACCTCATGAGCGAGGGCCTGCAACTCGCGGCGGGAGACCGCCTGCGCAAGCTGCTGGAGAACCTCACCCGCAAGCGCCTGCGCGGCCTCGCCGTGGGCACCGGGGTCACGGCCCTGATACAGAGCTCATCCGCCACCACGGTGATGCTGGTGGGATTGGTCAACGCCGGCCTCATGACCTTCACCCAATCGGTGGCGGTGATCTTCGGCGCCAATATCGGCACCACCATAACCGGGCAGATCGTGGCCTTCAATGTCAAGACCCTCTCCTTCCCCTGCATCGGGCTGGGATTCCTTCTCTACCTCATCGGCGAGAAACGCGTGGTCAAATACTCGGGGCAGATCCTCCTCGGCTTCGGCATCCTCTTCCTGGGCATAGAGCTGATGAAGGGCGGCCTGGCTCCCTTGAGCAAATCGGGCACCTTCGAGAGCTGGCTGACCCGCTACGGAGGCAACTGGTTCCTGGGGCTTTTTCTGGGGACCGTCATCACCAGCCTGGTGCAGAGCTCATCGGCCACCACCGGCATGGTCATCGCCATGGCGGCGGCCGGGGTCCTCACGGCCGGCAATGCCGACCCCAAGGAAGCCCTGCGCATCGCCATACCCATCATCATGGGCTGCAACATCGGCACCTGCATCACCGCTTGGATAGCCAGCCTGGGGGCTAGTCTTCCCGCCAAGCGGGTGGCCCTCGCCCATTACCTTTTCAACATCTCCGGCACCGTCGCGTTCCTGCCTTTCCTGGCCTGGCTTCCAGGCCTTACCATACGCATTTCCGAACTCTTCGGCTCCTCCGCGGACAATATCGCCCGCCAGATCGCCTGGTTCCATACCTTTTTCAACCTCACCATGAGCCTGCTGTGGCTCCCCTTCCTCAACCAGTTCATCTGGCTGGTGAAAAGGATCAAGCGCGGCGAGGACAAGGTGGTGGAGCGGGATCCCTTGTTCCTGGACCCCCGCATATTCCACAGCCCCGCACTGGCCCTGGAGATGGCCCGCAAGGAGATCGTGCGCATGGGACGGCTCACGCTGGAGATGCTCCGCTCCTCCGTAGGGTACCTCAAGAAGATGGACCGCTCCGGCAAAAAGAACCTCCTGGAGATGGAGTCCATCGTGGACGGCCTCGCCCATTCCGTCACCGAGTACCTTTCCAAACTCTCCCAGGAACCCCTCGCGGACGAGCAGTCGGAGAAGCTGGTGGGATACATGCACGCCGTCAACGACATCGAGCGTATCGGGGACCACGCGGAAAACATCATGTACCTGGCGGCGAACAAGTCCGAGGGGGGCCTCTCCTTCAGCGACACGGCGATAGCGGAACTTGAGGATCTCTCTGCCATCACCCTGGAGATGTACGAGGGGATCATCGATTCCCTCGAGAGGCAGGACGCGGAATCGGCGCGCCATTTCCAGAACCTGGAGCATATCGTGGACGAGAAGGCCTCCCAGTTCCGGCGCAACCACCTCAAGCGCCTGAACCGCGGGGAATGCGACGGCACCGCGGGGGTCATCTTCCTGGATACCTTGAGCAACCTGGAACGCGTAGGCGACCTCGCCAACAACGTGGGGCACGTTACCACGGGAGAGCTGGCCAAGCTCTGAGCTTTCGCCATTCCCATGGGGGCGCTTCCTTCGAGGCTGCATGCGGACTCTCCCTCGGCGCGGGTTTCCCCGCCTCCTCAACGGGGAAAAATTCCATGGTGAAAAATATCCCGCGCGGTGCGGCAAAGCTGCGCGAAACAGGCGCAGGACGCTCGAGGAGGAAGCAGGCGTCATGGCGGGTTACGGAGATGATCGCCCTCCTTGCCCGCGAGGCAGGGGGGAATCACCCCGGGAAAAAGCAGGGCGGAGGCACTGATCGTGGCGACAAGGGTCGCGTGTGACGGCCGTATTTCCGACATCCGCGCCGATGACCGGCATGGCTTCCGCGTGCGGCATCGCGCGCGCACCTAAAGGCCTGGGGGTGAGGGATTATGGAGTTCAAAGACGGTTTCTATAAAACCCTGTTGGACAACCTCTACGACGGGGTATATTTCGTCGACGTCGAGCGGCGCATAACCTATTGGAACAGGGGAGCGGAACGTCTCACCGGTTACCGCAGCCACGAGGTCATGGGCCGCTTCTGCCGCGAGAACATCCTGGAACACGTGGACGAGAAGGGGAACAACCTTTGCGAGACCTCGCTGTGCCCGGTGGCCAAGACCTTGGTGGACGGCCTTGCGCGGGAGGAAGAGGCATACCTGCATCACCGAGAGGGATATCGCCTTCCCGTGGCCATCCGCGTGGCGCCCATAAAAACCCCCCATGGGAGGGTTATGGGTGCGGTGGAGGTCTTCAGCGACAACACACCGCGGGTGATATCCAGACAGGCCGTAGAGGAGCTGCAGAAGATCGCCCTTCTCGATCCCCTGACCGAGGTGGGCAACCGGCGCTACGCGGAGATGCACCTAAAGTTCAGGTTGGCGGAGAAGCTTCGATACGGCTGGTCCTTCGGGGTTCTCTTCATCGATATAGACCGTTTCAAGGAGGTAAACGACCGCTACGGGCACGAGACCGGCGATAAGGTCCTGCGCATGACGGCGCGTTCGCTCTCCAACAGCCTGAGGTCCTTCGACGTGGTGGGCCGCTGGGGCGGGGAGGAGTTCCTGGCCATCATCGTGAACGTGGACCAGGGCAAGCTGGCCAGGGTGGGGGAGAAACTGCGCACCATGGTGGAGCGCTCAAGCCTTGGGCTCAACGGCGACCAAGTAAAGGTGACCATTTCCATCGGGGGAACGGTTGCCCTGCCCGGAGACGACTCCTCCTCCATAACGCACAGGGCGGACGAGCTGATGTACGAGAGCAAGAGACAAGGACGCAACCGCGTCACCGTGGGGTGAACGGGGCCATGACGGTAGGGGGTAAAGGCACGATGACGGACCAGATAAGACCTGAGGTGGTCATAAGCCGTTGCCTGGGCTTTGAGCGCTGCCGATGGAACGGCGAGATCATTCAAGATGAGATCGTGGATGCGCTCAAGCCCTTCGTCTCCTTCCGCACCGTATGCCCTGAGGTGGAGATCGGTTTAGGAGTGCCCCGCGACCCCATCCACATGGAACAGCACGGCGGCGAAGTGCGCTTGGTTCAACCCGCCACGGGAAGGGACCTGAGCGAGGTGATGCGCCGCTTCAGCCGCGATTTCCTATCCCGGCTCGAGGCGGTGGACGGGTTCCTTCTCAAGGCACGCTCGCCTTCCTGCGGGATCATGGACGTCAAGATCCACGCCCCGGGCGGCAAGTCGGGCGCGGTGGATAAGGGGCCGGGGTTTTTCGGAGCGGCGGTCCTCGCTACCTTCCCCAACCTCCCCGCGGAATCGGAGGGAAGGTTGAAGAACTGGCGCATCCGCGAGCATTTTCTGACCCGCCTCTTCACGCTGGCGCGTTTCCGCGCCGCCGTGAGCGGGAAAAAGGTACGCGAGCTGGTGGATTTCCACGCCTCTCACAAGCTGCTGCTGATGTCCTACAGCCAGTCCGCCCTCAAGAGGATGGGTGCCCTGGTGGCCAACCGCGAGGGGCTTCCCCCGCGGGAGCTGGCGCGCGCCTATCGCGAGGAGCTGGAAAGGGCCCTGGCCAGGATGCCGCGTTTCAGCTCGAACATCAACGTGCTCATGCACTCCTTGGGCTATTATTCCAAGGAACTACGGGCACGCGAGAAGGCTTACTTCCTGGACGCCCTGGAGAGGTACAGGCAGGGCCGCATCCCCTTGAGCGCGGTGAACAGCATCATCAGTTCCTGGATCGCGCGTTTCGATCAGCCGTACCTCGAGCAGCAGTATTTCTTTCGCCCCTATCCCGAGGAGCTGGCGTTCATAAGCGACTCCGGGAAGGGCCGCGATCTTTGATGGCGGCAAAGGTCACGAGGCGCCTTAAAGGCCTCATAGACAGGACCCATGACCATACAACCACAACGGATCAAGGTTATGCGATCCGGGGCCCCGGTGCGCGGGGACTACGTCCTCTACTGGATGCAGGCCTCACAACGCGCCCTGTATAATCACGTCTTGGAATACGCCGTGGAGCGCGCCAACGAATTGCGCCTGCCCCTGGTGGTCTTTTTCGGCCTCATGGGCGACTACCCGGGCGCCAACCGGCGCCATTATCTTTTCATGCTGGAGGGGCTGCTGGAGACGGGGGAATCCCTCTCCCGGCGCGGCATACAGTTCGTGGTGCGCAGGGGTCATCCTCATGTAGAAATCCTCGGCTTATGCAAGGACGCGGCGCTCCTGGTGGCCGACGCAGGCTATCTCAGACACCAGAGGAGCTGGAGGTCCTTCGTGGCCCGGCGCGTATCCTGCCCCATGATCCAGGTGGAGAGCGAGCTGGTGGTACCGGTGGAAACGGCCTCGCGCAAGGAGGAATACGCCGCCGCCACTTTCCGGCCCAAGATATCACGGGCCCTCGACAGGTTCCTGGTCCCACTGGCCGCCAGGGACCTGCGCATAACATGCCCCGGGTTCGACCTGGAGAGCATGGACATCTCCCGCCCCGAAACCGCGCTGGCGGAGATCGACCCGGCGCATGCCCCTATGCCGGCGCTCCTTCCCGCCGGAGGCACCTCCGAGGCCGTTGCCGTGCTGCGCTCCTTTATCGACAAGAAGCTGCACCGCTACCACGAGCTGTCCGGACATCCCGACCTGGAATACACCTCCGGCCTGAGCCCTTACCTGCACTTCGGCCAGATATCCCCACTTTACGTGGCGCTGGAGGTGAGGAAAGCGGGCGGGCCGGGAGCGGACGCCTTCCTGGAACAGCTCATCGTGCGCAGGGAGTTGAGCGCCAACTTCGTCTACTATAACCCTCGCTATGACTCCCTGGCGGCGTTGCCGACATGGGCCGCAAACACCCTTCGCGAGCATGCGCACGACCGGCGGGAATACATCTACACCCATCGCGAGCTGGAGGAGGCACGCACCCATGATCCTTTCTGGAACGCGGCCCAAAAGGAGATGCTGGCCACGGGGAGGATGCACAATTATATGCGCATGTATTGGGGCAAGAAGATCATCGAGTGGAGCCGCTCGCCACAGGCGGCCCTGCGTACCGCCCTGCGCCTGAACGACCGCTACGAGCTCGACGGCAGGGACCCCAACGGCTACGCGGGAGTGTTATGGTGTTTCGGAAAGCATGACCGCGCTTTCGCGGAAAGGCCGGTTATGGGCAAGGCGCGCTATATGAGCGCGGACGGCCTCAAGCGCAAGTTCGATATGGACGCCTACTTGCGACGCGCCGAGGAAACCTATCGCGAATATCTGGCGCTGCAGGAAGCGGCGCGTTGATCCAAGGTTGCCGCCATCGCGTTGCGGCTCTTTATTAATGGCGCTTAATGGCGCCTGGGCCTCCTTCGCGGCAGGAAGCGGCGCGTTTTCCAGAGCTCCCGGTTCCCCTTACCCCTGCTTGACCTCTCACCTAGCTAGCCAGCGTGGCCATTTCCCTTGAATGCTCTTCGCCGGTACCTGCTCAATGACCTCGGGGCATGACGAAGTACATGGCGCGCTCCGCGGCGATGGGCACGTCGGAGGTCAAGACGGTGGAGAATGCGGCTCTCTCCAGACCGGGCAGGGACTTCGCGGTTACGGTGACTCTCCTCTGCGCCGGCACCAGGTAATCGTAAGCGAAAACGCCGCCGTCTTCCCTCTGAAATTCCGCTCTCACCATGGCAGGCGTAAAAGAGGGGTTGGAGATCAGAATATAGGTGTCGAAGGCGTTGTCGGTGTAGCCTTCGGCGAAATACCAAGTGGTGGAGGCGCGCGGGGACCCCATGGCCACGTGCCCTCCCCTGTGGCTGTCAAGGTCATAGTAGAGCGACCTCTCCGCCACCAGCGGCCGGTCCGAAAAAACGCTGAAGGCCATCTCCTCGTCATCCAGACCGCCCTGGGAGGAAATGGGAACCGTCACCCGGGAGCGCGCCCGCACCAGGTATTCGTGCCTGATGCTGCCGTGGTTGAGGTAGTAATCCACCGCCACGAAGGCGTCCTCGTCGCCCGGGTTGCCGAGGAGGACGTAACTCTGGTAGAAACGCCTCGTGCAGCCCTCGGCAAAATACCATTCCCGCGACAGGGCGGGCGCCCCCATGGTGACGTGACCGCCCTTGATGTAGTCCTTGGTGAAGTACATGGCGCGCTCCGCCACCACCGGCCCGTCGGCGTGGACCCGCATGGAGAAGGAGGCCGCTCCCACCACCGGGAGGGCGTCCACCGGGACGGTATAACGAGAGCGCGGACCCACCCAGAACACGTAGTCCACCGCCCCGCCCCCCTCAAGGAGGAAATATACCCAGGCGCTCACTCCCGCTTCGCCGGGATTGGCCAGCAGCAGCCAGGTGTCGAAATCGCCCGCGGTGTAGCCCTCGGCGAAATACCAGTCGTTGGAGGTTACGGTGGATCCCACGCTCACGGTGCCGTCGGTGCGGGAGCCGGCAGCGAAATACATGGCGCGCTCCGCCACCACGGGCCGCTCGGCGTCCACGCGCAGCGAAAACGCCGCCGCTTCCATGTCCGGGACGTCATCCACGCAGAGGGTGAAACGGGAGTGGGGGGCGATTCCGCATTCCTGCTCCACCACTTCCCCCGTATCCTTGAAAAAATATACTCTTGCCGTCGTCCCCTCGTCTCCAGGGTTGGAAAGCAGCAAGTAGGTATCATAAGCCTCCGCCGTGTAACCCTCGGCGAAATACCAGCGCGTGGAGGGTTCGGTGGCCCCGATGGTATCATGGCATCCCGATATCACCCGTTTCGCAAGGGAGGCATAAGTGATGTTCAGGGGAGTACCGTCAGGTGCCCAGTAATATGGCCAGTAGGCCTCCAGGGGATGCTGGCGTATGCACCCGTGAGAGGCGGGTGCTCCCAGGCCCGCCTCGTAACCGCGCGACCCTCGTGGCCATGAATGCATGCCGTGACTGGGAGTGAAGGACATCCAGTAATCGCAGACGGCGCCCCCCAGGCCGATATTGGTTCCGTAGTGACCGAGGATGCGAAAGTTCCCGGCCGGGGTGGCGTTGTTGAGCCCGGTGGAACACCTGGTGATATTGACCAGTTGGTCTCCCTCGTAGAAATAGAGTCGCTGGTCCGGAAGGGAGCAGACGATCCGCTTGGGGCCGCCCGCCCTGCGGGCCGCCGGATCCAACCTGGCCGCGATGCGTCCCGATACCGGGCCCTCGCGGAAGGCCTCATCCACCGTGCTCACGGCGTAGAAATATTCCCTGCCCACCTCCACGCCTTCGTCCAGGAAAACCGGGTAGGCCTGCATCGAATCAGCCGCCTTTCCGCCCACGGGAATCAGTTCACCGTGGACGGTGTCGGAGCGATAAACGCGGTAGCCAAACGCCCCCGGCACCGCATCCCAGGTGATGGCGATACGCACCCCGGAATCCTCGATCCTTTCGACCTCCATGATGCCGGTAGGAGGCGCGAGCCCTCCGCCAGGCGAGGTAACGTCGATATGCGATGTCCCGTCTCCACGCAAACCGCCACCCTGTTCGGCAACCGCCAAGGGCGAAAGCAGCAACAACAAAACCGTCAGGATGGATATCACCGTAGGGGTTTTCTTCGTCATTACTCCCGCCTTTCTTGCTCACGGGCCCTCATGCTTGGTGTTTTCCTTTTTAGGTTGGCAGGTATGATGCCCGCTGGGAAATGCGCCTCGGGATGCGATCCCTTCTTATGTTCTCGAAATCCCATAACTGCTCAGAATATGAGCACGGGGATGCCGACGGGAACACGCTCATAAAGATCCTCGGAATCCTTGATGTACATGCGTATGCAACCATGGGAGGCGTTCGTCCCTATGGACCAGGAATTGTATGTTCCGTGGATAAATACGCCGGGGGCGCTGGTTTGGATGGCCCGCGTGCCAAGTGGGTTCCCGGGGCCGGGCGGTATATAGGGGGGCATGGTCGCCGCCCAGGAGGTGCCCGGGTTGACCCAGGTGGGGTTCTTCTCCTTGCCCAATACCTTGTAAGTCCCGCTGGGAGTGGGCCAGGAGGGCATGCCCACGGCCACGGGATACTGTTTCTCCACCTCCATGTTGTTGTAAAGGGTAAGGAGGTGGTTGGTCTTGTCAACGGTTATCACCTTCCCGACCTGGGCATCGGAAACCTCCGGGGGGGTCACCTCGATGTCCAGTTCCGCAATACGCTGGGTGGAGGACAGGGCGTCGATTATGGCGGCGCGCGCCTTGTCGGCGTCCAGTTCCCAGCCGTCCTGGGACCTCTTGAAGACCAGCTTGCGCCCCTCCAGCTTGATCTCCGCGTTCACGGGCGGTCGGTTGATGGTGGATTCCAGGGTAGAGATGAACGAGTCCAAACTCTGCCAGTTCACGTGGATGACCAGATCCACGCTGCGGTCCAGCCCCCGGAAAACGGCGCGATGCGCCCAGCGCTCGTAGAAGGGCAACTCCCGGCTGGCTTTCATGGCCCTGTCCACCGTCGCCTCCAGATCCGGGTATGCGTCGATCTCGTAAAGGGGGAGGGGCCAGGAATAGCCGTCGAAGGAGAGTGTGATGTCACGGTTCAGGGCGGCTAGGTCAAGCTCGGCGCGGAGTTTCTCCAACGCCGCCTCCCTGCTCAAGCCGCCGATGTTGATGCCCTTCACGTACACGCCCTTGAAGACATGCCCAGCATAAGCGATATCCAAGCCGGTGAAAAGGACCGCCGCCACCGCAAAGGCGACCAGCAGGGTGAGGGTGAGCATAAATAGCATATGCTTGACCACGCGCCATCCCTGCAACCTGAATACCATCTGGTCTCTCCTTCACCTTCCGGATAGTTCTTCCCCTGGCACGGGTTTTCCTTTTGCGTATATCGGATCGAACGCAACCCCTCGATCTCTCTTTGCATTTGTACCACAGAGGCGCGTGCAATGAAATGGCGTTTCCCGGTCCTTCCTAGCCCGGAGGACGTTCGACCGTAGTCCTGGCGAGCAAGCTTCTTCAGCAACAAGGTCCCTTACCCTAAAACGGGGGGCGCTGCTCAACGCGGCTCGCATAGAATCCCGATCCAGCTTCCTATCTCAAGTAAACGCCAGGCAGCTTTACTCTTTTGATCCGTCCATATAAATCCGCCTCAGACATAAAACGAGGCGTGACCCCCATGTCTGTGACCCCCATGTCTGGGGAAGGGAGAGGGGGCGGAGTGGTTTCCGCCCCCTTCGCTTTTTACGCTCGTTTCGTTTTCGCTCTAGGCGAAGGCCTCGGGGATCTCCTTGAGCTGTGCGTAGGAGAAGACCGGGCCGTCCTTGCACACGTAGAGGTGCCCCACGTTGCAGCGGCCGCACTTGCCGATGCCGCACTTCATGCGGTTCTCCAGGGTGGTGTATACCTGGTCGGGCGTGAAGCCCAGCTTCTCCAGGTTCTGGAGCACGAACTTGATCATGATGGGCGGACCGCAGGTGACGGCGATGGTGTTGTCGGGCGAGGGAGCCACCTCCAGCAGGAGCTGCGGCACGAAGCCCACGAAGTGGGGCCACTCCTCCTCCTCCACGTCGATGGAGAGGTGGCACTCGGCATCTCCGCACTCCATCAATTCCTCGAACTCGTCCTTAAAACAGTGGTCCGCCGAGGTGCGGGCGCCGTAGACCAGCTGCAGCTCTCCGTAGTCGGCGCGGTTGTCGCGGATCCACTGGATCACCGGGCGCAGGGGCGCCTGGCCGATGCCGCCGCCGATGGTCACCACGTTCTTGCCCTTCCACTCCTCCAGGGGAAAGTTGTTGCCCAGGGGACCGCGCACGAAGAAGGTGTCCCCCGCCTCCAGCTCGTGCAGGGCGGAGGTGTTCTTGCCCGCCTTCATGATGCTGAAGCGCAGATAGCCCTTCTCCGTGGGCGAGGAGGAGATGCAGAACATGGACTCGCCCACGCCGGGGATGCCCACCATGGCGCACTGACCCGGAAGGTGGCTCCAGGTGTCCCATACCTTCTCGTCGGTGAAGGAGACTTTGAAGGTCTTGATGCAGCGGTCGCCCGGCGCCTCGTACCAGGTGTCCAGGATCTTCACTTCATAGGGGATGTAGGGGTTCTTCATTAGGCATCCACCACCTGATTGAGTATATCCAGGATGTCTATATTCACCGGACAGAGGTTGATGCAGCGGCCGCAGCCCACGCAGGCGATGACCTCGAAGCGGTTGGGGTAGTAGGAGTACTTGTGGTTGACGCGGTTGCGCGTGCGCTCCTTGCGCGTGGGACGGGGGTTGTGCCCCGAGGCGTGCAGGGTGTACTCCCTGAACATGCAGGAGTCCCACATGCGGCAGCGCCGTCCCTCGCCCGTCTCCTCGGTCTCGTCCTGGATGTCGAAGCAGTGGCAGGTGGGGCAGAGGAAGGTGCAGATGCCGCATCCCAGGCAGGCCGCCGACACCTTTTTCCACAGCTCGCTGTCCCACAGGGTGGGGAGCTTCTCCGGGATGCCCTCGGTGTTGATGGAGCGGCGGATCTTGCCCTCGGCCTCCTTGGCCATGCCCTCGGCCTTCTTCTCGTCGTCGGCGGGGGCCTCCCCGAGCTGCGACGAGAGGGTCTCCTCCAGCTTCTTGCCCTTGTCGGTCAGGGCCTGCACCAGGTAATAGTCGCCCATGTCGGTGAGGAGCACGTCCAGGCCCTCGCTCCCGAAGGGGCTTCCCCCAAGCGAGGTGCAGAAGCAGTTCACCGAGGGGGGCTCGACGCAAGCCATCCCCACCAGGGTGGTGAGCTCGCGGCGCTTGAGGTAATAGGGGTCCTCGTAGTCCCAGGCGAAGAGCTTGTCCACGATGGCCATGGCCCGCGCGTCGCAGGGGCGCAGGCCGAAGATGACCGTGGTCCCCTCCTCCTCCACGTTCTTCTCGGTGAGCTCGGAGCTGCCCCTCATGAAGCGGAAGAGGGTCTCCGTCTGCGGGAAGGCGAATTTCTTGGGGGGCACGGTGGAGTTGCCGTAATCCAGGAAGGCCTCCGCGGGATCGGAGATCTGCTTGAAGACCACCACCTCGTCCGACTTGGCGGGCGCGATGAGGCGGAACTTGGAGAGCTCGCTAAGAGCGTCCCCGACCTTTTCCTTGCTGAGTTTTTTCACTGCCATGGCACCCACCTCTTAGAGTATGAAGTCTTCCCGGTCATCCACCTTGAAGGTGGAGAGCAGCGGCGGATTCTCTGCGTTGGTGCCCGGCTCGTAGTCGTAGAGCTCCTCCACGTCCTTGTAGAACTTGCGGTTGAGCTCCATGAGCGGTATGTCCACCGGGCAGACGCGCTGGCATTCTCCGCACTGGATGCATCGCCCCGCGAGGTGATAGGCGCGGGAGATGTGGTAGGCGGTGTTCTCGCTCACGTCCACGCTGCGTCTCATCCACTGGGGGTTAAGCCGCTCCAGCACGCAGTCCTCGCAGTAGCACATGGGGCAGACGTTGCGGCAGGAATAGCAGCGGATGCAGCGGGAGAACTTCTCCTCCCAGTACGCCCACTTCTCCGCCCCGGCGCGCTTCTCCAGCTCGACGATGTCGGAGTAGTCGTCGTCGGCGAAGCGCGCCACCTCCGCGTCCAGCAGCTCGTCATAGACCAGGGGGGTGGGGTAGCGGCAGCGCAGGCACTTGTCCGCCAACAGCTCCTCCTTGGCCACCTCCTCTTTCCCGCCTCCCGTGGAGAGCACGAACTTGTCTCCCTCCAGGGCGATCTCCCCCCGCTCCAAAACGTTGGGGAACCTGGCCTCGACCTTGGCCATGTCCACCACCCCGGTGCAAGGTATGCCCAGCACCAGGATGCGCTCGCGGTCGTATGCCTTCTCCTCCATCTGCTGCACCAGGGCGCGGGAGTCGCAGCCCTTGACCATCACCGCCACCTTACGCAGATCGGGCTCCTCGCCCCGGGGCACCGGCAGCTTCTCCTCCAGCACGATGTAGGAGGCGAGGTTGTTCACGCAGGCGGGCGTGAAGATGAGCTCGTCCACCTCGTCCGGGCCCTGGACGAAGGCGGGACGCGCCCGGAAGCCGTAGGTCCCGGGGCGGTACCCGATGAGCATCCTCACGTCGTCCCTGGAGACAACCTCCTTGGCTTTCTCTCTGAGTTTGTTAACATCTACCAATTTAACTGCCTCCGTTTGAACTGGTCCATGGGCCCGACTTCCTTCACGCCGTTCACGACCTCCTCGATGACCTCTTTCCACTTGGCGCCCTCGGAGGCCGACACCCAGCTCATGCGCACCCTCTGGGGCTCCACTCCCAGGTACTCCAGAAAGTTGCGCATGAGGTTGAAGCGGCGCCGCGCATAATAGTTGCCATGCATGTAATGGCAGTCGCCGGGGTGACAACCGGAGATAAGCACCCCGTCGGCTCCCTCCTGCAGGGCGTTCATCACGAAGAGGGGATTGACCCTGCCCGAACACATGACCCTGATCACCCGCACGTTGGACGGGTACTGGATACGCGAGGTGCCGGCCAGGTCGGCCCCGGCATAAGAGCACCAGTTGCACAGGAAAGCCACGATGTTGGGCTCGAAATCGCTGTTTTCCGCCATGTTCTACTTCACCCCCAGGGCCTTGATCTGAGGCATCAACTGCAGGTCCTTGAAGGAGCGCTGCTGGATGGAGCCGGAGAGGCAGGCCGCCGCGCAGGCGCCGCAGCCCTTGCACAGGGCCTCGTTGACCCGCGCCACCTTTACCGGCCAGCCCATACGGTTTATCTCCACCAGCTCGATGGCCGAGAAGGGGCAGAGCTCCACGCAGAAACCGCATCCGCGGCAGGTGTCCTCGTTGACCACCGAGGTCTGGGCCTCCACCTTTACCTTGCCCGAGGCCATGGGGATCATGGCCGCCGAGGCCGCTCCCTTGGCCTGGGCCACGGCGTCGGGGATGTCCTTGGGCCCCTGGCACACGCCGGCGAGGTAGATGCCGTCGGAGGCGGTGTCCACCGGGCGCAGCTTGGGGTGGGCCTCCAGGTAGAAGAGGTCGGAGGACTGCGAGAGCTTGAGCAGATCGATGATCTCGCGGTTGTCGGAGCGCGGGCATAGCCCCACCGACAGGACCACCATGTCCGTCTCGTGCTCCAGGGGGGTCGCGGTGAGGGTATCCTCGGCCCGCACGATGAGCTTGTCGCCCTTCTTGTAGATCTCCGAGGGATTGCCGCGGATGTACTTCACGCCCTCGCGGCGCACGCGGTCGTAGAACTCCTCGAAGCCCTTGCCGAAGGCACGCACGTCCATGTAGAAGATGGTCACCTCGCAGTCGTGGCCGACCTTGTCTTTGACCAGGTGGGCCAGCTTGGCGGTGTACATACAGCACACGCGGGAGCAGTACTCGTTGCCCACGCTTTTATCGCGGGAGCCCACGCACTGGATGAAGGTGACGCTCCGGGGCATCCTGGGGGCCTCCGCCTCCTCGCCTTCCTTCTTCTTCTTTTTCTTCCCCCGCTCCAGCATGACCACCTTGCCGCCGGTGGGTCCGGAGGCGTTGACCATGCGCTCGAACTCCAGGGCGGTGAGCACGTTGTCGTACACCCCGTAGCCGTACTCCGGCTTAAGCCTGGCGTCGAAGATGTCGAAGCCGGTGGCCACGATGATCGTGCCCACCTTGAACTCGACGACCTCGTCCTGGAGGTCGAAGTTGATGGCCCCCGCCTGGCAGGCCTCCTTGCACTTGGGCGACTCGCCGCACTTCCCCTTGGAGAGGAAGAGGCAGTTCTCCTTGTCGATGGTGTACTTGGCGGGAACCGCCTGCGGGAAGGGTAGGTAGATGGCCCCCCGCATGCCTATCCCCTCGTCGAACTCGTTGGGGATACGCCCCGCCATGCGGCACTCCTCCGCGCAGGCCCCGCACCCCGTGCACTTGTCCATGTCCACGAAGCGGCTTTTCTTGCGCACCTTGATGTCGAAGTTCCCGATGTAGCCGCCGATCTCCTCCACCTGGGAGTAGGTCATGAGCTCGATGTTGGGGTGGTTGGCCACGTCCACCATCTTGGGGGTGAGGATGCAGGCGGAGCAGTCCAGGGTGGGGAAGGTCTTGTCCAGTTGGGCCATGTGCCCGCCCACGGTGGGGCTCTTCTCCACCAGATAGACCTTGAAGCCCGCGTCGGCGATGTCCAGGGCGGCCTGGATGCCGGCGATGCCCGCCCCGATGATCAGGCAGGAGGGCTCCACTTCCACTTCCTTCACGTCCAGGGCCTCCAGCCTGCGCGCCTTGACCACCGCCGCCTCCACCACCCTCTTGGCCTTTTCGGTGGCGGCGATGGGGTCGTCGTGCACCCAGGAGCACTGCTCGCGGATGTTGGCCATCTCCAGGAAATAGGGGTTGAGGCCGCCGGAGAGAAGCGTCTTACGGAAGGTGGGCTCGTGCATGCGCGGCGAGCATGAGGCCACCACCACGCGGTTCAGGCCCATGTTCGCGATGTCGTCGGTGATCAGCGCCTGCCCGGGGTCGGAGCACATGTAGGAGTAGTTGCGCGCCACCACCACGTCGGGCAGGGTCTGCGCGAACTGCACCACCTCTTCCACGTTCACCGTGCCCGCGATGTTGGTGCCGCAGTGGCAGACGTAGACCCCGATCTTCGGTTTACCGTTCATATGTCTCTTTTCCTCCTCGTGCCTTGGGAAAAGCTCTGATATCCTGCGATTTCATTATGGGCACCGGAGGAGTCCGGGCTCAATGACAACCATTAAGCGCCCTTCAACTCCTTGATCTTCTCCGTAAGCTTGGGGACCACCTTGAAGAGGTCGTCCACGATGCCGTAGTCCGCGATGCCGAAGATGGGCGCGTCGGGGTCCTTATTGATGGCCACGATGACCTCCGACCCCTTCATGCCGGTGACGTGCTGGAAGGCTCCGGAGATGCCCACCGCGAGGTAGAGCTTGGGCTTCACCGTCTTGCCGGAGATTCCCACCTGGCGGTCGGACGGCAGCCAGCCCGCGTCCACCACCGCGCGCGAGGCGGCGAGGTCGGCGCCCAGCGCCTGGGCCAGCTCCTCCACCACCGGCATGTTCTTGTCCTCGCGGATGCCGCGGCCCACGCCCACCAGCAGCGTGGACTGGGTGATGTCCACCTCGCCCACCTCGGGCTCAACGTACTCCACGAACTTGCGATAGGAGAGGTCCTCGGTCACCGGGTTGTCCACCTTGACGATCTCGCCCGTCTTGGAGGGGTCCTCGGCGGTGAAGGTGGCCTCGCGCACGGTGAGGATGTAGAGGTCGGCATCCTTCATGGTGAAGTGCGCGTCCAGCTTGCCGCCGTAGAAGGTACGCGTCGGCTTGGGCTTGTCGCCGTCCATCTCCAGGGCGGTGATGTCGGTTAGAAGTGAGGCGCCCAGCTCCACTGCCAGCGCGGGGGCGAGGTCCACGCCCTGGGCGGTGTTGCCGATGAGCACCAGGCCCGGGCCGTGCTCCTTGATGAGGGCGGAGAGGGCCTTCTGGTAGGCCTCGGAGTTGTAGTTCTCGAACAGGGGGTCGTTGACATAGAGGACCTTGTCGGCGTAGCCCGCCGCCTTCTCCGCGAAGGCGTCCACGTCCTTGCCCAACAGGACGGCGACCACCGTCCCGCCCAGCTTGGCGGCGCCGCAGAGCATCTCCACCGAGACGTCCCGCATCTCGCCGCGACGGTGCTCGATGAGAACGAAGATGTCTTTCATTTACACCAGCCCCTTCTCCTTCAGGATGGCGGCCAGTTTCGCCGCCGTCTCCTCCGGCTCGCCCTCCAGGATCTCGGCCATCTCGCCCACCACCGGCGGCGTGAACTTCTCCAGCACCGCCCAGGAGCCCGCCTCTCCCACCTCGGAGGCGTTCAACCCCAGGTCGGCGGCGGACTTGACGGCGATCTCCTTCTTGGCCGCCTGCTTGATGCCCTTGAAGGAGGCGTAGCGCGGCTCGTTTATGCCGGTCTGAATACCCAGCACGCAGGGAAGGTCGATCTCCAGGAACTCCATGAGGCCGCCCTCGAGCTCGCGCCCCACCTTGGCGCGCTTACCGGGCTCCAGTATCTCCACCTTCTTCACGTAGGTGGCATGGGGCACTCCCAGCAGCTCGCCCAGGGCCGCCGGCACCACCGCATAGCCGTCATCGTCGGCCAGGGCGCCGGTGAAGACGATGTCGTACTCCAGGCCCTTGATGGCGGCGGCCAGTGCCTTGGCGGTGGCCAGCCCGTCCCCGCCCTTGAAGGCGTCATCCTCGAGGCGCATGGCCTCGTCGCCCCCTTTGGCCAGGGCCATGCGGATGACCTCGTCGGAATCCTTGTCTCCCAGGCTGACAACCGTCACCGTGCCCTCGCCCAGGCGCTCCTTGATCTGGATGGCCTCCTCCACGGCGTAGTTGTCGCACTCGTTGATTCCGAAGGATAGTCTGCTCTTGTCGATATCCTTTCCGGAGGCGTCGATGTGGACCTCGGACTCCGCGGTGTCCGGGACCCTCTTCACGCATACCACCATGTTCATACCCGTTTCACCTCTTCCCTTTTCGATCATCCCGATACGCTTACCGATGTCGCGCGCAAACGCCCGTATATCTACAGAGCCTCGGCCAGAAGCTCGAGGATATCCGCCACGCGCATCTCCTCCTCAACGCCTTTGACCTTGGTGGCGTCCTCCAGGGTGAGCAGGCAGAAGGGGCAGGCGACGGCGATGATCTCCGCGCCCAGCTCCTTGGCGTCCTCCACCCTGATCTCCGCCAGGCGCTCGGCCTTGGACTCGCTCTCAACCCACATCTTTCCTCCCCCGCCCTCGCAGCAGAGGCTGCGCTCGCGGCAGCGGTCGAACTCCCTGAACTCCACCCCGGGGATGCGGGTGATGATGTAGCGCGGCTCATCGTAGATGTCGTTCTGCTTGCCCAGGAAGCAGGGGTCGTGGTAGGTGATCACCTTGGCCATCTCCTTGCTGAGCTGGAGTTTGCCCTCCTCGAGGAGCTCGGCCACCAGCTCGGTGTAGTGGAGCACCGGGTGCTTGAGGCCGTGGTACTCTTTCTTGAGGGTGTTGTAACAGTGGGGGCTCACGGTGACGATGCGATTGACGTTGAAGGAGTTGAGCAGCTCCACGTTCTCCTCGTCACACATCTCGAAGAGGCCCTCCTCCCCGAGGCGGCGCACCTCGCTGCCGCAGCAGCTCTCCTCTTCGCCGATGATGCCGAAATCCACCCCCGCGGCGTTCAGCACCTTTACCAGGGCCTGGGCCACCTTCATCACCCGGGGATCATAGGCGTCGGTGCAGCAGACGAAGAGCAGCACGTCGGTGGCTTCCTCCGCCTCCGGCTCCAGCGCCTCCACCTCCAGGCCGGCGGTCCAGTCCAGGCGTTTGGCCCGCGGTGAGCCCCAGGGGTTTCCGTCCTTGAAGATGGATTCCAGGGCGTCGCGCACCGTGGGCTGCACCCTCCCCTCCTCGATCTGCAGGCTGCGCAGGCCGATGAGCACCTCGAGGGGCTCCAGGCCCTTGGGGCAGCGCGCGGCGCAGGTATAGCAGGTGGTGCAATCCCAGATCTCTGGCCTCTCGGAAAGTTCCTCCAGGCGCTCCTCGTTCTGGGTGTCGTACATGAAGCACCTGACCCTCAGGTCGGTCCTCAGCGCGACGGGGCAACCACCCGTACACCTCCCGCACTGGATGCATCCGAGGAGGTCATACTTCTCGACGAAACCGATTTCTTCAGCGCACATGATTTACCCCGCTCCGTTTCCTTTTTCGTCCAGTATGGCTTGCCTTACTATATCTGTACTGCATCGAGCCGCCCGTGGAACAACAGGGCGCGCCCGGCACGGGCCATCATATTATATTAGAAAATTTTCTCCTCTTTCAAGCGCAGTTGACGGCATGTTGGCCGCGGGCCGCCGGCTCGTCTTTTTCTCAATCAAGACATGCCGGGAAAGCGAAGAGGCCGCCCTGAGGCGGCCCCCTGCTTATCTTGCAGCCCCGCCCGCAAAGCGCGAGGGGCGGGACAGGTATTCACGGGCTGTAGCCCACGGAGTCGTGGGCCCAGGTGCGGGACTAGTCAAAATAATATAACTTTAGCCTAACCTCTCCACCAGAAAAGCTACGATATCGGAGATAGGGGTGCCGGGGGTAAATATCTCCGCAACCCCCATGCGCTTGAGCTCCTCGGCGTCGTCCTCGGGAATGATCCCCCCGCCGAAGACCATGATGTCCCCTCCCCCTTTCTCGGCCAGCAGCTCCATAACGCGGGGGAAGAGGGTCATATGGGCGCCGGAGAGGATGGAGAGCCCGACGGCGTCCACGTCCTCCTGGATGGCCGATTCGGCTATCTGCTCCGGGGTCTGGTGCAGGCCGGTGTAGATGACCTCGAATCCGGCGTCAGCCAGGCCGCGGGCAACCACCTTGGCGCCGCGGTCATGTCCGTCGAGGCCCGGTTTGGCCACCAGGATGCGCGCTTTTCCTTCCGCCATCGCGTTAAGCTTCCTTGTTTTCCTGTTTTCCTTGTTCTCAATGTGCCGCCGATACGCCAATAGTATAGCCCAACGGCGGCCTTGTCATGACCCTGTCCGCTCTCCCTTGAACCGTCACTCGCTAACCGCTATTCCATGCGGCGGCGCGCCCGCCGTTACCATATATACCACTTCATGCGACGAGGCGGCTGGTCCATATGGTCTATAATCCCCTCGGAGGTGACCGTATGAGGATGTACCCGGAATGCTGGCCCTGCATGATGGAGCAGGCGCGCAGGGCGGCCGGCCTGAGCGGCCTGGAGGGCTACCACCTGGAGCGGGCCATGCGCGAGATCGAGGCCCTGCTGATGGAACTGGACCCCGGCTTGAGCCCTCCCGCCGCGGCGGCGTTCTTCTACGGGCGCATCAAGGAGCTCTCCGGGGTGGAGGATCCCTACCGTGCGCTCAAAACCGATAGCAACGCCGCTGCCATGAGGCTGCTGCCGGGGCTGCGCCGCGAGGCGGCGGAATCCCCCGACCCGTTCGATTTCGCCCTGCGGGCGGCGGTGGCGGGGAACATCATCGATTTCGGGGCGCGCAGCGGTCCCGGTGACCTGGAGGAGAACCTGCGGCGAGTCCTGCGCGAGGACCTCTTTATCGACCACGTGCCGCTACTCAGGAAGGACCTGGAAACCGCCTCCTCGGCCCTTCTTGTATGCGACAACGCCGGGGAGGTCGTCCTCGACCGCCTGCTCTGCGAGGTGCTCCGCGACCTCTACCCAGGCCTGGCCTTGACCGCCGCGGTGCGCGGCGGGCCCATGATCAACGACGCCACCCTGGAGGACGCGGCGGAGGCGGGGCTGGACTCGGTGTGCCGCTTGATCACCACGGGAACCGCGCTCGCCGGCGTGGACCTGGAGAAAAGCTCGCGCGGCTTCAGGGATGCTTTCTTTTCCGCCGACGTCATCCTGGCCAAGGGGCAGGGCAACTTCGAGACCCTCGACTCGAGGGACGAGAACATATACTTCCTCTTCCAGGTGAAGTGCGACTGCGTCTCCCGCCTGCTCGAGGCGGAGAAGGGCTCGGCCCTGGTTTGCTCCCTGCGCGCCAGTTCATAATATCGTGACCTGAATACTCGCTTTTTTTCGTGCATGTCGAGCACGGTATCCTCAGATGCCGGGTCCGGGGTAAAAGGTCTTCCAGGAATTGGGATCGAGTCTATTCTTACACCCCAGGCATCGGGCAATGGACGGGCTCACGTGTCCCAGACATGGAACGAGGCCTGACCCCCATGTCTGGGGGTTAGAAGAGGGGTTTTTCGCGGTACTCGCCGAAGACCTCGCGCAGGGAGCCGATGATCTCGCCCTCGGTGCAATAGGCGCGGGCGCAGGCGAGGATGAGGGGCATGAGGTTGGCGTCGCCCCGCGCCCCCTCCTTGAGCGCCTCCAGGCAGGCGTCCATCTCGGAGGAGGAACGCGAGGAGCGCAGCTCGGCCAGGCGCTCGCGCTGCTTTCTCTCCACCGCGGGGTCGATCTTGAGCAATTCGATGGAGATGGTCTCTTCCTGGTTGCGGTAGCGGTTCACCCCCACCACCACGCGCCTTCCCGACTCGATCTCCCGCTGGTAGCGGTAGGCGGCGTCGGCGATCTCGCGCTGGAAGAAGCCCTGGTCTATAGCTGCGAGCACCCCACCCAGCTCCTCGATGCGGCGAAAGTACTCCTCCGCCTGCTCCTCCATGCGGTCGGTCAGGGCCTCCACGAAGTAGGAGCCGGCCAGGGGGTCGATGACGTTGGCCACCCCGGTCTCGTGGGCGATGAGCTGCTGCGTCCTCAGGGCT
>JACVJD010000022.1 GCA_015711825.1 Candidatus Solincola daggyaiensis
TTCTATCCTGCACCTTACCGGCGGCTTTTCCTTGCCCTTCGTGGGCGTGGCCAACGTTCCTTCCGCTTGCTATAATGAGTGCTGTCGCTTGTACGTGCCTTTTGCTGCAGGTTTTTCAACAATTGTGGAAATTGCTGTGGATATCGTGGTGTTTTTCCTGCTAGGAAGGGGTTTTTTATGGGGCTTGCAGGCTCGGTGACTCTTTACGATCTAGCCTTTATCGCTTGCCCTTACTCGCATTGCCCTGTGTATAACCGTATCTCTTTCTTTCTTTTTAACGTCTTTCCAGCCCTTTTTCCTGGCCTTTTCCAATTTGCACAGGAAGGAGTGGAAGGTGGCTTCCGAGAGCGAAGAGCGCAAGCGGCATCCGGCGCTTAAGCCCCCGGCCACGCGCATCGCCGTCCCCGACCTGGGTGGCGGCTACCGCGTATTGGACGTCCACGATCGCGATTTTGAGTCTTTCGTCCTTGGTGTAAGCGATATATTGAGCACCAGGCTTTCCGCGGGCGGGGTACCCTTCCCCTCCGTCGCCCTGCGCGAGGTGCTTGAGAATCTTGTTCATGCGGTCCCCTGCTCGGCCAGCGTCGTTTTAGACCCCACACTCTCTTTTATCTCCGTATGTGATAACGGCCCCGGTATGGAGCGCGCCGATATCGCGCTCGAGCTCGGTTTTACCACCGCCGATCAACGTCATCGGGAGATCATTCGTGGAGTGGGTATAGGCTTGAATATCGCCCTTGAGGAACTTCGCTCCCTGGGAGGAGAGCTGCTTCTCGACTCCCTTCCAGGAAGGGGCACCTTTGTGAGGTTGGTCGTTTCTCCCCTTTCTAAAGGTCGCGGTCTCTCCGACGCCGTGCTCGAACTCACGCCGCGCCAGAACAACATTCTTTTCCTGCTTTCCGAGGGCACGGTCATGGGCCCCTCCCAGATATCGTCGGAGCTCGGTATCGGCCTCGGAACCGCCCATCGCGAACTCGTGCGGTTACAGGAGCTCGGCTTGGTGGGCGTCGAAAAAAATGGTAAAAGATTCCTTTCAACCGCCGGGAAGTCCTACTTGCAGAGGCTTCTGTCGCTGTAATAGAATTGCCCTGTGTCGCAGCCTTAGACCCGCCCAGGGGATGATCCGATGACTCATAAAATCGACCTGTTATGGCAAAAATGCTTGGATTCACTTCAGGAACGAGTTCCTGAGTCGTCTTCTATGTGGTTTAAGAACCTTCATGTCCATAAAGTTGAGGGTTCGACTCTTTTTATATACACGAACAATACCTTTACTAAAGAGTGGGTGGACAAACGCTTCCTGGGCCTTCTTCAACAAGCGGCCGCGGAAGTGTTTCCGGGAGTAGATGAGGTAAAGGTAGTCCTCAAGGACCGCAGAAAGAAACCGGGGCGCGATCCGGTTTACCTTGACGTCAACATCCTCTCTGAGTCGGAGGGTATGGACGAGGGTGGGGACCTAAACCCGAGGTTCACCTTCGAGACCTTCGTCATCGGTTCCAGTAACCGTTTCGCTCATGCCGCCGCTCTCTCGGTATCCGAGAACCCTACTTCTTATAACCCCCTGTATATTTACGGCGGTGTGGGACTCGGCAAGACCCATCTCCTTCATTCCATCGGTCACTATACAAAACACCTCTTCCCCGGTTTTAAGGTGCTTTATCGGAGTTCTGAACAGTTCCTCAACGACTTTATCAACGCCCTTTCCTCCGGGCGCACCTCGGCTTTCCAGAAAAGGTATCGTTCCATCGATATGCTCCTGGTTGACGACATCCAGTTCCTCGCCAACAAAGAGAGGACCTTGGAGGAGTTTTTCCACACCTTTAACGAACTTTATAACAACAACAAACAGATCGTTTTGAGCAGCGACCGTCCTCCGGAGGAAATCGGCGGTCTGCAGGACCGGCTGGTTTCGCGTTTTAAGTGGGGTTTGACGACCGATATCCAGCCCCCTGAGTTGGAAACCAGAATCGCCATCCTCCGCAAAAAATCCGCCCTTGATAAAAAAGACGTCCCGGACGACGTCATCGACTTCATCGCCTCCAAATTCGTGTCCAACATCAGGGAGCTGGAGGGGGCCCTCATTCGGGTGGTCGCTTATTCAAACCTCACCAAGGAACCGCTCTGTCTGGACATGGCGAAGGAGGTTTTACGCGATATCCTTCCCGCAGAAGAGGACAGAACTATAACCATCGAGCACATCATGAAGACCACGGCCGATTTCTTCAATATCTCCTTATCTCAGCTTACCAGTCCTAATCGCTCGCGGCATCTCGTCACCGCGAGGCAGATATGTATGTATCTATGTAGGGAGTTGACCGACGCATCCCTTCCCGCCATAAGCGGCGCCTTCGGAGGAAGACATCATTCCACCACCATTCACTCCGTGGAAAAAATAAAGAAACTCATGGAGGAGAAGAGGGATATTTACGACGCGGTGCAAAAACTGACCAACCGTATAAAACAGGGGTAGAAAAAGTGTTGCTTAACGGTCGTTATGGTGTGCATAAGGAAGTATTTTTGGAGAGGGTTGTTTTTTGGTGTTTAAAAACTCTTTTTATTGTATCTCTTATCTACATCTTTTTAACAACCCTTATTACCTTTCCGCACCGTTCCGATCTGCTGTTTTATATTTATCCTATTTTTCAACACGCTTTAATACTTCTACTCCTATCCTTTCTTTTAAAGACTATTAGTTTTCGTAAGAGGAGGTGCTCAAAGAGATGAGATTCGTCGTTCTGAGAGGAGACATCCTGGAGGCAGTGCAAAAAGTACAATATTCAGCAAGCGGAAAGGGGATAATGCCCATACTATCGGGAGTGAAAATAGAATGTGAGGAAGGAAGGCTGGTTGTAAGCGCAACGGATTTGGAATCCTACACCGTTTCCCAGTGCACCGCCAGCGTGGAGGAGGCGGGGTCATGCGTGGTAAACCTCAAGACCTTACAGGATTATTTAAGGGATTCTGGAGCCGAGAAGTTGTCGATGACATACCTGGGGAACGAGTTGGAGATAGAAGGGGGAAAAAGTAATATAAGGCTTTTTACCATGCCCGTGGAGGATTTCCCCCAGCAACCGACGGTGGACATAGCGGTGGTAGAGGGTTTGGATGCGAAAAGCTTTTTCAGCGCGGTACACAAGGTGAGTAAAGCCGCGTCTAGAGATGATAAAAGACCGACTTTAACGGGAGTCTTTATGGAGATAAGAGAGGATCTCATAAGGTTGGTGAGCACGGATAGTTATAGGTTGGCACTAGAGGAGATAAGAGGGGGATTCGCGGTAAGAGAGGAAGGGGAATATATCATACCGGCGACCGCGTTAGTTAACCTGGCGAGGGCGGCGGGAAAAGACGGATCGCTGGAGGTGAAGAGAGATGAGAACAGAGGACAGCTTCGGTTTGATGTGAACGGCATAATAAACGTTATACGACAGATAGAGGGGAAGTTTCCGAAGTACGGGCAGTTTATACCCGAGGAGACGAGAATACTGATAGAGGCCGATAGGAAAGAGCTTATAGAGGCATTAAAAAGGATATCGCTTATAAGCAGCACGGTGAAAATGAGCGCGAGGCCTGGGATACTGATACTTGAAGGGGAGTCTAGGGATGTGGGAGAAGGTAAAGAGGAGGTGGAGACGGTTCACCAGGGAGAGGAGATAAACATCGCCTTCAACGCCTCTTTTCTCGAGGATGGGCTGCAGGCGCTGGAGGGAGAAAAGGCACTCATCGGAGTGAACGAATCCTTAAAACCCGGCATGTTAAAGGAAAAAGAGGAAAACGGTTTTAGATACGTTATCATGCCCATAAGGCTGTAGAAGTGTTAGAGGAGATCGAATTAAAGGACTTTAAAAATTATCTGGAAGCGAGATTCGCGTTTAAAAACGGCATAAACGCCATAATAGGAAAGAACGGCCGCGGGAAGACGAATCTTCTCGAGGCCGTTTATTTTTCCATCCAGGGAAGAACGGTAAGAAGCGGGGAAGTAAAGGAACTGGTCAGGAGAGGTGGGGAAAGGGCGTGTATAAGAGTGGCCGCACGAGGCACGTCAAGGATGGAGAAGGGTGTGGAAGTAAGCGTGGAGGGAGAGAAAAAAGAGAGCGGATATATAAGAGGAATCAGGGTGGTGATGTTTTATCCGGACGATCTCTGGATGGTAAAAGGGGGACCGGAGGCGCGGAGAAGACAACTTGACGAGGCGCTAGCGGAGATAAAGAAAAGCTATCGTGTCACCCTCAGGGAGTATCAAAAGGTATTAAGGCAGAGAAACGAGGCCATAAAAATGGTGAGGAGAAAGGAGGGAGAAAAGGAACTGATAAGAAGCTGGAACCCGCTTCTTTTGGAATGGGGGACCCAGGTGGTGAGAGAAAGAGCGGAGGGGCTACAGGAGCTCCAGCAAAGAATGTCGGGGAAGGGTGTGAAGTGGGGAGCGGGGGAAGTGACGGCAAAGCTGTACTCCTCTATGGGGGAGGGGTTATATGAGAAAGAGAGGGTGACGAGGAAGCTGGAGAGGATAGAGGACGCGGAGATAGGAAGGGGGACCACCCTGATAGGGCCCCACCGTGACGAGGTGATATTGGAGCTAAGGGGGAGAAACGTCAGGCGAGAGTGTTCGCAAGGAGAGCAAAAACTGGTCGCCTTGATGTGGAAGTTCTGCGTCGCGGAGACCATAAGGGATATCGCCGGAGAGCAAGTGATACCGCTGATGGACGACTGCCTTTCGGAATTGGACAAGGAAAACCGCATGCGTGTTTTGGAGGAGATGCAAGGATGGGGACAGGTTTTACTTACCCACACGGAGGACCTTACGGAGTTGAGCGGCGCGGAAAAGATCTTCTTAACATAAAGAATGAGGCGGACACGGCTGGAGGACAGCTTAAACGCACCCAAAGTCGGCCGGTTTTAAACGTCGAGCGACAATTGAAGGAGGGATGTTGAAAGATATAAGAAGGACTATGGGGGAATTGCTGAGCGAGGAAGGACTGGACGATCTCACCCTCCTTCTAAAAATAAAGGAAAGCTGGGAGGACATCGCCGGAAAGAGGTTCTCCAGCTACACCACGCCGTATCGACTGGATGGGGATAGGCTTTACGTGGGGGTTATTTCACACGCCGTCGCTCAGGACATCCATTACTCTGAGGAGAGGATAATAGAAAAGCTCCACGGTATGGGCATGAGAGGGATAAGTAAAATAATCATCAGAAACATAAACCTTAACAGAAGGGTTAATAAAGAAAGGACATAGAGTCCCCTGCGTGCAAGCAGCTATTGGCGCACGTGAAACACTACGGACGGAAGCGTCATCTAATAAGGCGCACCAAAATCACCCGTACAACTATAAGCGGAGCTCTGACGAGCCGCGCAGGCGATATAGTGATATAATTGTTTATAGGAGAAAAGAGCAGATAAACCCCGGAAACACGGCTTAAAACCGCAGCGACGACGGAGGATAAATGACGGGAGCCACCAAAGGAGCAGAGGTATACGACGAGAGCTCGATATCGGTGCTGGAGGGCCTCGATGCGGTAAAAAAGAGGCCCAGCATGTATATAGGTACCACCGGCCCCAGGGGGCTACATCACCTGGTTTACGAGGTGGTGGACAACAGTATAGACGAGTGCCTCGCCGGATACTGTAAGAACATCTGGATAACCATACACCCCGACAGCTCGGTAACCGTTATCGACGACGGCCGAGGTATACCCGTAGGTATCATGAAAAAACAAAACCGTCCCGCGGCGGAGGTGGTGCTCACCACCCTCCACGCGGGAGGGAAATTCGGCGGGAAGGTTTACCGCGTATCCGGCGGCCTGCACGGGGTGGGGGTGTCGGTTGTAAACGCGCTCTCGAAGTGGCTGGTGCTGGAGATAGGCCGCGACGGGAAAGTTTATCAACAGCGGTACGAAAAGGGGGTTCCCGTCACCAAGCTGGAGGTAGTGGGGAAAACCGACCGCACCGGCACCATTATAAGCTTCGCCCCTGACCCTGACATCTTCGAGACGGTGGACTTCGACTTCGATGTGCTCGCCCAGAGGATGAGGGAGACGGCATTCCTCAACCGCGGGTTGAGGATAGAGATGAAAGACGAGAGGAAGGATCCGCCCGAGGAAGCGGTATTCAAGTACGAGGGCGGAATAGTGGACTTCATTAGGCACGTGAACCTCAACAAGGATCCCCTGCACGCCAAGCCCATCTACATGAGCGCCGAGCAGGAGAACGCCCAGGTCGAGATCTGCATGCAGTATAACAAGGGGTACACGGAGAACATCTATACCTTCGCCAATAATATCAACACCCATGAGGGAGGGACTCACCTAGCGGGTTTCAAGTCGGCGCTCACGCGTGTGGTAAACGATTACGCGCGCCGTAAGGGCATGCTCAAGGAGAAGGACGAAAACCCCATCGGAGAGGACGTGCGCGAGGGACTGGCGGCGATCATAAACGTGAGGTTGAGGGAGCCCCAATTCGAGGGACAGACCAAGACCAAGCTCGGCAACACCGAGATAAAGGGCTTCGTCGAGAGCACCGTGAACGCCAGGCTGGCGGAATGGCTGGAGGAGAACCCCGGCGACGCCAAGGCCATCGTGAACAAGATACTGGGAGCGTCAAAGGCCAGGATGGCGGCCAGGCACGCGCGGGAGTTGACGCGCCGCAAGAGCCTGCTGGAGAGCACCGCCCTGCCGGGAAAACTCGCCGACTGCACCATGAAAGACCCCTCCATGTGCGAGATATATCTGGTGGAGGGAGACTCCGCGGGAGGCTCGGCCAAGCAGGCCAGGGACCGGCGCTTCCAGGCCATCCTCCCCCTCAAGGGTAAGATCCTCAACGTGGAGAAGGCCCGGCTCCACAAGATCCTGAACAACAGCGAGATACAGGCCATCATCTCCGCGGCGGGCACGGGCATCGGGGAGGAGTTCGACATCTCCAAGGCGCGCTACCACAAGGCCATCATCATGACCGACGCGGACGTGGACGGGGCCCACATAAGGACCCTCATCCTCACCTTCTTCTTCCGCTACATGCAGGAGATGATAGAAGCGGGGTATGTGTACATCGCGCAACCGCCCCTCTACCGCCTGAGCGCGGACAAGAAGGACTATTATGCGTACAACGACGCCGAGCTGGAAGAGCTTACCAAGAGGTTCGGGGGAAAGAAATACGAAATACAGCGCTACAAGGGCCTGGGCGAGATGAACGCCGAGCAGTTATGGGAGACGACCATGAACCCGGAGAAGCGCATCCTGCTGCAGGTGACGCTCGAGGACGCCCTGGTGGCAGACGAGATATTCAACACCCTCATGGGAGACGACGTGGAGGCCAGGCGCCAGTTCATACAGAAACACGCCACCAACGTCAGGTTCCTGGACATCTAGCCTCTTCCGCGTCGGCGCGACGGTCAAGTAAGGGGAGGAAAAATGGTACAAGCCCTTGCCGGAAAAGTAAGGCCGGTGGAGATAGACGAGGAGATGCGGCGCTCCTATATAGATTACGCCATGAGCGTCATCGTCGGCAGGGCGCTCCCAGACGTCCGGGACGGGCTGAAGCCGGTGCACCGCAGGATCCTCTACGGCATGTACGAGCAGGGGCTGCTGCCCAATCGCCCCCACCGCAAGTCGGCCAGGGTGGTGGGCGACGTGATGGGGAAATATCACCCCCACGGAGACGCCGCCATCTACGAGACCCTGGTGAGGATGGCGCAGGACTTCTCCTCCCGCTACGAGCTGGTCGACGGACACGGCAACTTCGGCTCGGTGGACGGCGACAGCCCCGCGGCCATGCGCTACACCGAGGCCAGGCTCTCTCCCATAAGCCTGGAGATGCTGCGGGACATCGAGAAGGAGACGGTGGACTTCGTGCCCAATTACGACGAGTCCCTCCAGGAGCCCTCGGTGTTGCCCTCGCGCTTCCCCAACCTCCTCGCCAACGGGTCCTCGGGCATCGCCGTGGGCATGTCCACCAACATCCCTCCCCATAACCTGGGGGAGATAATCGATGCCGCCATAGCGGTGATCGAGAACCCGGAAGTGGGAACGGCCGAGCTCATGAAGATGGTAAAGGGACCGGATTTCCCTACCGGCGGCATCGTGATGGGCCTGGAGGGCCTGAAAAGCGCCTACGAGACCGGGCGCGGGGTGATAAGGGTCAGGGGCAAGGCCCACATCGAGCAGGGCAAGTCCGGCAAAGCCAGCATCGTCGTCACCGAGATCCCCTACCAGGTGAACAAGGCCAGGCTTACGGAGCGCATCGCCGAGCTGGTGCGAGAGAAGAAGCTGGCCGGGGTGTCGGACCTGCGCGACGAGAGCGACCGGGCGGGGATGCGCCTGGTGGTGGAGTTGCGCAAGGAAAGCGTGCCCCAGGTGGTGCTGAACCAGCTATATAAGCACACGCAGCTCCAGGAGTCCTTCGGCATCATCATGATCGCCCTGGTAGACGGGGTCCCCAGGCTCATGGGCTTGCGGGAGATGCTCTCGCAATACGTGGGTCACCAGATAGAGGTGGTTACCAGGCGCACGCGCTTTGACCTGGATAAAGCGGAGAAAAGGGCGCATATCCTGGAGGGGTTGCTCGTGGCCCTCTCCCACCTGGACGAGGTGATAGCGCTTATCCGCGCCTCCCGAACCGTACAGGACGCCAAAAACGGCCTGATGAAAAAGTTCAAGCTCAGCGAGGAGCAGGCTCAGGCCATCCTGGACATGAGGCTGCAGCGGCTCACGGGGCTGGAGAGGGAGAAGGTAAAAGAGGAGCACAAAGAGCTGAAAAAGGAGATCGCGCGCCTCAAGGAGATACTGGCAGACGAGAAAAAGCTCAGGGCCATTATCGTGGAGGAGCTGGAGGCGATAAAAAAACGCTTCGCCGATCCCCGCAGAACGGACATCGTCCCCGACTACGAGGACCTGGAGGTGGAGGACCTCATAGCGGAGGAGGAGGTGGTGGTGACCATCACCCACTCCGGGTATGTCAAAAGGCTGCCCATAAACACCTACCGCACCCAGAGGAGGGGAGGGCGCGGCGTGGTGGGGATGAACCTCAAGGAGGGCGACTTCGTGGAGCATCTCTTCGTCGCCTCCACCCATCACTACATCCACTTCTTCTCCAACCGCGGCAAGGCATACCGGCTCAAGGTGTACGAGCTGCCCGAGGGGTCGCGCGCGGCGCGGGGGCAAGCCCTGGTCAACCTGCTTCCCCTCTCGTCGGGAGAGAAGATATGCTCGGTGATCGCCACCAGGGACTATCCGGACAAGGCCTACCTGGTAATGGCGACCAAGAAGGGCATGGTGAAAAAGACGCCCTTCAAGCTCTACGACACCCCGCGCAAGGACGGCATCATCGCCATCAGCCTGGTGGACGACGACGAGGTCATAGACACCCGGCTCACGGACGGCGCCTGCGACCTGGTGATGGTGACCAGAAACGGGCAGGCCATAAGGTTCCCCGAGTCGGACTGCCGGCCCATGGGAAGGGACACGCGCGGGGTCAAGGGCATGACCCTGACGGACGACGACGAGGTCATCGCCATGGGCATAGCGGCGGAGGACGCGGACCTCTTCGTCATCACCGAGCTGGGCTACGGCAAGAGGACCGCCATCTCCAAGTACCCGAAGCACCGTAGGGGAGGGAAAGGGGTGCGCACCATCTCCTTCTCGGGGGGAAGGGGCCTGCTGGTGGGGGCCCGCGTGGTGAAGGAGAACCAGGAGCTGATGGCGGTGTCGGTGGACGGCGTGGTGATCAGGATGGAGGTGGAGGAGATCTCGAGGCTGGGGCGCGCAACCCAGGGCGTGAGGATCATGAGGCTTTCCGAAAGCGACCGCGTCGCCTCCATAGCCCAGCTCGCGTCCAGGGAGGGCCTTCCCGAAGAAGAGCAGGGGGAAGAGGGCGTGGATGCGCCATTGGGGGGCGAGCCGGAGGGGGAATAGACCTGAGGCCCTTCGAGCAGGTGGAACACACCGCGGACGTGGGCATCCGCGCCTACGGAGCCGGCCTGGGCGAGGTGTTCAGGAACTGCGCCCTGGGCATGATGTCCCTCATGCTGGACCTCGAAAAGGTGAGGCGCGAGAAAAGGATCCGCATCGAGGCGGAGGCGGGCGATCGCGAGGCTCTGCTGGTGGCCTGGCTTTCGGAGGTGCTTTTCCACGTGGAGGCGGAGGGATTCGCGTTCGGCTGGTTCACGGAGGTGGAGCTGTCGGACGAAAAAGCCGCTGCGTGGGGATGGGGGGAGCCGCTGGATCCCGCGAGGCACGGGCTCAAGCTGGAGGTAAAGGCGCCCACCTACCACGGCCTGGAGCTCAGGGAGGACGGGGGGATGTGGGTCGCGCAGGTAATATTCGACGTCTAAGGCAGGATTGCGGCATCGCTGCCGCGCTGGGCAGGAGATATGGGCTACCTGGAAGTCGTAAGACAATTGGATGATTTTACCTGGGAGATCCCGCGTGACGCCCAGGAGGGCATGCGCGTGCCGGGGGTCGTTTTCGCGGACCGCGCGCTGCTGGAGAAGGCCGACGCCGACAACGCTTTGCAGCAGGTGGCCAACGTGGCCTGCCTGCCGGGCATCGTCAAGGCCTCGCTGGCCATGCCGGACATCCACTGGGGATACGGCTTTCCCATCGGGGGGGTCGCCGCGACGGACGCCGAGGAGGGAGTGGTGTCGCCGGGAGGGGTGGGATATGACATCTCCTGTGGGGTGCGCCTGATAAAGACCGCGCTCTCGTACCGCGAGGCGGCGGGGAAACTGCGGGAGGCGCTCGACCTCCTCGAGGCCGGAGTGCCCAAAGGGCTGGGCACCAAGGGCCGATTGCGCATGGGGCGCAGGGAGATGGAGCACATGATGGCGCGGGGCGCCAAGGAGCTCGTGGCGCGGGGCATAGGGTGGGAGGAGGATCTCGAGGCCATGGAGGAAAGGGGCTGCTACCCGGGGGCGGACCCCTCACGGGTCAGCGAGAAGGCCTACGCGCGCGGGCGCGACCAGGTGGGCACCCTGGGGGCCGGGAACCATTTCTTGGAATTGCAGGTCGTGGAGGAGGTATATCCGCTCGCGGAGCGCTTAGGGCTCTTTCCGGAGCAGTTGGTGATCATGGTACACTCGGGTTCGCGCGGCATGGGCCACCAGATATGCACCGACTTCATCCAAATAATGGGATCGACGCTGGGGAAATACGGCTACCGGCTGCCGGACCGCCAGTTGGTCTGCGCTCCCGTAAAGTCCCGCGAAGGCAGGGAATACCTGGCGGCCATGGCCTGCGCGGCCAACTTCGCCATGTGCAACCGCGAGGCCATCACCCACTGGATACGAGAATGTTTTGAGCGAGCCTTCAGGGCGAGCGCGAGGTCGTTAGGCATGGAGGTCCTCTACGACGTCTCGCACAACCTGGCGAAGTTCGAGCCTCACGAGGTGGAGGGCAGGAACAGGATGCTGCTGGTGCACCGCAAGGGAGCCACGCGCGCCTTCCCCGCTAGCCGCCCGGAAGTGGCGGAGAGATATTCCCGCACGGGACAGCCGGTGATAATCCCCGGCGACATGGGTAGCCACTCTTTCGTTCTGGTGGGCACCGAGGAAGCGCTGCGCAAAAGCTTCGGCTCCACTTGCCACGGCGCCGGAAGGCAGCTGAGCCGGAAGGCGGCGAAGAAGAAGGTGCGGGGGGAGGAGCTGCGACGACGGCTGGAGGACAGGGGCATCATGGTGCGGGCAGGCCATCCCGCGGGACTGGCCGAGGAGGCCCCCGAGGCCTACAAGGACGTGCGCGAGGTGGTGGAGATATGCGAGGGGGCGGGCCTTTCGCGCCGCGTAGCCCGTACGCGCCCGGTGGCGGTGATCAAGGGATGAGGGTCTCGGCGAGGCGCAAGGCGGCCCCGGTCATACTGGCCGCGCTGGCCGCGCTGCTTATCGCCTGTGCGGGATGCGGGGGCGGCGGGGAGGAGAAGGGCTCCCTCTCGCCGCGGGAGAGGTCTATGCGCAGCACCTACGAGGGTCGTTACCAGGTGAAAACGCTGGAAGACGGGAAGACGCGCGGAGTGGGGATCTTCGACGGCGGGTCTTTCCGCATCGTTTCGGAGGAGACGAACCAGGTGATCGTCTTCAGCCGGGAAACGGGGGAGGGCTGGCTGGTGAGGCTGGCCCAGAGAACCTACGAACCCATAAGCCGGGACGCCGCCCTTTCCAGGGCGGGGTTCATGCCGGACGTGGTCATGAAGGCCTACTTCGACCTGGAGCAATTCTGGGAGGGAGGGGAGTTTCGCATGGACACCTCGGACGGCAGGACCATACGCGCCGGCACGGGGGGACCCGAGGGCTTGCCCGATTACTGGCGGGCGGAACTGGGCGGCAGGACGCTCAAGGAGATAAGGTGGGAATACCGGCGCGTGGGCGAGGTGTCCCCCGCCAACTTCCGGCTCCCCGAGGGCCTCAACCCGCGTCCCCAGGGCTGAAAGGACTACGGTTCCCCGAGCGCCTTAGGCACAATATATGGGGCATCAAGGTGATAGTTTCCACAACATGTTGTCGAAAATGTGCATATCGGCCAGGCGCAGAAAGCCAGTCGGTGCCCTACCGAAAGATCCTTTGCGGCCGCCACGCATATCTACCACACCGGGCTGGCCCGCGATTCCACGGCTTGCTCCGGCGCCTTCCGGGTGGAAAAGGATCGAGAGAGGCCACCCCATCATCCTGCCAGCTCAAGCAGCTTCTTGTGCCCAGCCAAAAATCGACGAAAGGAAAAAGGTGACCTCCCAAACGCTCGATCCGTGAACCAGGCATGAAATTGCGTATGGCCGAGGGCGTGAAGGATAAAGAGAAGGCAGAGGCGAAAGCGGCCGAGGCGTGTTTGGGCTCGGCCAGTCGATGATGAAGATGATATTCGCCTACCAGGACGGTTTCTTGTGCGCCCGGGCCCTTGGGGCTATAATCATTTTCTGCAAGGGCCTATAGCTCAGTCGGTTAGAGCGCACGCCTGATAAGCGTGAGGTCACTGGTTCAAATCCAGTTAGGCCCACCAGTGCGTTGAGCCCGGGGATAAAGCGCCCCGGGCCTTTTGTCGCGCCGCGCTTTTCCCGGCAAGGGCAGGGGGAGGCCGCCCGGCCCACACGCCCGGTCAACCACCTCGTTGTCGATGCCCCGGGCATCGATGTCGATGACGGCGGGCTCCCAGCCCGCCCCCTCCCTTCACGCCGCGGGGCCCAGCCTTCTTCGCCGCCGGGAAGGAACTCACGGGCGATGTCATACCTGGGGTGTAAGATGGGCGCGAAGGGTGAGAGCGAACGTGACTCGCAGGAGATCGGCTTAAACCGTTGTCTTGAAAGGTCGCGCACCGCTTGTCTGCGCCATCCACCGCAAGGGCGCGGTTTTCGTCGTGACCCGAGGCGGCATGGACCCCCGGGAATGAGGGGGGCGGGGTAACGAGATCGCGGTTGACGCCGGCGGCGTTTTGGCGGCGCGGTGGCTGCGAAAAAAGGTGTTGACGAAGGCTGAATGTCCCGGGCCCGCCGCGGAGGGGCGACCCGGCGGAGCGGGAGCCCTGACCGCTCCCGACTCCGTCACGGCGCCGGGGGCGGTGGGCGGAGGAAAGGCCGCGAGGGGGGAGAAGAATACAAGGGAGAGGTAGAGAACTGGAGGCGGACTTGTCAAAGCAGCTTGTCAAGGACCTACAGCCCGGCGAGGAGGTCAAGAGCGTTTTCGTGGTCACGCGCAAGGAAGTGCGCAAGACCAGGGTGGGCGCCCCCTACCTGGCGCTGGAGCTGGTGGACAGGAGCGGAAGGATAGAGGCAAGGATGTGGGACGGCGTGAGCCGCTACAAGGATGCCTTCGCGGAAAAGGACTATGTGGCGGTGAGCGGGCGGGTGGAGAAATATCGCGACCAGCTGCAGGTTGTGGTGAGTTCCCTCCGCCGCTGCGATGAGAGCGAGGTTGACGCGGCCGATTTCCTGCGCGTTGTGGAGACGGACCGCGTGGAGCTGGAGGGGGAGCTGCGCCTGGCGGCGGAGGAGGTGCGGGATCCCCACCTGCGCGCGCTGCTGCTGTCTTTTCTGAACGACCACGCCTTCATGCGCAGGTTCACCGCCGCGCCCGCTGCTAAAAATTACCATCATCCGTATCTGGGGGGCCTGCTGGAGCATACCGCCACCACGGTGCGCATCTGCCGCATGGTCAGCGACCTCTATCCCGACGTGGACCGCGACCTCCTGGTGGCCGCTGCGACCCTGCACGACATCGGCAAGATCGAGGAACTGGACTTCGACCGCGCCATAGACTACACCGATGCCGGCCGCTTCCTGGGCCACCTCTTGCTCTCGGACGAGATGATCAGGGATCGCATCGCCGGTCTGCCCGGGTTCCCGCCCGATCTCGCCATGCGGCTTCGTCACGCCGTCCTCAGCCATCACGGCGAGCTGGAGTGGGGCTCACCGAAGCGCCCCAAGACCCTGGAGGCGGTCGTTCTCCACCATATCGACAACCTGGATGCCAAGGTGAACAGCTTCCGGGAGGTGGTTTCCAGGGCAGGCGCAGCCGATTCCCCGTGGACGGACATGAAGAACCTCTTCAAGCGGCCGCTTTATGCGCCGAGGTCCATGAGCCAGGAAATGGAGCTGGACCTGGAGGAGGAGGTTCCCCGCTAGGCGCGCGGCTTGCGCGCGCGCCTGGATCTTGCGGCCGCGGATGCCCCGCCCACCCTCGCGGCCAAGGTCGTCGCGGCCGCATCCAGCCCCCTGTTCAGTTTGCGCAGCTCCTCATCCGCCAACACCTGGTCGCCGTAACGGGCGCGCTGGAAAAGCGACAGCTCACGTCCTATGTCCAGGCCCGGGAGCAGGTCGCACAGCATAGAGGCGTATTCCTCCAGCGTCTGGCTTTGCTGCCGCGCCAAACCGAGCTCGCGCATCCTCTCCAGGAACTCGCGCATGATCTGCAGATGATCTCCTCCGCCCGGCGAGGAAGAAACGACCCGGCGCCTTTTGCGGCGCCCCGCCCAGGCGATGGGCAGCGCTGAGAGCAGCAGGGCCAAGAGGAGCGGCAACCAGGGAGCTTCCCTGGCGGAGTAGGCGACACCCCTCGCAAGCGCCGATGTGCCCGACGCTATGGCGGACAGGGTTCGCCTGGCGTAAGCACGCAACGCGGGCGGGAAGAGGGCCGACAGGTTGCGCCCCATCCAAGAGAAGAACTCCCCAAAGGCCCAGAGGGCCCCCGAGCCTCGGCCCGGATCGGGCATGGAGAAGCCGGGGGTGGGCTCGCGCGTGATCCACCCCACGCCCTCGAGGTAGATCTCGACCCAGGCGTGGGCGTCTCCCAGGCGCACCTCGTAAAGCCCCGTGAAGGGGTTGTACTCGCCGGTGGAATAGCCCGTGACCACGCGGGCGGGTATTCCGGAAAGGCGGCACAGCACGGCGTATGCGCTGGCGAAGTGCTCGCAGTAACCCGCCCTGGCGCCGAAAAGAAAGTGGTCCACGGCGTCCTCTCCCTGCGGCAGCGGCGGAATGTCCAGGGAATAACGGTAGTTGCCGCGCAGGTATTCCTCTATGGCCAGGGCGCGCCGGTAAGGGCCCGCGCCCGCGGGCGCGATCTCCCGCGCCAGCTCCACCACGCGGTCCGGGAGTGGCGGCAGCTCGAGGTAGGGCAGCATGGAGTCCGCCGGGACCTCGAGGAGCGAGGAGGAGAGGTGATCCCCGGGCGCTACGTAATGGGAGACGACGCTGTAGACCAGCCCGTCGTCCAGCTCGAAGGGGCTCTTTAGACCTGAGGAATCCCGGTAGATGAAATCGGAAGGGAAGTAAACGGTGGCAGGGCGGAAGGCGGCGAAGATCACGCTGGGCTGTGCGCGCTCCAGGTAGAAGGTCTGGATCACGGTGGCGGAAGCGAGGTGGGCTTCCGTGGGCGGGTAGTCCACCTCGAAGGGCTGCTCGGCGGTGCGCAGCCGCGTCGGCTCCTCCTCGGGCGCCAGCCAGGAATAGCCGTTGTAGGAGGTGAAGGTCATGCCCCGCCAGTACGCGGGTTCCGTGGAACGCACCTTCATGACCGGGGCATCCACCAGCTTCCCCCGGGCGCGCAGGTCCAGGTAGGGGCTGAAGCCGAAGTAGGCCTCGGGGTTGACCGGCAGCGGGCTGTCGGGTGGCCGGTAAGGCAACCCGGGGTAGCCGGGATTGGAAAAACCATAGGCGCTGGAGGAGGGAAGGGCGCGGCGAAGGGAGAAGGGCAGCGACCGCAGGTAGCTGGCGTTGACACGAGGCACGAACGCGCCCACCGCCAGCCCGGCAAGGGAGATCGTCAAGACCAGCGCCACCAGCATGGTCAGCATCCCCTTGAGGGTCGGCGGGCGCACCACGGCTTTCTCGGGCCGGGTGGAGAGAAGCCGCATACGGGAGGCCTGGATAAAGTAAAGGGCGGGAAGCGCGGCGCCCAGCCAGGCCAGGACCGCCAGGCCGTAGGTGGCGGAAAGAGCGAAAGAGCCGGCAAGGGCTATGAGGATGAACGAGCTCACCAGCGAAAGCAGCAAATCCTTGGCGCGAGGCAGGTCGAAACCGTGCAGCACCTGCACCCAAACGAACAGCTCCGCCAGGGGTATACGGGGATCGTAGGGTTGGAGATAAACCTGGCGCAGGAAGGAGACCAGGGCGGCCAGGGTAAGGGCCATGATCGCCAGCTTGGCGGGGATGTTCGGCCGGTAGCGCCTCCGCCAGCTGACAAAATATCCCAGGGTGAGCAGGGCCATGGACATGGCCACCACCTGCGTGGAAGCCGCACCCTGCTGGGCCAGCGCCGCGAGGGAGATGCAAACCGCGGCCCATACCGCAACCCTGAGGGCTACGGAGTCCTCTACCTCGCGGGGAGCGTTGAGCCTGCGAAAGTAATCGAGGGCTCTTCCAAACATCTCCTTATGTCATCGCCTTTCCTGTATATGGCAACGCTGTGCAGGCCGAGGGGCGGCCTGCGGGTCAGGATCTCGAGGGCCCGCTGAGGCGTAGGGGCGGCATGGCGGGCGGATCCGTTGCGCGAATGGGAGTCGGGGTCGAGGAGGACGAGGGACATGCGGCACATGGGGGGAAGGACCGCCTCCAGCCCCTGCGAATCCATCTCCACTGCCGGGGTTACGCAACAGAAAAAGCATCCGGGCGTGAGCTCGCGGCCAAGGAGCCTTGCCTGCGGCGCCAACCCCAGCCTTCCCTCCGGGGCCAGGGTCGCCAGCCACCGCAAGACGGCGTGAAAGGCGCTTGCCCGCAAGGTCTCGAGGGTTCCGGCGCGGGATGCGGCCATGATCACGGGGTGCCCGGCATGGAGGGCGTAGAGCGCGATGCTCGCGGCAAGGCGAGCGCCGGAGTCAAGGAGCTCGGCGGCGAGATCGCCTCCGTCCAGCGCGCGGTTGTCCACCAGTACCACCAGGGGCGCCCCCGTCTCGCGCTCGAATTCCCTGACCACCAGCTCCCCGCGACGTGCCGTGGTCCTCCAGTGCACGTGGCGCAGGGGATCGCCGGCGCGGTATTCCCGCACCCCGAAGAACTCGCAGCCGCTTCCCTTGCTGGAGACCTCCTGCAGCGTCCTTTGGGGGTGGAGGAAGGAGTCGACCAGGGGCAGGCTGCCCAGCTCAACATAGCGTGGCAGCACGGTGAGGGTGGAGGATGCCCTGACCCTCCCCGCGTGCCTGGCCAGCCCGATGATGCCCTCGGAATAGAAGTACGCGGGCCAGTCACGGTAGACACCGCGGCGCAGTCCGCCACGCTGGTAGGTTATGGTAACCATATCGCCTCTGCCGATGCTCGGCACCAGAAACGCCGCCCTCCCTCCCGACTCCGACGGGGCGCCGCCGCTGGGGGGGGAGGGATCGCGCAGGTACTCGGACAGGGTCTTGCGCGGGGCGCGCAGCCTCGGCTTGCGACCGCCGTCCCTGGTGCCGGGGTCCTCGTCGATGACCTCCAGGAGGTGGCGGGAAAACCGGCCGCGGTTGCGCACCTCCAGGGTGATGCGTAAAAGGTCGTGTTCCCCCACCTCAGGGGCGTGGCGTCGTGAAAGCACGAGGCCTCTCACCTGTAGCGCGGAAAGGACCCAGGAGACCAGGAGGGCGGCGAGGAGCAGCCCCGCCAGCCAGTACATCCACCCCGACTGGGAGTTGACCCCTATGAGCACCATGGCCATGGAGAGGGCGACCACCAACAGGGAACGGGAAAAGAGCACCGCGACCTCCTAGACCACGGGGACCGGCACGCGTGCCATAAGGCGCAGGATAGCCTCGCGTGCCCCCTCGGGACCGAGGGAGCGTGACGCGGGGATCACGCGGTGAGCGAGCACCGGCACCGCCAACGCCTTGACGTCATCCGGGACCACGAAGTCCCTGCCTCGAAGCAGGGCACGGGCCTGGGCCGCCCTTACCAGAAAGACCGAGCCGCGAGGGCTGGCGCCGAGCGCCAGGCCGTCGTCTTGGCGCGTGGCGCGCACCAAGCTGACGGCATATGACAACACGTCTGGGTCAACCCGCACGGAGCGCACGGCGCGCTGCAGGCCGGCGAGCTCGTCCGCGCGCAGCACCGGGCGCAAGGCGGAAACAGGGTGTTCCTCCAGCTGGCCTCCCACCACCAGGCGTTCCGTTTCCTCCGAGGGGTAATCGAGGGTCACGCTCATGCAGAAGCGGTCCAGCTGTCCCTCGGGGAGGGGATAAGTGCCATGGTATTCCACCGGGTTCTGGGTGGCGATGACGAAAAAGGGGCGAGGCAAGGGGTAGGTCACCCCGTCCACCGTCACTTGGCCCTCATCCATGGCCTCGAGAAGGCTGGACTGCGTGCGCGGGGTGGCGCGGTTTATCTCGTCGGCAAGCACCACGTTGGCGAAGACGGGACCGGGGCGGAACTCGAACTCCGCCGTCTTCTGGTTGAACACCGCCGTCCCCGTGATGTCGGATGGAAGGAGGTCGGGGGTGAACTGGATGCGCCGGTAAGCGCCGGAAACGGAGAGCGCCAGGGAGCGGGCGAGCATGGTTTTCCCCACCCCGGGGACGTCCTCGATGAGAAGGTGGCCGCCGCTCAGCAGGGCGACTACCGCCAGGTCCACCTGTGTGTCCTTTCCCAGGATCACCCGACGGATGTTTTCCGCCAGCGCGGCGGCGCGTGCGCTCAAGGCCTCCACCTCTTCGCTGTGTTGCATTCGTCCTCCCGCTCCGGCATGCAAGGGGCTACAACTCTATATATCGAGCATATGGCCACGCTTGTTAACAGGCAACGACGCCCGTCATACCTCGAAGGAGGCCGATGCGTGACCAAATGGGGTAAAATGCGGGCAGAACGGGGGAGCAATAACACGGGAAGGTGAGCCGGGACCGGGAACCATAAGGTCGGCGACGCCCGGGGGCTTTGCGGCGCGGCGTTGGCCGCGTCTTCGCGGTGATTTGCATGGAAAACACCGCGGAGGCGCCATCGGCCTACGAGCCGACGCCGGGCGGGCAGGGCGATGAGGCCTGCCGGGACCCGAGGCCTCGTCAGGCCCAAGGGACCTGAGGCTGAAGACGGGGGCGCAGTGGGAAGAAAGAGACTCGAGCCACTGAGACCTCGCTGCCTACGAGCCGACGCCGGGCGGGCAGGGCGATGAGGGCCACTGGGGCCCAAGAATCCGTCAGGCCCAGGTGATGCGAAGGGTTGCGGCATGGCCGGCCCGACTCCAAGGGGCATAGCTGTCCCCGCAAGGGGGAGCTGGGCGAAGGCAAACGGAGGGAGATGCAGGATTGGACGGCGAGTTCCCCGCTCGCTTTTTCCAAAGGGAAGCGCTGCTCGCTTCGCTTCACGGGCTGGGCCTTGGACCCGAGGACGCGTTGGTGGAGCTGGCCGGCAGGGACAGCGTGGCGGCCGCGGTCGCGGTGGCGCGCGAGGGGCGCCTACGCCGAGCGCTCCCGGTGATCGCCTTTACCGGTACGGAGTTCGGCGAAATAGCCACGCTGGAACGGGCGGAGGGGCGCCTGCGCGAAGCGCTTATCCCCCTGGGGGTGGAGGTCTTGGAGGCGGCGATCGTCGGCTCGCCCCCGTGGTGGAGGGCTACGGTGGGGCGGCCCAATGCCGTGCTGTCACGGCGTTACGGCCCTTGGCACATATGCGTGGGCTGTCATATGTACCTGCATGCCTGCCGCGCTCCCCTTGCCTGGGATTCGGGGGCGACGCGCTTGGTGGCCGGGGAGAGATTGAGGCATGGGGGTAAGGTAAAAGTCAACCAGACCCCGGAGGCGGTGACGGCTTACCACCGCGCCATGAAGGCGTTCGGCGTGGAACTGGAGATGCCCCTGCTGTGCGTTGACGACGAAGAGGCCATCCTGTCGCTGGCGGGAAGCTGGCGCGAGGGCGAGGAACAACCGGAGTGCGTGCTGGCCGGGAACTACCGCCTCATGGACGGCAGAGCGGAGTATGATGCGGAAGCGCTTCACGCCTACCTGAAGGAATACCTCCTCCCGGTCACCCTGCGCATCCTGGGGGACCTGAAGGGGGGAGGAGCTGTGGACTATGAAGCAGCGGCGAGAGATGCATTGCGGGAGTGACCGCCTGCGGACGGGTGGCGATGAAGAAAAGCTGGGTTAGGTGAGCATGCCGTCGATCCCGCAAGGCATGAAAAGAGATCCGGCGCGGCAAATTGCTCGCGCAATTACATAACGCGGAAAAGGACGGGAAAGAGGGTGGAAACATATAACAGCCGCCATAAAGCGAGGATGATACGGGGCTCGACACGCGGGAAAAGGATGGGAAAGCGGGTGAGGCCATGAGGGCGCTGTTCCTGGTCCTGGACGGGCTGGCGGACGTCTCCCACCCGGAGCTGGGCTGGCGTACCCCGCTGCAGTCAGCGCGAACCCCCTGCCTAGACCGCCTAGCCGGGGAGGGCTGTTGCGCCATCATGTATCCCATACGGCCGGGCATATGCCCCTCCAGCGAGGTCGCGCACTGGACCATGTTCGGGTATTCCCCCGCGGAGTACCCGGGGCGCACATATTTCCACGCCCTTGCGGCGGGAATCCCGCTCGAGCGAGGAGATGCCCTGTACATGTTCAACCTGGTGCGGTTGGAGAATCGCAGCGGCGGCACCTATGTCCTTGACGGAGACGAGACTTCCCTCCGCAAGGTATGCGGCGCCTTGGCCGAGGAGGTCGTGGGCGCCGCGCCGGAGGGGGTCGAGGTGTTCTATATGGGAGGCATAGAGTTCATAGCGGTGGTAAAAGGAGGATCTCCCCACGTCACCTCCACCGATCCCTTCATCCACAGCTTTGCTGTGGGGGAGATGCGGGCGGCATGCGGCTGGGAGGAGGATGGCCGGACGGCGAGCACGCTGGCTCTGTTGAGGCATTTCGTGGAAGAGGCGACGGCGCGTATAGGTCTGCAGGAGGAGAAGGGTGGCGAGAGACTCGGCCTCATCGAGAAATGGCCTTCACTCGCGGGAGAAGTGGAGGCCTTCCGGTCGCGCCACGGCATGAAAGCGGCGGGGGTGGTATCTACCCCCTGCTTCATGGGCATGTGCGAGGCTCTAGGCATGCGTGTTGTGAGGACCGGCGATGCGGAGGCGGGGGCCGACCTGGAGGCGAAGTTGGCGGTTGCGGGGGAGCTGCTGAGCGGGGGCTGGGAATTCGTGTTTGTGCACACCAAGCACGCCGACGAGGCGGCGCACCGCGGCGATCCCACCGCCAAGGCGGAGGTGATCGAGGCCATGGACCGGGCGCTGGCAGGGGCCGGTCGTCTCTGGGACGACCCCGAGTTGATCGCGGTGGTCACCGCCGACCACTCCACTCCCACTACCCGGGACGGCAGGGTTATACACGGAGGCGACCCCGTGCCGGCCCTCTTTCACGGGGCCACGGTTAGGAGGGACGCCCTGGAGCGCTTCGACGAGGTGGCTGCTGCAGGGGGCGGCATGGGGCAGCTGAAGGGAGAGGACGTCATGCCGTTGATCCTCTACCTCGCCCGCAAGGCGCCCTTTTTCACCTCTTGGTGAGGCCATGGGTTAGCGAAGGTCGGCGAGCTGGGCGTGACGCCGGCAGCACGCCGCGACACCTTTCCCAAAAAAGAAGGCACCACGCGGGTGCCGTTCCTTTTCTCCCGGGCCCCGCCGGCCTGCGTCCCGGGATGATCCGGCCAGTCCCCAACTGCGACCCGATGCGTTACCCCTATAGTTATCTACCCTGAGATACGAGGGGTTAAACCCCATGAAGACACCGGGCCACCCCCTTCACGCCTGTTCGAGGAAGGGAGGAGGGCGAGGGAGAATAAGGATAAGGCGACGGAGATCAAGAGCGAGGCGAACGGCTCGAAGGGGACGCTTTCCCGCGCCCGCGCGGGTGGGCATGGCGGAAAGGAAGGCCACGCGCGACCAGGGCCGGCCCGACCGCCCATGCCGAGGCATTGGGGAAGGTCAGGAAAGATGCGCGAACGGGCAAAATGGTGCCGGATACCGGGGGGTGGTCCTGCGGGAAGGCGGGGAATAATAGCCCCGGCCCAAGGCCACCGGGGAAGGGGAGGATAGGATGCGCGAACGGGCAATGGTGCTGGATGTCGGAGGAGTGCTCCTGCGGGGAGAGGTGATATTGCCTCGGTCGGGTGAGAGGTGGCCCCTGGTGGTGCTCTGCCACGGAATTCCCAGCGGGGAATCGGTGCCCGGCGACCCCGGCTATCCCGCCCTGGCGGAGCGCTTCGCGGCGGCGGGTTGCGCGGCGGCATATTTCAACTTCAGGGGAACGGGTCTCTCGGAAGGAGATTTCTCGCTGGGGGGATGGGTTTCAGACCTGGGGGCCCTGCTCGACGAGGTTGAGGCGGCGAGGGGGGCTTTCCGGGGCTGCGACCCCGGGCGCGTGGCCCTTCTCGGCTTCAGCGGCGGGGGCGCGGTGAGCATAATATGTGCGGCGCGCCGCGGAGCGCTTTGCGGGGTGGCAGCCGTCTCCTCTCCCGCCGACTTCTCGCGCCTTCTGCCGCGCGAGGGCATGGCGGCCTTCATCGCGCGCGCGCGGGAGATCGGCATTATCCGCGACCCCGCCTTCCCGGCCAGCGAGGAGGGATACTACCGGGAGATGCTCGCGCACAGCCCCGTCGCGGTGGTGGCCGAGGTGTCTCCCATCCCCCTGCTCATCGTGCACGGGGACGCCGACGACATGGTGCCGGTGGAGGAGGCCTACCGCCTGTACGAGGCCGCGCAGGAGCCGAAGGAGCTGTTCATCGTGAAGGGCGGCGGCCACAAATTGAGGCTGAACGAGGCGGCTATGGACAGGGCGGTTTCCTGGGTGCTGGAACGCCTGCGAGGCTGATGCCCGGCACGCACGCGGCTTCCCCGCGAGCCGGGGGGGCGCCGGTAGCCGGCTTCAAGGGTTGGGATCGGAGCGCCGTGGCATACCCGCAAAACCGGGGGTGCCGCACGCGAGGACGGGAGCCGGGACTTGACGGAGGGCGGCGATTCCCGCCGCTCCCATGCCTACATGCGCTCGGGCGCCGATACCCCCAGAAGCGAAAGCCCGTTGCGCAGCACTTGCAACACGCAGCGGCAAAGGAAAAGGCGGGCGGAGGTGAGCGCGGCGTCGTCGCTGATCACGCGGTGGCGGTTATAGAAAACGTGAAAGGCGGCCGCCAGCTCCTCCAGGTAGCGGGTAAGGCGGTGGGGGGCACGCCCCAGGGCCGCGTCACGGACCAGCTCCTCGAACTCGAACAGCTTTATGGCCAGGTCCCACTCCTCCTCCGCTTCCAGCAGGCGCAGCGTGTCCAGGCCCGGGATCTCCTGCGAGAGCTCGACTCCGCGCCCCTCGCCGTAGCGCAGTATGCTGCAGATGCGCGCGTGAGCGTACTGCACGTAATAGACCGGGTTCTCCAAGCTCTGCTCCACCGCGAGCTGGATGTCGAAGTCCAGGGCGGTGTCCTGGCTGCGGGTGAGAAAAAGGTAGCGCGCGGCATCCCTCCCAACCTCTTCCAGCAACTCGTCGAAAGTGACCATTTCCCCCGTGCGCTTGGACATGCGCACCGGCTCGCCGCCGCGCTTGAGGTTCACCAGTTGGCCGAGTATGACCTCCAGGCGGTCCGCGTGCCCGTTGGCCTCCATGGCCGCCTGCATGCGGCGCACATAGCCGTGGTGATCGGCTCCCCAGATATTGATGAGGCGGTCGTAGCCGCGCTCCATCTTGTTGAGGTGATAGGCGATGTCGGCGGCGAAATAGGTGGGGGCGCCGTTGCTGCGCACCAGCACGCGGTCCTTGTCGTCTCCGAAGCGCGAGGTGGCCATCCACACCGCGCCGTCCCGCTCGTAGGCGAGGCCCCGCGCCAGCAGCCCGGCCACCGCCTCGCGCACCGCGCCGCTGCCCTGCAGCTCACGCTCGCTGAACCAGATGTCGAAATGCACCCCGAAGGCGTCCATGCTCTTACGGATGTGCGAGAGCGCGATCCCGTAAGCTCGCTCGCCCAGCTCCGCGCGGCGCAACTGTGGGGGGGCGTCGGCGAGCCGACCCTCGTCCTCTTCCATTATCTCCCTGGCAATATCCATCACATAGGAACCCTGGTAGCCGTCGGGGGGGAACTCGCAGGGGCGTCCTGCCAGCTCCAGGTAACGCGCCTCCACCGAAGCGGCGAAGATCTCCATCTGGGTGCCGAAGTCGTTGAGGTAGAATTCGCGGTCCACCTCGAAGCCCACCGCCTCCAGAAGGTTGCACAGGGCGTCGCCCAGCGCCGCCCAGCGCCCGTGCCCCACGTGCAGGGGCCCCACGGGGTTTGCGGAGACGAACTCCACGTTTATGCGCATGCCCGCCCCAAGATCCCAGCGTCCGTAGGCGTCCCCCTCCCTTGCGACCCGCACCAGCTCGGAGAGCACGCGGTCTCGCTCCAGCGCGAGGTTGATGAAGCCTGGCCCCGCCACCTCCACCGCGCGCAACACCGAGCCGGCGGGGGGGCAGGCGCTCTTCTCGATAAGCCGAGCCAGGACCTCGGCCACCTCCCGCGGTTTGCGCCCCGAGGCGCCGGCCAGCACCATGGCCGCGTTGGTGGCCCAGTCGCCGTGGGCTTTGTGGCGTGGCCGCTCGAGGACGAAATCCGGCACCTCCGAAGCGGCTATCTCGCCCCGCGACACCGCTTCCCTTATGGCCTCGTCTATGAGTCCTCGCAGCTCCCTGGCGATCAAGGTCATCCTCCCGTTTCGTGAGCGCGCCCGCAGGATGATCGGAAACGGCGCCTCGCGCGCTAGAACGCCCGCGCGGGTTTTTCCTCCAGCACCGCCGTGGTCTCCCGTTTCTCCTTGCCGCGGTAGTAGGTGACGGTGACGCTGTCGCCCACTTTGCGCTTGCGTATCTCCAGCATGACCTGGTCCATGGAGTCCACCGGGTTGCCGTCGATGGCCACGATGATGTCCCCCGCCTGCAAGCCCGCCTTCTCCGCCGGGGTGCCGGAGATCACCTTGCGCACCAGGGCTCCTTTTTCGACCGGGAGGTCGTAGCTCTTGGCGGTCTCGGGATCCAGGGTACTGCCGTTGAACCCCAGCCAGGGGTGCACGGCGCTTCCCTTCTCGATCAGCTGCTCGATCACCGGCTTGGCGTTGTCGATGGCGATGGCGAAGCCGAGGCCGTCATATCCTCCGCTCTGGGAATAGATGGCGGTGTTGATCCCTATGACCTCCCCCACGCTATTACATAGGGGTCCGCCGGAGTTGCCGGGGTTGATGGCGGCGTCAGTCTGGATGACGTCGAGGAGCGGCGCCGCGTCGGGGACGTAGATGTTGCGGTTAAGGGCGCTGATGATGCCGCTGGTCACGCTGCCCTCGAAGCCCTCGGGGCTGCCCACCGCCACCGCCAGCTCCCCGGGCACCAGGTCTGAGGAAGTGCCCAGGGTGACTGGAGGCAGGTCGGACTCGTCTATCTTGATCACCGCCAGGTCCGTCTCGGGGTCGGTCCCCACCACCTTGGCGTCGTGAACGGATCCGTCGCGCAGGGAGGCCTTGATGGAGGAGGCGTTCTCCACCACGTGATTGTTGGTTATGATGTAGCCGTCGGGTCGGTAGATGAAGCCTGATCCGATGCCCTTGCCCAGGATGCCGTACTGCACCTCGATGTTCACCACCGAGGGCAGGACCTTGGCGGCCACCTCCACCACCGCCTCTTGGCCGGCTTTTACCACGCGCTCCTCCACCGTCCTGACTTCCTGCACGCGCTCCGCGCCCTTGTTGCTCAGGACGTCCACGGGGTTGGCGCCGAACAGGAGCGGCAGCAAGAACATGGCCGCCACCGCGGCGACGATGCCTGCCGCCGCCGCCAGCGCCACCATGCCCCAGCCGCCGCGAGCGCCTCGGGGAGGGGGGACAAACGGCGGCTGGGGAGGGATCTGCAGCTTGGGTGGGAGTGCGTGCTCCTCGGTCATATCCATCACCTCTGCTCTAGTCTGAAAAGCGGCATTACCGTCGCCCGGGGTGTCGTCGCTGCGGAACGACGTGCGCAAGCGGCCTAAACCAGTGTGGCGGAACGCGGAGCGCCCCGTCAACTCCCGGGCCACGCCGGGACGGACGCGCCGAAATGGAACGGCGAGCGACAAGCGCGGCTATAGGTGTCGGGCTCGCCTTGCCTGGCCGCGCCGGCCATACCCGTCCGCCGCCGTGGGGCCGTTCCGCCCCGGACATATCATAGCTTGATTAGACGCCGTTGACCGCCGCGCCAGTTCCTGGCCTTGAAGCCGCGGGACGGGGGGAGAGCGACGCGCGACCTGCGCCGCCACTGAGCGCGTCCCGCACCGGCCATCGGATGCGGCCTCCCGCCGGGGCGCCCTGGGCGCCGGCGATATCTTCAAACAGGTCTGCTGTCCCGGGATTGCGGGCGGAAGGACGAAGGCCATGGGATGGCATGGGATGGCGATCGGCAAAGAGCCGGTGGCGCAAAGGATAGGCCACGAGATGGAGCGTTCGTTGCGGCCGCAACACCCAAATATCGCCCCGAAGGACTTAAAATAGGATGGCACCGCGCTTACCCGGGTGGTCACGTGCCCGCTCCGTATGGCGGCAAGGGAAAGAGTTGCGGGCGGAGAAGTTTTCAAGCGTGGAGGTGATGTCCTTGGACAAGAGGGATGAGAACGAGGAAAGACGAGAGGTCGAGGGCGTGGAGGAGATGGAAAGGGCTCCCAGGCGGGCGGCCCGAGCGCAGGCTCCCGGGACGGAGAAGTCGCGACGCAAGGTGAGCCTGGTGGCGGCCATCGTGGTGAACGTGGTGACGCTTATCACCCTGGCCATCATCCTTCTGGCGGTGCTTCTACCCGGGTATCGCAGGTCCTTCACGGTGGCGCGGGCGGTGGAGGGCGCGGAGGAGGTGTTCGTCGTGGTGCGCACCAGTGAATCGATGATGCGCCAGAAGAACACCGACTTCCTGCGCGCCCAGGACGGGCTGAGGAACGTTTTGCAGGAGGAGGTGGGTAAGGGGGAAACGGTTTGGGCTTACGTGCGCGACAACTTCCCCGACCAGGCCTGGGTGGAAGAGAACCTTCCCGAGAACATGCTGCAGTGGCTGAGGGGACTCTATCCCAAGCCCGAAGCGGCGGATGGCCCGGGAAAGCCGGCGGAAAACGGCGTCACGCAGGACGGGGAGGCAAAGGCCGCCGAGGAGAAAAGCAAGTGAGATGATGACCGCCAACCTTTTTATAGATGCCCTGCGCGAGCTCTGGGAGGGTTTCGTCACCCGTCTCCCCTCCCTGGGGACGGGACTTCTGGTTTTTCTGGCCTTCTACCTGCTGGCGCGGGGGATACGTTTCGTGGTGGCTCGCTCCCTCGGGCACGTAAAAGCCTCGGAGCACGCGGCAAGGCTGGTCTCGCGGATGAGCTTCATGGCCACCATGGTGGTGGGCGTCCTGGTGGGCCTGGGGGTGATGGGAGTGAACGCCGGCGCCCTGGTGACCTCCCTCGGGCTGGTCAGCGTGGGCGTGGGCTTTGCCCTCAAGGACGTGGTGGAGAACTTCCTCGCCGGCATCATCCTTATCCTTCAGAGGCCCTTCGTGGTCGGCGACGTGGTGCGTTTCGGAGACGTGGAGGGCACGGTCATGGACGTCAGGGTCAGGGATACCGTTATCCGCACCTATGACGGGCGGCAGGTGTTCGTGCCCAACGCGAACATCTTCCGCACCGCGGTGATAAACAACAACCGCAACCGCCGGAGACGCCTGGACTTTCAGGTCGCCATCGCCTTCCCGCAGGATATCCCTTCCGCGCTGTCCACGGCGGCCGACGCCCTGGCGGGCTTGGGGGGAATCCTCCCCGACCCCGCGCCGCTGGTGGTGGCGGAGTCGCTGGCCGAGAGCTGCGTGTCCCTGCGAGCCTACTTCTGGGTGGACCCGGAGTGCGTGAGCATTCTGGAGGTCAAATCACAGGCCATAGCGGCCGTAAAGCGGGCCCTGGAGGAGGAGGGCATCGAGATCCCCTACCCTGTCCTTACGGTGAGGGGCCCGCAAAAGGGCTGAGGCGCGCCCGCACACGCCGCCTTCCGCACCCGGCCCTCTCGCGCGTTCCCCGCTCCCCATGCGCCCATTCCAGGGAGTATGGGGAGAAAAAGGACGAGGCGGGGATGCCCCTAATCGAGGGCGAGACCCAGTCGGCGCGCCAGCCCCAGGGCCTCGCGCTTTTCCTCGCCCGTGAGCCTGCGGTCCAGCTCGGGGTAGAGGGCGGCGCGGTACTCGGGCCGGTACTGGAACATGAGGTTGAAGTAGGTGCCGGGGATGTTCTCGGCCACCCAGGTCATGATCCTGGCCGTGCAGCATTCAAGGTGTCCGGGAAGGAGCAGTTGACGCAGCATGATCTCGCCCTGGCGGTGGGCGAGGAGGAAATTGCGGCTCACCACCTCAAAATATCTCTCCACTTCGGAATAGCGAGCGGCGCAGGCATCGTTGCCATAGCGGAAATCCGCGAGATAGACGTCCATTACCCCGTCCAGGAGGCGCATGGCCTCTTTGGAGGTGTACATGTTCGAGTTCCAGACCATGGGAAGGCGCTTGCCATCGTCTCCCAACCAGGAAATCGTTTCCAGAATAACATGTAGGTTGGGGTCCGGATTGCCTCCCACGAAGTTGGCGTTGCGCGATCCCTGCCGAAGGCCCTCGCGAAGGCTGCGGGCGAGAAGGTCGGGGTCGGCGGGGCTTCCGGCGCGCGCGTCCATAGCGATGTCCCAGTTCTGGCAGTAAACGCAGCGGAAGGTGCAGCCGGAGAAGAAGATGGTATGCGAGGGGACCAGTTCCGGCTCCTCTCCGAAATGGAGGAACATCGAAGCCACGCGCGACTCGGCGCCCACCCCGCAGTAACCTCGTTCGCCCGCGGCGCGGTCGGCCCCGCAGCGCCGCTCGCACATGCGGCAGGAGGAGAGAATGCGGCGGGCAAGGACCACCTTGAGGTCCAGCAGCGAGGGACTCCGGACGGAACCGGGCTCTTTCTCCCCCCTCACCAAGGCCCTGTGTTCCTCCATGGCGGAGTGGTGGAGGGACCACAGCTCTTTCTCCGTCATGCCGGAGAGGTCGTCCGCTCCCGCGGCGACGCGGGAGGCGAGCCAGTGGCGCGCCGGCCTTTTGCCCTCCAGTACGGAAAGATAATAATCCAGCATGAGGCCTCACCAGCTCAACTGTAAGGCAGGTGACCGCAAACGGCAACGCCGCCGCGGCGAAATGGGGCCGGAGACGGGGCGCCCGTGACCCTTGAGGCGGGGCGCATGTGTGCGGCCGGTTTGAGGCGCCGGGAGGCATAGGGGTCTGGGTCCGCCCGGGATTCTCCGCAGCCGCGGAAAGGCGGGAAACATGTTTGCGGCGGCAGAGCCGTTGCCCGATAATGGGTTTGCCCGCGGGGCAGCGACGGCGCCAGAAGGAGCGCCGGCCGCCCCAAGGCAGGCAGGGAAAAAGGAGCTTGCGGCGGCGGATATCACCGCGACTCGCAAGCTGCGCTCTAGCCGCGCCGAGATCGAAAGGATATGCCCGGGATGCTGGCTTGGGTGATGGTTCTGGGAATGGTATCGCTGGTAAACGTGACCATGGTGGGCGCCACCGCCTCTCTCGCAGGCAGCATACCGGACAGCTCTTTCCTGGTCATCCTCTCGCGTTACCTGAATAGAGAAAAGGAGCCGCCCCCGGCCCTGTTGTACCCGCTGGAGGCGGCGTCGAGGCTGGAGCGCCTGCGCCGTTCCCTTTCCATGCTCGCGGGCCTCATGGCGATGGTTGCGGCGGGGATGTCGCTCTGGGCCCTGGCCGCGGGCTGGGGCTTGCAGGCGGTGGTGGCGGTGAGTCTGTGGGTCCTGGCCGCCAACGCCGCCTTTCTGACCGTTCCCCTCGGGGTCTGGAGGAGGAGGGCGGCCCGCATGCCGGAAGGCGTACTGGAGGAGGCCGCGAAAAAGGCCGCGCCCCCGGCCAAAGGCGAGGACGCGGTGCCGTAGCCGAGACCCAGGGAACGACCGGCGACGAGAGTCGCACAGGCCCGCAGCCGGGGTCGTCAAGCCGACAAGCGCCGAGCCTACTCCCGCTCTTTCCCCCCGCTTTCCCTGCCCACAAGGACCGCGAGGATCTCGAAAAGGCGCTTGCGGTTCAAGGCGGCGGCGAAGGCGAGCCACAACACGTAGAGCCAGCCCACAAAACGGGACGCCGCGAAGGCCATCACCGGGTGAAGGGCGAGAACGGGGAGCTCGAAATAGGTGATGACGGCGCGGGTATGCCTTATCAGGATAACCGTGGCCGCAAGGAGAAGATAGCCGGCCCCGAGAACGGCGGGCACCATGCCGGCGAGGATGAAAAGGGCGAGGCCGGCCGCGTCGAGCACCAGATCGACCGCGAGGTCCGCGTCCCCTAACCTGGTCGTGGCGCCCTCGGGGTCGAGGCGGGCAAGCCTTCCGTCCAAGATGTCCGTGGTCCAGCCGATAAGGATCAAGAGGAGCCCTGCCCCGAGCGCCGATCTCCCGCCGAAAATCCCCAGGAGCACCACCACGAAGGCGATGGGCAAACGGGAGGCGGTGAGAAGGTCCGCCATCAGCTTGTAGCCGGAAAGCTTCTGCGTTTCGGAGCGGGTCATCGGGCAACACCTCCAGGAAAGCGAGCAGCCTACGGAACTATAGGTCAAAGATTATATGCGCCTGCAAACAAAAAGCAATCGAGGGGGCGGTTATATGCGCCTGCGCTCGGAAAACAACCGAGAGAGCGGCGCAAGCGCATGGATGCCGCGGCCTTTACCTGCATGTGGTGCTCGCTCGGTATGCACGCGGAGAAGCCGCGTCACGCCGCTGTCCGCGATCGTGAGCGCCCCCCGAACGGTTGGGTTAGAATTAGGGTGCCGGGTGAGGCACTGGCGGGAAGAGAGACGACGCGGAGGAGAGTTTGCTGGAGGGAGAATACCTGGAGGCCCAGAGGCTTTCCCTGCGCATCGCGGCGGAGATGGGCGCCCCCCTTTTTTACGCCGAAAAGCGCGAGGAGGTGGAGAGGTCCAGGGAGAGCTTCGAGTTTGATCCCATGGTGGGGACCGCTCTATCCATGGTGGAGGAAAGGGGCGACGTTCTGGGTCACGGGCTTTCACACGTGCGCAAGGTCGCTGTGGACGCGGGGGCGCTGGTGCTCATAGACATGGACAAAAAGGCGGGAGAGGAGGCGAGGTGCAGGGTTGTGCTCCTGGCTCACCTGGCGGGGGTGTTGCACGACATCAGGCGCGAGCAGCCCGAACACGCCCTGCGGGGAGCGGAGGAGGCGGAGAGGATCCTGGGGGGCTTCGACCTGTCGGCGCAAGAGCGGAGGGCCGTAGTGCAGGCCATCCGTAACCACGAGGCCTTCAAGCCCGCGACACCCCTGGAGGACGCCTCGCTGCAGATACTCTCGGATGCCCTCTACGACGCGGACAAGTTCCGCTGGGGGCCGGATAACTTCACCGAGACGGTGTGGATGATGGTGGCGCCCCACCGCATACCGCTGGCGCTCCTGTTGGACAACTTCAAGGCCAGCATGCGAGGGATCGCGCGCATCAGCGAGACCTTCCGCACTCCCACGGGTCGCCTTTACGGCCCCGATTTCATCGCCCGGGGCTTGCGCATAGGCGAGAGGTTATACGCGGAGCTGACCGGGAAGACGATATAAGTATGGCAGGGCCAAGAGGCGATGCGTCGCGGCGGAGGCGGAGCCCGAGGGGCTCGGGAAAGGGAAGGATGACATGTTCACGGCGATAGACGAGGTAAGGGAGAGGCTGGCGGAACAGAGGTACATCTGCAGCAAGGAGATCGCCACCGCAGTGTTTCTGGCCGAAAAGCTCGGCAAGCCCATCTTGGTGGAAGGGCCGGCGGGGGTGGGCAAGACCGACCTGGGCAAGGTCACCGCTGCGGCCCTGGATCGCGAGTTCATCCGCCTGCAGTGTTACGAGGGACTGGACGAGGCGAAGTCTCTCTACGAATGGGAATACTCCAAACAGCTCCTCTACACCCAGATCCTCAAGGACGTGCTGGCGGAGGAGCTGGCGGGAGCCAGGAGCCTCGCCGAGGCGGTGGAGCGTGTGGCGCGCCAGGACGAGGTCTTCTTCTCCCGCAAGTTCATCGTGCCCAGGCCGCTGCTGCGGGCCATCACCTCCGAGAAGCCGGCGCTCCTGCTCATAGACGAGGTCGACAAGTCGGACCCCGAATTCGAGGCCTTTCTGCTCGAGATACTCTCCGATTTCCAGGTCAGCATCCCCGAGCTGGGGACCATAAGCGCCCGCCACCAGCCCATGGTCGTGCTCACCAGCAACAACGCGCGCGAGCTCAGCGACGCCCTCAAGCGCCGCTGCCTGCACCTGTACATCGACTTTCCCGAGCGGGAGCAGGAGCTCGAGATCGTGCGCCTCAAGGTGCCGGGGATAGGCGAGCGCCTGGCCTCCCAGGTGGTGGAGGTGGTGCAACGCCTGCGCAAATTGGACATCAAGAAGACCCCCGGCATCAGCGAGACCCTGGACTGGGCGCGTGCCCTGGTGGTGCTCAACGCCGACTCCCTGGATCAGGATCTCATCCGGGACACCCTCAACATCTTGCTCAAGTACGAGAAGGATATCAAGAAGGCGAAGGAAAACCTGCGCCAGCTGGCCAGCGGCGCGGCTTGAGCGGGAGCCGAAAGAGGGCCACACAGCTCTTTTCGCTAGCGGGATGGCGGGGGGAGAAACCGTGTACGCGAAGCGCGCGGACGCTCGCGAGCGGGTTTGGCCGGGATTGCACACATGCCCCAGCGGCCTTTTAGCCGGGACACGGGAACGGAGGCGGGATTGGAAGAAAGGGTAGTGGAGTTCGTGAACGCCCTGAGGGGCCGCGGAGTATCCGTCTCCACCGCCGAGAGCATCGACGCGCTGGGCGCCATCGCCGTAGTCGGCCTCGAGGACCCGGAGGCGTTCAAAGCGGCCTTGAAGACGGCGACGGTGAAACGACGGCGCGACGTGCACGTCTTCGAGGAGCTGTTCCCGCTCTATTTCTACGGGCTGGAGAGCGCCGGGGGCACCGACAGCCTGGAGGACGGCCTCCAGGCCCGCTTGGAGGAGGCGATGCGCGCCTTCGGGAGGGGGCGCGAGCTGAACCCCATGCTGCAGCTGGTGCTCACCGGCAGGGGAGGGGAGTGGGAGTCCTTCATCCGCATGGCGGCGGGAGAGGTAGGTACGGCCCAGCTTGCCACGCGCATGCAGGTGGGGATGTACACGCGGCGCATCTTCGATGCCTTCGATTGGGAGGAACTGGAAAGGCAGTTGGACGAGCTGCTGGAGCGCCTGCGCGATGAGGGTTGGGCGGAGGAGGAGCTGCTGCGCCTGGAGGAAGCCTTCCGGGCCAACCGCGACGCCCTGCGCAAACAGGTGCGCCGCTACGTGGAGAGAGAGCAGGCGCGCAACGCGGAGCGGGTGCCGGGCGCGGAGCGCATGGAAAGGCTTATGGGCCGTCCCCTGTCCGGCCTGGACGAGTACGAGCTGCAGCAGATGCGCAAGGCGGTGGATATACTGGCGCGCAAGCTGCGCAACCGCATAAACCTGCGCGAGAAGCGCATGAAGCGGGGGAAGGTCGACATCAAGGCCACCCTGCGCCGCAACATGCAGCACGGAGGCGTCCCCTTCGAGCTGCGCCTCAAGCGCAAGCGCATGGAAAAGGCGGAGCTCATGGTGCTCTGCGACATCTCCTCTTCCGTCGCCAGGGTGAGTCAGTTCATGCTGCAGTTCGTGTACACCATCCAGGACTGCCTGGCCAAGGTGCGCAGCTTCGTGTTCGTGGACGACCTGGGGGAGGTGACGGAGTTTTTCCGCGACGAGGATATCCCCAAGGGGGTGCGTCGCGCCCTCAGCGAGGCGGGCATCGCCTATAACGCGCGCAGCGATTTCGGCGAGGTCTTCCGCCTCTTTTGCGAGCGCTACCTGCAGGACGTGGGCTACCGCACTTACATCCTGGTCATCGGGGACGCCCGCAACAACTACAACGACCCCGGGCTGCGCCACCTGGAGCGCATCCGCGACCGCGCCAAGGGGATCATCTGGCTCAACCCCGAGACGCGCCCCTTCTGGGACACCGGGGACAGCGTGATGGGGGAATACCTGCCCTACTGCAGGGAAGCCCGGGTATGCCGCACCCTCAAGGATCTGGAGGACGCCATCGGCTCGCTGTTGCTCTGAGGCGCGCTTGCGCCACCTGGAGCGCATCCGCGACCGCGCCAAGGGGATCATCTGGCTCAACCCCGAGACGCGCCCCTTCTGGGACACCGGGGACAGCGTGATGGGGGAACGCGGGGCCTCCGTGACGGCTTGACGCCGAGGACAAAGGCGAGGGCTTGATGGGGGGCAAGAGGGAAAGCGAAGGCCGCCGGCGTTTTGCGGCAAGGAGTCGAGCCTCGCCGGCTCCTCTCCGGGAGCTTCAAGGGAGAAAGGGTTTCACCGCCGAGGTGGATCGGCGGCCGGAAAGCCACCCGCTTTCCTTCGCGTGGTCTTCGGGGAGCGCGTTGCGGCGGCAGGGGTTATAATCGGGGGAGGCGACAACGTAACCGGCGAACGCGCGCTTCCCCCCTCGGAGATAAGGTGATTGGCGGCGGGGGTGATCGGGCCTGGCAAGCGCAACGGCGGTGGAAAGGGCATCTACAGAGGAACAGCGACCGTAGAGCGCTCCCACCTTAAAGGCCCCGGCACCCGGCCGTCGCCAAGGCCTTCAGGCGGAGCGGCGGGCTTCATGGAGAGGGAGCATAGAACCCCGGCGCGATCGCGGTGATCGCAAGCCGCGGTTGAGCCGAACGGGTTGGAGAGGCTCTCGAGGCGCGCGGGGCCGAAACCATGGCCTTTAACCGAAAGGCCTGTCTCGTGGGTTGCAGAGGACCTATATCCTGTCAAGGTTGAACGGAGGTTGAAATGGCCGAGAAGATCTTGGACGTGGTGGTGGCGGGGGGCGGTCCGGCGGGATTGACGGCGGGGCTGTACCTGGCTCGCGCCCGCATGGACGTGCTGCTGGTGGAGAAGCAGGCGCCGGGAGGCGCTCCCGCGCTCACCGAGAGGATCGAGAATTACCCGGGGTTTCCCGAGGGCATATCCGGCTTCGAGCTCGTTGACCGCATGCGCCGCCAGGCGGAAAGCTTTGGCCTGCGCATAAGCTCCTTCAACCCTCTGGAGGGGCTGGAGGACGGGGGCGAGATCAAAAGGGTGCGCACCGCGGAAGAGGAGCTGTCGTGCCGCGCTGTGATCCTGGCCATGGGTATGCGGCCCGCGAAGCTGGGAGTGCCGGGGGAGGAGGAGTTCCACGGCCGCGGCGTATCCTACTGC
>JACVJD010000023.1 GCA_015711825.1 Candidatus Solincola daggyaiensis
TGGCGAGCGGATGCGAGCTGCAGGCGAGCGCGGCGAGGACGGGGCCTGGCACGCATACCTCCGCGCGATGTCCCGGAGGGAGGCAGCTCGGTGCCGTTCGTCGTGGCCAAGCGTGATTTAAGTCAGGATTCCGTCATTCTCGTGATCGCCGCAGCCAGTTCATCCGCCCTCTGGGAACCGAACAGCACTTTTTTCCCGCCCACCATTTCCAGCTGCACGCCGCGGTTTCCGCTCACGTTGTAGGCCTTGCCTCCTCGGGCCCAACGTATCCCCCAGCCGCCGTACTCCAGGATGGGGCGGTAGGTGCGTGCCTCGGCACGCAGGATGTCCGCCCTCGCTATCTCGTGCCAGCGCCGGTGAAAAGGGTAGTAGCGGAAACGAATCCCCTCCCCGCGCACCTCCACCACCAGCCGCGCCGAGATAAAAAGCAAGGGCAGCCCTAATCCGACCAGCAGCCAGATGAGAACGATCAGCCAGTCCGGCGCCGGACGGTCATCGAACTCCTTTCCCGCTATCACCTGGTAGATGAACGCGGACCAGGCGAAGCCCGAGGCCGCCGCTAACAGAAACCACGCCCACCACAGGCGGAAACGCTGTTCCTCGCGGAACGTGGCTCTACCCTCGCACATAACGCCGGACCCCTTCCTTCTCCTGGGCGGACAATGCCGCTGTAAGCCCTTTATACATGCGACGTCAGGCAAAACAAGCCTGTCGGCTACGCCTCGCCGTAGTCCGCGCACATGATGGACCCACCTTGCGCGGCCCCGCATACCGACGCCAACCCCAGTATATCAAGCTTTCTCGCCCGCGCCGCGCCTGCGCTCCATCCTGCCCGCCCACCAGGCGAGGAGGGAGGGCAGGACCAGCAGCGAGGCCAGGAGGGCGAAGGTCAGCGAGAGGGCGGTGATGCCCCCGAAGCGGCGCAGTGGGGTCACATCGCTGGCGGCGATGATGGCGAAGGCGCCGGCGGTGGTCACCGCCGCGGCCAACAGGGCCTTGCCCACGTGCATCACGGTGCGGCGTATGGCCTCGTCGATCTCCACCCCTCCCTCGTGCCACTCCTCGCGGAAGCGGTGGGTTACGTGGATGCCGAAGTCGATCCCCGCCCCGATGACCAGCGAGGATATCATCACGGTCATGAAGTCCAGGGACCAGCCCAGGAGCACCAGCGAGCCGATCTCCAGCGCGATGCCCAAAAAGACCACGCTGGTCGCCGCCAGGCCGAAGAATACCGATTTGAAGACCAGCATCACCACCAGGGCGCAGAGCAGCAGCGCCAGCCCGGAGGTCTTGAGCTGGGTGGGCAGGATGTTGCTCAGGAGGTCGCTCATGAGCACGGGCATGCCGCTGTAACCCATGCTCAGCGCGGGGTTCTCGGCGGTCACCCGCGCCCCGGCATCGCGCATGATCCTGGTGATGCGCTCCATATCGCTCTCCACCCCGCGGGCGACGCGCACGCTGATCATGGCCGTCTTCCCGTCCTGGCTGACGAGGCGCGCCCCGCCTCCGCCCCCGTTGCCCTGCAGCTTCATGAGGGATGAGATGATTTTCTCCTTGTCGTCGGGGATGGCGCCCTGGTTGACGTTGCGCACCACGTCCGCGATGCTCATCACCTTGTCGCGCGAGATCAGGGGCTCGCCGTTCTCGTCCAGCTCCCCGGTGGAGGATATCTCCTCTTCGTAGCGCAGCATGGAGCGCAGGCTCTCCGGCTCCAGGATATCCCCCTCCACCAGGGCGTAGGCCACGCTCTGCCCTCCGAAGTACTCGCCGATCTTGCGCGAGGCCAGCATGGAGGGGGTATCTCCTTTCATCATCTTGGAGAGGTCGGCCTCGGTGGAGAGGTTGAAGCCCAGGGCGATGCACCCCGCGAGGATGATGACGGTTATGATCCCCACCGCCAGGCGGTGGTGTTCCGAGAGCACCGCGAGCCTGGCCAGGGAGCGGTCAAGCCATGATTCCCCTTCGCCTTTCCGGCGCCTGCTGTTTTTACGCTCCCAGCGCTCCTGCGCCCTGCCCCCGCGGTCACGCAGCACGATGGCGGCCGGCAGCAGGGTCACGGAGAGGAGGAAGCTGAAAAGAACGCCCGCCACGCAGAGCACCCCGAACTGCACGATAGGAGGCATATCGGAGATGGCGAAGGAGGCGAACCCGAAGGCGGTGGTCACGGCGGTGAGGAACACCGCCACCCCGGTGGTCACCACCGCGGCCACCGAGGAGGCGTGGGGGTCCTTGCCGCTCCGGCGTTCCTCGTAATAGCGCGACATAACGTGGATGGCATAGGCGATGTCCACCCCCAGCAGCAGCGGCATGATAGCCGTGCTCTGATAGGTGAAGGGAAAGCCCAGCCATCCCGAGAGGCCCATCACCCAGATGATGGTGAGGATGATGACCCCCAGGGTCAGCAACACGTCCGACAGCCTGCGGAAAGTGAAGAAGAGCACGATGACGATGAAGATCAAGGCCAGCCCGAAGAGCAGACGCGTCTCCTTCATGGTCTGCTGGTTGGAATCGCGGTTCTGGGTGGCGCTCCCGCTCTCGTAGAGGTCGATGCCCGCGAGGCCGGCGAAGTATTCCCGCGTGCTCTCCTCGAAGGCCCCCACCCTTTTGATCTGCTGGGAGGTGTTGAGGTCCGGGTTTATCTTGGCCGTGATGAGTATGGCGTCTCCCCCGCGGGAGATGCCCTTTACCCCGCCCCCGGGCATCCCCAGCCTGCCGGCGCGCTCGGCGGAGTACTCCATGTTCCTGTGCACCTGCTCCACCAGCTCCTCGTCTCCCAGGGAATCGACCTTGTGCAGGAGCGGTTCGTCCCCGGGCTCCGCCCCGGTCACCGGGAAGTAGCTCATGCCGTCCAGCGGGGTCTCCACCTCTATTACGAAGCTCTCCCATACCTCGGCATCCTTCTGGATGTGTGCGGGATAACCCGCGACCTTGCGCAGCACGCCGCCGGAGAGCACCTCCCCTTCCAGCAGTATCTGCTCCTCGCTGGTGCCCCCGAAGACGTCCTCCGCCTTATCCAGGACCCTGACCGACTCCATATCCTTGGGGAGCATGCTCTTGTATCCGTACTCCGACTTCAGGAACTTGAAGCCCCCCAGCGCCAGCGCGGTGACCGCCAGCACCATGATGATGACCGGTACGGGCCTCTTCTCGCTCTGCGACGCCAGCCACCTGAACACCTTCTCTACCACTTTTTTTCGCGCCTCCTTCTCCAGCTTATACGCCCTGCTCCATTCCCTTTTCATCCCCTTTCCGCCGGCGGTGCCGCCGGGCGCCGCCCGAGGTCACGGCATCCCGCTCGGAAGAGGGCTCCCGCTCAACCCGCGCCTCTCCCGCCGCCGCGCGCCGCCTCCAATTGGTCGCCTATCTTTTTGAACACCGCCAGCAGGCACTCCCTCTCGGAAGGGGAGAGGCCGCGCAGCACCGCCTTCATGTCCTCCACGCGCGCTCTCTCGACGCGCGATGCAAGGCGCTTGCCCTTGGGGGTGAGGGTGAGCCTTACCACACGCCGGTCCTCGCGGTCGCGAGCCCTGGTTATGAGGCCCTTCTCCAGCAGGCGGTCCGCCATGCGGGTGATGACGCCCTGCGTCACGCAAAGGCTCCTGGCCACCTCGCCCGCGGTCACGCCTCCCCTTTCCGCGATGAGGAGAAGGAGCATCACCTGGGGAAAGGAGAGGTCCTCTCCCGCTTTCCACCTCCGTTCCTCTCGGAAACCGTGGAAGGCGCGCATGAGCGCCTCCAGCAGCTCGCGGGCGTAGCGGTCGAGTTCTTGCTCGTTTTCCATACCGGTTTATCCTTGACTAAACCAATATTTGACTCTAACAAATATTAACCTGGATGATAGCGGCCGCGCGCCGCGGCGTCAAGACCCCCGGGCGCCCGCAAGGGCGCGAGGCGGAAGCGCAGAGGCACGCGGTGCGACGTATTTCCCTATAACCCGGGCGGTCGAGCGCGTCGAGCCGGCGCAGCGGGCGTGCCATCCGGCGCTCTTGAGGAACCGTGCAAAAGAAAAGGGCTGTAGCGGTGCCATCCCTTGTACAGGAGCGCCGGGCTCATCGACCAAGCTCGTGTTTCCCTCGCGAGCGCCGGCGATATCCTCGGCAGCGGCGGCGACAGGGGCGAGGGGTTTTTCGAATATGCCCGTGTTTCCACACGAGTTCTATGGCGACATCCCCCGCGCGGGCAACGACAGGGGAGGCGAGTTCATCAGCTATACTCGTGTCACCCCTGCCGTATCTCCTCCGCCGCTTCCCCGTCCCGGCGCGCTTCCTTCTCTCCAATATCCGAAACCGCCACGGCACCGGCCCCTGTCCTCCTCTCCCTGAGGAGGACGAGCAGGGCGGCGGACACGGCGAGGGCGAGGCTTACCGCCTGGAAGAAAAGGCCGGCCCGCGCGTCGGCGTGAAAGCGGAAGAACTCGTTGATGAAGCGCACCAGGCCGTAGCCGGCAAGGGAGAGCAAAAAAAGGTCCCAGGGGCGCCGCAGCCGCTTCCTCACCAGCAGGAGCACCACGAAAACCGCCGCGTCCATGACCATCTCGTAGAGCTGCGTGGGGTGCACCGCGGTGGCGGCGCCCGGAAAGGTCACCGCCCAGGGCAACCCCGAGGGTTTGCCGCCGCAGCAACCGTTGAGGAAGCACCCCACCCTGGCGACGGCCAGGGAGAGGGGCAGCGCGAGCCCCACGGAGTCGGCGACCTCCCCCGTCGGAAGGCCCATACGCCTCACCAGGAGAACGCAGCAGGGCACGGCCAGGGCCAGCCCGCCGTAATAGACCAGTCCCCGCATGTTGAAGTCGAAAACCTGTCCCCATTTCCCGGAGAACTGTTCCAGGTGTCCGGCGACGTAGAAGATGCGCGCCCCCAGCACGCCGCTTATGGCCGCCACCGCCCCTATCATGTACGCCGCCGACGCGTCCTGGCCGCGCCTCGCGAGCTCATGGCGGACCACGAATATCCCCGTCAGAAAGGCGAGGAAGAGCATCACCCCGTAGGAATATACCGGGTAGGAGGCGATGTGAAAGAGCACCGGGCGCATGGCGGTCCTTCCTTTCTCGTTCCCGATCGACGCTTGACCACCATGATTTTAGCAGTATGCGCCTCGCCTTCCAGCGTGGTTTTGCATCTTGTAGCGGTCAAACATGGTCCGCATCGGAGGCGTTCCGGCTCATGCCGCGTTTCTTGAAGTCATCGCAGAGGGGCTTGGGAGGTCGACGTCTTCGACATCTTCGACGCCGCAGATAAGCATGCCGCGTTTCCTGAAGTGATCGCAGAGGGGCTTGTCCTTAAAAAGAGGGAATGGGCGGTTCACGACCATCTCCTCAAGGCTCCTCCATGAGGATAAAAACGGCGGTGGTGGAATAATCCCCGGGGACATCCTCCCAATCCAGGGAGAGCATGAGGTCGAGATCCACATAAACCCCACCCGGTTGGGAGGTGCGGTCGCGGGCGGGGGAGAACATCTCCGCCCCCGCGAGGTCGAAGGACCTCCAGGCCCCCGCCCCTGCTAACGACCACTGCAGCCGGGAGATGGGAATGACCGCCGGGGGCGTCTGGGAATCGTCCTCCAGGTCGGTGCCGGCCCGCGCCAGCATGTTCCAGCGCGTGGAGCTCAGCACCCGCAGCCGCACCGCGTAGGGTGGGCTTCCGCCCCCCACCAGGTAGGGAGAGCCCTCGGGGCTCATGGCACCGAAGTCCACCGACCCCCCTCCCGGCGAGCCGTCCCGGTTGTAGGTCTCGGAAAGGCTCAGACTCAGGATGTCGGCGGTGCGGAAAGTCCAGGAATAGGGCGCCGCCAGGGGATTGCCGGCGAGATCCCTTACGCCCGCGCTGACGCTCGCGGTGTAGGTATAGCCGTAAAAGAGCTCGTCGGCGGGGTCAAAGGTAGCGGTCATAGCGCCCGCGTCATAGCTCACGCTCCCGGGCACCGGGTTGCCTTCCTCGTCCACGAGGGTGAAGGTGGAGGCGTTGACGGTGCTGGCATCCACGCCGTTGGCCTCCAGGAAGCGCACCTGCACCTTCGCGCCCACCTCCACGTTGACCTCGCCGTCGGCCGGAGCGGTGCCTTCCACCCTGGGAGGTGTCCAGTCCACGACGACGCGGTTCCCGGCGCCCGGCGCCTCCACGTTGGCCACGGCGTCGGCGGCGCGGCTGCGTATCACGTACGCCCCCTCTCCCGGAATGGGCGACCAGTCGTAGAACCAGGAGGAGTAATCCCCCGGGGAGGCGGGGGTGGCCGGGGCCCAACCCGCGCCGCCGTCCACGGACACCTCCACCTGCGCGACCCCGCTGGCGTCGGGTGCCGGATCCGAGGAGGTCCCCTCCAGCCTCAGGGAGACGGCATTGGTATAGGCGCCGTCGGCCGGGACGGCGACCGCCGAGGCCGGAGGCGTGATGTCGTATATGAAGCGCGCGCGCAGCAGGTCGATGTAGAGATCGGTGCGCAGGGAATCGGGGCCGCCGAGAACGGTGTCGGTATCGGCGATGCGAAGCTGGAATTGACCTGCCGCGCCCACGAACCTCCTGGCGAGGAGGCGGTCGCCGAGGGAAAAGCGGAGGGTATCGTCAGGCGCGGTGGGAAGCATCCCCAGGGGACGCCAGGCGGCATCCCAGGCGCCCGCCTGGTAATCGTAGAAGCGCAGGTACCAGGCGTCGTCGGTCCTGGTCTGGTACCCCTCCAGGTCCACCTCTATATCCACGAGCTTCTCCCTGGAAGCCTCGCTGAAGGCCTGCCATCCACCCCAGGTCATATCCAGGTAACGAAACCCGCCTGAAAGCCCTTCGCGAACCCTCATGTAGGTGTTGTCGGAGGCCTGCACCGCGGTGAAGTCGCCGCTCACCCTGGCGCCACGCGTAAAGGTGGGGTTCGCGGTCGGCACCTTGTAGGCGGAATCCGCCCGGCCGCATTCGGGTATCGAGAACGACGCCATTGCGCACAGCAGCAACGCCGAGGCCAGGATGGGCAGCAACCGGCACGGCTTGGATGCAAGACCAAACCCCTTCATCAAGGCTCACCCTCCCCGCCTTGCTCCGCCCGCTTGCCCCTGCCCCTCGCAAGGAACAGCGCCAACGAGGTCGCGCTCACCAGCAAGGCCCCCGCCAACGCGGCGGCCAGGACCCCCAGGGGGAAGCGGTCTTCCCCGCCGGTCCCGCCGCCCTCCGCCGCAAGCACCTCGATCTCCGCCAGCACCGCCACCCCTCCGGAGAAACCCACGCCCTCGTTTTCCCCCTTGAACGGCTGGAAGGAAAGGGCGAAGCGATGGGTGCCCCGGTCGGCATCCTCCGGCACCCTCACCGTGAAAGGACAGCGCTCCCGCGCGCCCGGGAGGAGAGCTATCCTCTCCTTGCCCGGTATAACCCATGAACATATCTCGTCCACGGCGAGCACCGTCTCCCCTCCCTCTCCTTCCCTCACCAGCAACACCTCGGGCAGGAGCGTGACCTCCACGTCCCCCTGGTTGATGAGCTCCACCTCCACGCGGTGTTCCTCTCCCGGCGCCATGCTCAGGGGGATGCGCGTCGGCGTCACCGCCACCACCTCGCCGCATAGCGCCAGCCCTCCCTGGGCGGTGGTGGCCGCAAGGCACAACATCAGGGCCGGCGTGGCCAACGGCAGGAGGCTTTTCCTCCGTGCGGGCTTCACCGTGCCGGAAACCTCTGCTCCTTCCCCGGCCATGTCGCTCCTTCTTCCGAAAACGGGCATGGCGGTCAAACCTCTACCTCGGCGAAAGAGCGGAATCCTTGCCGCCTTTCTCTACTATATCTTTCGGACGCGCGCAGCGGTTAGATTACCTGTTTCCGGTCAACGGCACCGCTCCCGCATGACCTGGATCAACCCCGCGGCCATCCCGTCTTCCGCCCCCCGAAGGTTTGAGGACGAGTATCCCCTGGCGGGCGGTTCTTGGCGCTTTCACTTCGTGGTGACGCCAGGGAGCCCAGGTCCACGCCCGCCCCGTGGGCGAGAGCCCGGCCGTTTACCGGGCCCCTCGCCCTCGATGCCATAAACATTAGCAGGAGCGTTTCGAATTGAAGAAGGCCGGGAGGTCACCCTATCATCCTGACAAAACAAGCAAATGCTGCCGGGGGCATGGGGCGATCTCCCGAAGGTTCGCTCTGGGAACCATGGCCATGCGCCCGGCCTACGAAGCTGAGGGGGTAAATTCAAGCAACTCCTGCAAATAACCCCCGCTCTTTCCGACCGGCAGCTCCGCTTTCGGGCGACTTCCGCCCTCCTCGTTTCCCCATGCTATAATATGCCTGTTTTCGGCAAATAACGCCGGGGGCTATGGGGAATCACCCTTTCATGCTATGTTTCTCCGGCCTCCACGCGCCGTCTTCAAAGTAGAAGGCGAGCGAGGAAAGGACGGAGATGAGCGGGCACGCTAAATGGATGAGGGTCATGGTGTTGCCGCTGTTGATCCTGGCCCTGCTGCTGCCGTTCCCGGCTCTCTCCGCGGCGGGGGAATCCGGCTCCGTTTCCGTCAGCGTGAGGATAGGCCCTTGCATCAGCTTGACGTCGTGGGGCGGGGTGAAAAGCAACGTCTCCGTCGCCGCCTTCGCGGATTCCTCCTTCCTCACCGTCATGGCCCGCTAGAGGGCGCGCCCTTCTGCTCCCCTTCCTCTCTCTCCAGCCTTATACGGATGCGCAAGCGACCGCGGCGTCTTCCTTCCCCTCCGCGCCTGCGCCTGAAAAAGCGTATGCCGAACCAGGCCGCTACCGCCAGAAACGCTGCGAACAACAACCAGAGCAGGGGGAACACCGTGAACCCGGCCTGCGCTCTTTTCTCCACCTCGAAGGTGAACTGGTCGGGGCCGTACATGATCACCGCCTCGGCCTTGAACCTCCCCAGGCAGGGCGGGGAGGGCAGCGAGCCCTCGAAGTAGCGCACCGTCCCGGGAAGCACGGTCATGGTGCCCAACTCCACCTCCCCCGCCCCCCGGCCGAAGGCGGCGCGGTAGCGGAGAACGGCGAAGACGGTGATGTGGACGTTGCCGCTGTTCTCCACCGCCAGCCGGTAGCGCATATCCCGCGAGGGCCATCCCGCCCGCCCCTCCTCCGGAGGCCCCCACAGGGAAAGGTAATCGCTTTCCACCTCCAAGCCGGCGATCGAGCACTCCCTGACGATTTCGCCGGGGACGGTGAGCAGAACCTGGCACCCTATGCGCGGGGTGAGCTCCGCGCCCTGTCCGGGCGAGGGAGGGGAGGCGTCCTGGAAAAAGAGCACCGCGAAATGCCCTCCCGGCTCCGCGTCCACGGGGACGTTCATGCGGAAGGAGGGGTTGGCGGACGCCCCGGCGGGCAGGTCGAAAACATCCTCGCCCTCCAGCTCTATCCACGGCGCGCACGAGTAGGGATACGAGCCGGGTTCCTCGAAGAGGAAGGTGTTGTCGGGCGTCACCGCGAAGTCCATGGCGTAGACGCGCAGCAGCAGCGGGTCGGTGCCGCTGTTGCGCAGCTCGATGGAGAAGCGCGCCGTATCCCCGGCGGGCACCTGCAGCTCCACCTTGGCGGGGATGACCGTGAGGTCGAAGCCCTGGGCCCTGGCCGCGGGCGCCCCGGCCAAGCCGCCGCAGAAGGCGGCGACGGCGATCGCCAGCACGCACGTCAACAACCTTTTCATGATCAGATTATAGACGTTAGGGGCCTTTCCCCGCCAAGAAAGAAGCCCGGGCCGAGGCCCGGGCTTTCCGCATCCGGAGGATGTTCACCGCGAGATGACGGTGTAGGTATGGGTCGCGGTATAGGTGTCTGGGGACTCCTCCCAGGTCACCGTGAGGGCGTAATTGACGCTGACGTCGATGTTGTTTCCCTTGATGCCCTCGGCCACCATGGTGGGCGATCCGGTCGGCCCGAACTCCGTGGCGCTCCCCCGCGTCGCCGTCACCTTGCCGCTGCTAGACGACGAGGTGAAGGTGAGCTGGCCGGAGGGGATTACGTTGGCCGGATCGTCGTTCCCGGTGAGGTCCCTGTTCTTCTCCACCTGCAGCCTCCAGTTCACGTTGGAGCGCACCGTGGCGTTGAGGCTGTCGGCGTAGGAACCGGTCTCGGGATCCAGGCTTCCCCCGCCGAAATCAACCGCGTTCTTGGACACGGAGAGGCGTATGGTCTGGGCCACCGGAGCGGTCACGGTGACCTGTTCGGGGTTCGCCGCCAGGGCGAAACCTCCCACCGCCACCGCGAGCAAGGCCGCCAACGCCCCCATCAGGACCGCTGCTCTCGTCTTTCCTTTCATCTTCGCCTCCTTTATTGAAGATTCGCTTTCTCTAAGAGCTATCGCCTTTTCCGGTTTATAAATCGATGATCCAGGTCAACTTGGAGCGTTCCATTCCGCGAATGGAGATATCGCGGCGGCAAACGGCGCCTGGCGGAGGTGAGCGGAACCCCGCAAAACGCCTTCACCGAGGCCCTGTCCGAGGCCGTAACCTTTCCAGCCGAGACACGACCCATACTTCCCCGTGTTTTTCAAGCGCGTTGCGGACCGGTCATGGGCAAGGCCATTCTCTTTGCGGCCGCATCGCGGCCCTCAACTCCCGCCGCATTTCTTCCGAAAACATACATGGGTAATGCCCGGCATGAGCGTGGCGCCGGGCGTCCCGGGGTGGGGCGGATATACAAGGCGTGATTCGTCTCAGGGGTATTTCCCGTATGGTCGTTGAAGGGCAGACCGGGCGGAGTTTCTTCACCACGCAACTGGCGCGCATGTTGGAGGGGGAGGGCGTGAAGGTGCCTTCCTATCTCATGGACCTCCTGGACAAGCCTTTTTCCTCCTTCACGTCCGATGACCGCGCCCTTTACGAAGGACAGATAAAGGCGAAAGGCCTGTTGCAGCTCTTCGCCAAGCTGCTGCGCAAAGCCTACGAGGCGTCGCCGGAGAGCTCACGCCACAGCTGGCGCGGCATGTGCCACCTGCTCAAGGACTCCCCCATCAAGGTCTGCGCCGCCTTCGTCCTGAGCGCCGAGGAAGGCGTAGCCGCCCAAGGGAACGCCGCTGCGAGCGCCATCCAGCGCGGCGCCCCACCCCGCGCTCCCGGGACTGCGGCGGCGCGGGAGGTCACACCCGCCGCTGACGCCTCACGCAAGAGCTTCTTCACCAAGAAGCTGGAGCGCAAGCTGGAGGGGCGCGGGGTAAAGGTGCCCGCCGCCATCATCTCCTTGCTGGACAAGCCCTTCCAGGACTTCACCCCCGAAGACAGGGAGCTCTACGAGGCGGAGTTCAAGGCCAGACAGCTCATCATCCTCTTCTCCGACCTCCTGGACGAGCTCTACGAGGAAACGGGGAAGTGCGAAAGCGGCTGGAGCGCCATGTGCCGTTTCCTCAAGGACACCCCCATGAAGTTGATCGCCACCTATGTGCTCAAAGAGGAGGAAAGGCTGGAGGAGGCGGAGGAGGAGGCTGCACCGCAGCTTGCCGCCGGCGCGCAGCCGCGCGAGAAGTACAACGTGCGACCCTACCAGCCCTCGCCGAACAAGGATAGGGCCGCGGCGGAAAGGCGGCGCGGGCTTTTACGCTGAGGAAGGCGCGCGGAAGCCGCGCTCCCGACGCGTGGCCGCGGAGCCGTTTTGATCACCGCCGCGAAGTCCGAGGGCGGGATTAAGGGAGAGGAGGCGTGTCGCCGCGGGGCGCCGACGGAACCACCGGCCCCGACCCCGCAGAAAGGGCTCGCCAGCGGCCTCTCTCCGACGACGTGCGGTGCGGGCATCGCATCAGGTGACCAGGCCGCGGCGCAGGGCGGCGGCCACCGCCTCGGTGCGGTCGCTCACCCCCAGTTTCTCGAAGATATGGGCGATGTGGGTCTTCACCGTCTGTGCGCTGATGAAGAGCTCCTGGGCGATCTCGCGGTTGGATTTGCCGTCGGCGAGGAGTTGCAGGACCTCCAGCTCGCGGTTGCTGAGGCCGTAGGTCTCGCGGTTGCGCCGCGCCAGGGCCACGTATTCCTTGAGCAGCTTGGCCTGGGCGTCGGGGTGAAGGGTGGCTCCCCCCTTGTGCACTTCCTTGATGGACTTCACCAGTTCATCCAGGCCCGCGTTCTTGAGCAGGTAACCGGTGGCTCCCGCCTTCACCGCCTCGTAAACGTAGGCCTCCTGATCGAGCATGGTCAACATGATCACCGCCGCCTCCGGGCACTCCTTTTTCAGCAGCCTGGTGGCGGTGATCCCGTTCATGACCGGCATGCTCACGTCCATGAGCACCACGTCGGGACGCAGGGACCTGGCCTTGGCCACCGCCTCCTCGCCGTCCCCTGCCTCGCCCACGATCTCTATCTCCGGGTTCACGCGCAGCAGGTTGACCAGGCCCTCCCGCACCAGGCGGTGGTCGTCAACCACCAGCACCTTGATGGTCCTGTCGCCCAATTCACACCTCCCTGGTTATCCCGCGTAGGGGCAGCATGGCGATGACCGCGGTCCCCTTGCCCTTGCCCGCCCTTATCTCCAGCGAGCCCCCCAACGACTCCGCGCGTTCCCTCATCCCCACCAAGCCGAAGCCGCCCGAGAAGCGGCGTTGGGTGCCGGCGGGCTCCAATCCCACCCCGTCGTCTACGACCTCCAACACCAGGGAGTCGCCCTCCACGCGCAACGCCACCCGCACCCGCGTGCATCGCGAGTGTTTCAAAGCGTTGTTCGTGGCCTCCTGGGCGATGCGGAAAAGCGCCGTCTCCGCCTCCAGGGTGAGGGGAGGGAGACTCTTTTCCTCCCTTTCCAGGACGATGCGGCAATCGGCTTTCTCCTGCAGCTGCCTCACGTGCTTCTCCAGCGCCACCGCCAGGCCGAGGTCATCGAGAACCGAAGGCCGCAACCCCGCCACTATCCTGCGCATCTCGGCGATGCTCCCGTCCATGATCTCCTCCGCCTCCCGCAGGGCGCGGGCCGCCTCGCTGTCCGCGTCACCCATACGCACCGCGCACAAGCGCAGGCGGTAGAGGGCGCTCACCAGGTTCTGGATCACCCCGTCGTGCAGCTCCACCGCCACCCTGCGGCGCTCGTCCTCCTGTGCGGTGATGACCTTCTGGAGCAGTTGGCGCTGCACCTCCTCGTCGTAGCGGAGATCGTCATAAAGGCGCGCGTTCTCTATGGCCATGGCGGCCTGGTTCGCTATGGCCGTCAGCAGCTCCCTCTCCTCATCCGTGAAGGACATATCCTCCCGGCGCCCGAGGAACACCGCCCCGGTGATCCCTCCCTTGACCTTGAGGGGCAACAGGAACACCGCCTTAAGCTCGCTCAGCAACCCTGGCTCCTCTCCCTCCACCAGGTCCTTCGCGGCGACGCGCAAGGGGCCGCCGGCCTCGCCCTCTCCTCCCCCCGTCAGCTCCCGCAGGCGCTCGGGGGCCAGGTCGAGCCTCGCGGGCCCCCGTCCGTCCCCATCGCAGGTCGCGCAGGCGGAGGCGATGCGCAGGGAACCCTCCTCGCCGTCGAAGAGCCCGATGCAGCAGAGATCGAGGTCGAAGAGCTTCAGCAGCTCCCCGGTGATGAAGGATAGGATGTCGTCGATCTCCAGGGTGGAGATGAGGGTCTCGGTGACGCGGTAAAGGGTCGAGACCTGCAGGCCCTTGATGCGGTCCCGCCTGATCTCCTCCTCCACCTTGCGGTGCCGCGGCTCCAGGGCTTTGGCCACGTATCCCTTAAGGGCCTCGGGGTCGAAGGGCTTGGTGATATACTCGATCGCTCCCCCGCTGTATCCCCTGATGCGGTCCACGTCGGAGTGGCGGGCGGTTACCACCACCACCGGGATGCCCGCCGTGGCCTCCTGGGACTTGAGGGCTTTGAGGACATCCCAGCCGTCCATAACCGGCATCATGATGTCCAGCAGTATGCAATCGGGAGGGCGGCGCGCCACCTCCTCCAGCGCCTCCCTGCCGTCGTGGGCGATACGCACCTCGTACCCCTCGAACTGGAGGTTCAAGGCGATGATCCTGGCCACGTCGGGCTCGTCGTCGACCACCAGGATATCGGGCTTCCCCTCCTCGTCATCCCGCCGCATATGACGCCTCTTCCCGCGCGCCGCACCGAACCCCCGCTGAAGGCGTCAGCTTGATCGCCTTTAGACCTAGGGGACGACGTGCGCTCGACATCCGACCGCGGGCCGCATGCCCGCATCCCTGCGATATCATTATTATGAAGCGTCGGCAGGAAACGCGTTTTCTTTAACCTCCGGAGGCAGAAAAGGGAGGCGTGAACGCCGCCGTCATCCGGCATAAACATACCTCCCTCCGCCACCCATGTGCCGGCCTCGGGGAGAGACGCACGCCACGGGTACCCGGCATGGTAAACATGGACGAGGCGTGATCCGGCGCGGCAAAGCGAAGGGGGCTCTGAGATGAAAGCGTCCTTTCGGCATCCTCTAACGTAAAGGGGGTCGGATCCCCAGCGGCAAAAAGAATGGAGCCGACGAGGAGACTCGAACTCCTGACCTGCTCATTACGAGTGAGCTGCTCTACCTGCTGAGCTACGTCGGCCCCGACATCGATATCGCCATCACCAAGGTATTATAGCGCTTATCCTCGCCGATTCCAGGCCCCCTAACGGGGAGGGGCCATCTCGATATCCATGATATGTTCCTTCATCTTGTGGGTGAACTGCAGGGTCTCGAAGACGTGGTCGATGCGTCTCTGGATCTCCCCTATACGCTTTTCGTCCCGCTCGGGGCTGAAGAGATGCCCGAAGCGTCCCTGCGCCCGCAGGTACTCCTCCACCGGCACCAGCTTGGACTGCCCCTGGATGATGCGCTGGGTGCCCGCGGTGTAGGTGGTCTTTCCGTCCTCGTGCTCGTAGAGCATCCACATGCCGCTCTGTACCGCCAGCCGCGCCACCTTTATGGTGTGGCTGGAGGGGAACTTCCAGCCCGGCGGGCATGGCGCCTGTATCTCTATGTAGCGAGTGCCTTTGATCTCTTTGGCCCGTGCGAACTTGCGGAACATGTCCGTGGGGTAGGCAAGGGATGCGGTGGCCACGTAGGGGATGCCGTGCGCCACCATGATCTGGGCCACGTCCTTGCGCCACTCCTCCTTGCCCTTAGTGGTGTTGGTGGTCCAGGCGGCGTAGGGGGTGGCACCGCTGCGCTGCGTCCCGGTATTGGAATAGGCCTCGTTGTTGTAGCACACGTAGATGAAATCGGCGTTGCGCTCCGCCGCCCCCGAGAGGGCCTGGATGCCTATGTCGTAGGTACCCCCGTCCCCCGCCCACACCAGGATGGTGGGCTTTTCCTCCAGCACTCCCCTCGCCACCAGGCGGTCCGCCGCCGCCGACAGCCCGGAGGCGGTGGCGCCCCCGGTGGCGAAGGCCATGTTCAGGGTGGGCAGCTCGAGGGCCGAGACCGGGAAGGGGCTCTGGAACACGGAGGTGCAGGAGGCGATGACCGAGAGGACGGTGTTGCGCCCAAGGGCCTTGAAGGCCACGCGGATGGCCGCGCTCCCGGGACATCCCTGGCAGGCGGCGCTGCCCTGCAGGAAGAGCTCCTCCTCCGGGAAATCCTTGAGTTTCAACGCGCGCCCCCTTTACTCCCCAGTCTCTCCACACCGCTTTTGCTCACCAGGTGGTGCCGATTGAGGCGCACCGAGGGCCAGACGCTCCCGGCATCCAGCCTGCCCTCCAGGGCGGCCACGGCGTTCTCGGCTATGAACTCGTAGGTGACGTCCCTGCCTCCCAGACCGGTGACGAGATCGTAGATGACGGCGTCGCCGTGTCCGTACAGGGATGCCTTGACCTCGGAATAAAGCGGCCCCTCCATGCCGAAGGAGATGCTGCGGTCGAGGACCAAGACCTTCTGTAATCCCGCCAGCAACCTCCTGCATTCCTCCACCGGGAAGGGGCGGTAGGAACGCACGCGTACCAGCCCGAAACGGTGTCCCGCCTCGCGCAACGCCTCCACCGCCACCCTGGCCTCCGAGGCCATGCTGCCCATGGCCACCAGGGCGTGCTCGGCGTCCTCAATGCCGTAGGCGTCCACCAGCTCGCCGTGGTACCCGCCCACCGTTTCCCGGTATTCCCTGGCCGCCGCCTTGACGACCTCGCGCGCGTTCTCCATCCCCCGGAACATGGAATAGCGCACCTCCTCGTAGTCGTCGGGATAGATCACCGACCCGTGGGTGAGGGGGTGATGGAGATCCAGCCTCCACAGGGAGCGGAAGGGCGGCAGGAAGCGGTCCACGTCCTCCTGGCTCGGTATCTCCACCTGCATATAGTTGTGGGAGAGAAAGATGGCGTCGTAGCACACCATCACCGGCAGGTTCACCTTGGGGTCCTCGCTGATACGATATGCCTGGATGACGGTATCCAGGATCTCCTGGTGCGAGGCGCAGTGGATCTGAATCCAGCCCGTGTCCCGCGCCGCCAGGGTGTCCTGGTGATCGCACCAGATATTCCATCCCGGACCGAGGGCGCGGTTGACGTTGACCATGACCATGGGCAGCCGTATCCCCGCCGCCCAGTGCAGCAGCTCGTGCATGTAGGCGAGGCCGTGGGCGGAAGTGGCGGAAAAGGAGCGCACCCCCATGGCCGCGGAAGCTATGAGCGCCGCCATGGCGCTGTGCTCGCTCTCGACGGGGATGTACTCGCATTGCATCTCGCCCTCGTCGATGAAGCGCGATATCTCCTCGATGACCTGGGTCTGGGGGGTAATGGGATAGGCGGAGACGACCTCCACTCTCGCCAGACGCACTCCCCACGCCGCCACGTGGTTTCCCGTCTCCACCAGTCTCATTGTTTCTTTTCCTCTTTAACCATGCTTATGGCGCCGCGCGGGCATTCCTCCGCGCAGATGCCGCATCCCTTGCAGTAGTCGTAATTGATGCGTATGTCCTTGTTTATGCAGGCCTCCGGGCAGTATATCCAGCAGAGCAGGCACTTGTTGCACCTCTCCCCGTCCAGGACGGGGATGAAGACGCGCCAGGAACCCGTCAGGCCCGCGCTCCCCTCGGAGGGCACCGAAAGGGTGGTCACGAACCCGATCTCCTCCGCTTCCTTTTTCTTCCTTTTCGGCATCGCAATAACGCCTCCAGCCGATGGGGCCGTCCGCCCCTCACCGCACGGCGCCCCTGGCGGCCTTGCGGCCGGGCACATCCGCTCCCTTGATCTCCACCACGGAGGTGAACCCGCGCCGGGCCGCCTCCATGCTCGCCTCCACTCGCCCCGGGGGAACGCTTTCCCTTATCACCTCCGTCACCGCCTCCAGGGGCACCAGCTCGGTAACGTAGGACACGGCGCCCAGGAAGGCGATGTTGGTGACCGGCATGCCCTCGACCTCCATGCCCAGGTCGATGGCGATAGAGGTCCCGTCCACGGCGAAGACGGGGAAGGGGAGTCCGGCCAGCTTTTTCGCCGCCTCCTCCTCCTCTTTCGCATTGACCAGCAACACCGTGCCCTCCTTAGTGCCCTCCTCCAGCGCGGCCTCCAGCACCGCGGGGCTCATGACCACCAGGAAATCCGGCCGGTAGATCTGGCTGCGCAGGTAGATGGGCTTTTCGTCCATGCGCAGGAAGCACTTTACGGGAGCGCCCCTGCGTTCCGCGCCGAAAAAGGGGAAGGCCTGCACGTACTTGCCCACCAAGTCTCCCGCCCTGGCGAGCATGTTGACGAGGGTAACGGCTCCCTGACCTCCCAGGCTGTGAAAACGCACTTCTACCATATTATACCTATTCGCTTACCTTGCTTAAGGCGTCTCCGGCTCTCCCCAAAGACAGTAACAATATATAGCACAAGGTGGGGGAGGCTGTCGATGACGGCGCACCGCCGGGGAGGAAAGAGAGGGCCTCGCCGCGGCGGCGAAACCACGCACCCCTTAAAGCTCCAGGTCCGTGTCCTCCACCACCTCGTCCTCGCCCTCCTCCGGCTCCACCTCGACCTCCCGGGGCTCGGGGCCGAACCAGGTCGCGGGCAGGACGACCTTTTCCCCGCTCTCCAGCTCCACCGTCACCTTCTCGTGCATGACGTCGTGGGCGACCACCCTGCCCTCGCCGCGCTCCGTCTCCACCTTCTCGCCGATATCGGGCACCCAGTGCAGGAAGCGGCGGTAGGAATCCTGCTCGTAGCGGAGGCAGCACATCAACCTCCCGCACACCCCCGAGATCTTGGCGGGATTGAGGGGGAGGTGCTGCTCCTTGGCCATGCGTATGGAGATGGGATGGAACTCCTCCAGAAAGGACGCGCAGCAGAGGGTGAGCCCGCAAGGTCCCAGCCCCCCCACCATCCTGGCCTCGTCTCTCACCCCGATCTGCCGCAGCTCGATGCGCGTCTTGAGGGCGGAGGCCAGGTCGCGCACCAGGTTGCGGAAATCCACCCTTCCGTCCGCGGTGAAATAGAAGGTGATGGAAGAGCCGTCGAAGGCGTAGTCTATATCGATGAGCTTCATGGCCAGCTGGTGCTTGGCGATGAGCTCCTGGCACTTGCGCATGGCTCTCTCGCGTCGGATATCGTTGCGCTGCGCCTGCTGACGGTCACGGTCCGTGGCCCGCCTGATGACTTTTCTCAGTTCCACCCGCAACACCTCGTCGGGTATCTCCATGGGAGGGGCCACCACCCTGCCTAACTCAACCCCCTTGGAGGTGGGCACGATGACCTCGTCGCCCACGCGCAGGGAAAGCCGGTCGGGGTCGAAGTAGGACGGTTTCGCGCCCTTTTTAAGCGAGACTCCAACCACCACTGCCATGTCCTCTCCTCTCGGCTGCCCGCTATGAGCGAGCGCCCTTTATTTCCAGCATCAGCCAGTTCATCACCAGTTCCTGGTCCACGTTGGCCTCCAGGGCTTTCTTGGCTCTACCCAACGCCCGCAGGATCCGCGCCGCTTCCCGGGAGCCCTTGCCCAGGGCCTCCCTCTCCAGGTCCTCCCTCCGCTCCAGGTTCACAAGGGGAAGGCCGCCGGGCTTTTCGTCCCATGCCCCGGCCACGCTAAGCAGCATTATATCCCGGTAAAAGGAGGCCATGCCATCGAGGAAATCGAACAGGGCCTGGCGGCGCAAGCGGGCGCTCTCCCGTTTCCGGGCCTCCTGCCACCTCTTCTCCAGCTTCTCCACCACGCGCTTGTCCAGGGCCTTGCGGTACGCCTCCATCCCCTCCTCCCCCGCCGGCGTTTCCGCTCCCGACGCGTCCCTCAGTATTCCCCCGGCCCGCTCCAGCAAGGCGAGCAGGGAGGACTTGCTCTCCGTCGCCGCCACCTCCACCCCGCGGCTCCAGAAACCCGCCAGCTCGGGCATACGCGCCCACAGCAACGCGCGTCCGAAGATGCCGCCGCTCAACCGCGCCAGGCGTTCGGCTTCTTGCGGGGGCATGGCGAATTCCCTCCTCAGGTAGCCCTCCACCTCCCGCTTTCCCAGGGGCGAGAACCTCAGCTCGTGGCATCGCGAGGCTATGGTGGGGAGCAGGCCCTCCGCCCCCGCGGCCACCAGGATGATGCAGCTCCCCGGGGGCGGCTCCTCCAGGGTCTTCAGGAAGGCATTGGCGGCGGTCTCGTTCATGCTCTCGGCCTCGTCTATCACCGCCACCTTGCGCGAGGCCTCCAGGGGCTTGACGCTCAGCTCCCTTTCCAGCTCCCGAACCTGATCGATGTGTATCTGGGCTCCCTCCGGCTCCACCAGATGGAGGTCGGGATGCATTCCCCTGGCCACCTTAAAGCAGGAGGGGCAACCATCCGGCGCGCCGGAGGGGCACAGCAGGGCGGCGGAGAAGAGCAACGCCGTGGTGTGTTTGCCCACCCCCCGCGGGCCGGTGAAAAGCATGGCGTGCGGGACCTCGCCGCGCTCCAGCACGCCGCGCAGGAAGGAGATCGCCCTCTCCTGCCCGAAAACCGCGTCCCAGCCGGTGGGGGAAACGAGGCTCACGCGCTCTCCCGGTATCATGTCATCCTTTTTCCTTTGCGGGTGTCTTTCTCCTATGCGGCCAGCCCAGGGCGGGAAAGGCGCCTTGCCCGCCAGGCCGCGGCCTTGAAGGGGCCCCATGCGCCATGTTCGGTATTTTATCCGTCATGCATGCGGCGTGACCACGGCAAGCGCCCGCTTGCGCCGTCTGCCTCCACGGATGAGCGCTCCCTTGCTCAGGAGAGCAGCGGGGTCACCACCTGCATGACCTGGTGGTGGATGTTCTCGGGCTTGTCGACGCCGTTGAGGATCACGAAGCGATGCGGGAAGAACTTGGCCAGGGTCTTATACGCCTCCTGCACCTGCTCATGGAAGGCCTGGGCCTCGCTCTCGATGCGGTCCAGAACCCGCTTGCGCTCCATGAGGCGCTTAAGCCCCACGCGAAAGGGTATCTCCAGGAGAAAGGTGACATCGGGATAATGGTCGTCGGTCACCCACTCGTTGAGGTTCTGGACTCCCTCCATGCCGATCCTCCGCGCCACTCCCTGATAGGCGAGGGTGGAGTCGATATAACGGTCGCAGAGCACCACTTTGCCCCGGTCCAGGGCCGGCTTTATCACCTCGTAGAAATGCTGCGCGCGGTCCGCGGCATAGAGCACGGTCTCCGTCATGGGGTGCATCTCCTTGAAGGAGGGGTCGAGGAGGATGCGCCTTATCTCCTCGCCGATGCGCGTGCCTCCCGGCTCGTGGGTGGCGATCACGTCCACCTTCATGCGCAGAAGGTGGGCATGCAGCATGTTCATCTGGGTGGTCTTACCCGATCCCTCCACCCCCTCGAAGGTGATGAAGAGGCTTCTCCTGCCGCCTCCTCTCGCCGCCTCTATGCTGTTAGCCATGGCCTCCTCTTCCCTCGCGCTCCGTCCTTTGCGTGTCCGTCAAGCCCTTATCTTACACCATGTGAGTGCCGGACAATATCGACGGTCCGGCAGGAGCTCACAAACCCTCGAGGTGGGAGAACACGTCCCCGCCGACCAGGTCGTATCCCACCACCACCGGGAAATCCTCCACCTCAAGCTCGTGGATCGCCTCCGGGCCGAGCTCGTGAAACGCCACCACCTTTATGGATCGCACCCTGGACCCCAGCAGGGCCGCCGCTCCCCCCACCCCTACCAGGTAGAGGACTCCGTGCTCGCGCAGGGCCCGACGCGTCTCGGCGGAGCGCGGACCTTTCCCGATGCAGGCGGCCACGCCCTCCGCCGCCAGGCGCGGGGTGAAGGGGTCCATGCGCGAGGCGGTGGTGGGACCCACCGACCCCGAGGCCTTGCCCTCCGGAGCGGGGCTGGGGCCGGCGTAGTAAACCGTCTCCCCCTCGAGGCGGACCGGCAGCGGCTCCCCCCGCTCCAGCATCTCCACCAGCCTGCGGTGGGCCTGGTCCCTGGCGGTGATCATTTTCCCCTTGAGCAGGAGCAGTTCCCCCGCCCTCAGCTCCCCTCGCACCTCGCGCCCCAGGGGCAGAGAAACCCTTTTCTCCACTCGCTCTCCTCGTGCTCCGCGCCCTCTATCCTCCGCCAACCCTTACGCCTCCCCCGAGCCGGAGTCCTCGCCCTCACCTTTATCTCTTTCCGGCTTGCCGGCGTTCCCCATCGTCGCCGCCTCGCCCCTTGCCTCCTCCGCTTCGAGATCCGCGTCCTCGCCCTCGCCCGCCACCGCTTTCTCCGCGGGCTTTTTCGCGGTCCCGCCGCCGGCTTCCCCTTGCGCCGGCAAGCCCTCCCGGCCTTCCCCCCCGGCCTCGAACAGCGGTCCCGGTTCCCCCTCCATGCCTTCTACCCTTCCCTCTCCCGCCTTCTCTCCGGAAAGGTCGCCGCCCGCATCCCCCGGCCCCTCGCAGAGGGGCGCCGCTGCCCCGTGCAGGCGCCGGAAGACGGCGTCACGCGGATTCCAGCCGAAATAGCGGTGGAAGGCGCGGTGGCCGAAAAGGCCCGCGCCGAGGACGACCAGCCCTCCGACGAAAAGGATCACCTGGGACCCGTTTAGCAGATACTGGAAGTCGGCCTCTCTACCGTCGATGGGGCCTTTAAAGGACCCGCCCACCCTCACTATCCATAGGGACACCGGGCTCAATCCCAGCCTGCGCCCCAAACCGGTGATGAGGTCGGCGAGGGGACCGGCGAGCATGATGGAAAGGAATATGGAGGCGCGCATGATCACCTGTATGGTGGCGAAGGCCCGTCCCCTGAACTCCTCTTCCAGGGTCTCGTGCAACAGGGTCACCATACCCACGATGGCGTATCCCATGAACATGCCGCCCGCGAAGACCACCATGAACGACAGCCATGCCACGGTGAGCAGGGAGAACACCACCACCCCCAGCCCGAACCCGGAGATGGCCAGGCCCAGCAGCCTCTCCTTGCGCACGCGGTCCTTGAGCGCGCCCGCCAGGATGGAGCCCCCCATCATGCCGAAGAGCAGGGTAGTGAGGATATACATGAAACGGGAGTTGCTCCCGCCCAGCACGTACTTCACGAAGCCCACGGTGAGAACGTAGATGGTGCCGCCCCCCAGAAAGCAGGTGAGGGTGAGGATGAGCACTATGCGGGTCAAGGGGTTGTGGCGCAGGTAGTCGAAACCCTCCCGGAAATCGTTCTTGACCTGGACGGTGGACATGCGCACTCTTTCCTCCTCGGAGCGGCGCTTGAACCCGATGTGGTAGATGAGCCAGGCCGAGATGAGGAAGGTGAGGGAATCGACCACGAAGGCCGCCTTGTTGGGATCCACGTACCTGCCCATGAACTCCGGGTTCACCCTGCCGAGCCAGGCGAAGAGGCCGATGATGCTGCCGGCGATGGCGGTGCCGAAGGCCATGGAGGCGTAAAGGGTGAGCATGTTGAGGGAGTTGGCGTTGGTGAGCTGCTCCTGCTCCACCAGGTCGGGTATGGAGGCGTCCTTGGCGGGGCCATAGACGATGGTGAAGGTCTCGATCACGAAGACCAGCACGCAGATGGCGGGGAGGTTGGTGGCGAAGGGGAGGATGAGCACCAGCAAGGCGCGGCTGAGGTCGCACAGGATGAGGGTGCGCTTGCGGTCCAGGCGGTCGATGATGATGCCCGCCAGGAAACCCAGCAGCACCGCGGGCAGGAACTTGCACAGCATCATGAGGCTGATGGCGTAGCTCTTGCCGCCCGATATCTGGTCCACGAAGGCGAAGAGCACCGCCACGATCACCCAGTCCCCTATAGCCGAGACCATCTGCCCCGCCCACAGGCGCAGGAAATCGCGGTTGCGGAGCAGGTCGCGATAGGCCGAGGGCTTTATCTGCAGGTTATCCTGGGTGCGCTGGAACGCCCTAATCCTTGCCTCGTCGTCGAGGCATCTCCCTTTCGCAAGCTCTTCTTTTTGCGTCATCTCATACCTCGGTGGAGCTTCGCCGCAGGGAATGGCAGCATATAACCACCCCCACGGGCAGGCAGGCGATATGGGTCGGGGCCTCCTCCACGTGCACGTCCAAGGCGGTGGTCTCCCCGCCCAGGCCCGCTGCCCCTATCCCCAGGGAGTTAACGGCCGCGAGCATCCTCTCCTCCAGCTCCGCCAGCTCGCGCCTCGGGTGGCGCTCGCCCAGCGGCCTCAGCAGGCTCCTGAGCGCGAGCTCGATGGCCCCCGAGGCGTCGGCTCCCACCCCCACGCCCACCACCATGGGCGGGCAGGCCTGGGCCCCTTTGAGACGCACCGCCTCGAGCACGGCATCGGTGACCCCACGCGGGCCATCTCCCGGGAGCAACATGAAAAGGCGGGTGGCGTTCTCACTCCCCCCGCCCTTGGCCATGAGGGTGAGGCGCGCCTTCCCGCGCTCCCCTCCCTCCTCCACGTGCACCTGTAGCGGGGTGTTGTCCCCGCGGTTGGCGCGACCGAAGAGAGGGTCGTCGACGAGAGACGAACGAAGCGGGATGCGGGCGGTAGCCGCTCGCAGGCCCGCGTCGGCCGCCTCGCGATACCCGCAGGGAAGGGAGACCCCCTCCCCCAGCTCCACGAAAAGGTGGAACATGCCGGTGTCCTGGCAGAGGGGAAGCTTTTCCTCCCGCGCTATGCGCGCGTTCTCCAGCAGCATCTCCAGGGCGTAACGCGCCAGCGGGCTCGCTTCCGCCTCCGCCGCCCGCGCCAAGGCATCCTCCACGTCGGGCTGGAGATCCAGACTGGCGCGCACCGCCAGCTCCTCCACCGCCGTGGCCACGGCATTAAGCGTCAATTCCCGACAGCCAGCCATCGAGCTCCACCGCTCTTTCACGCAAGGTGGCGGCGCAGGCCTCCAATTCCTCGCGCTCTCGCTGCAGGAGGGGAAGCTCCACGATCCTCTTCCAACCCCCCCATCCCAGGACCACCGGAACCCCCAGGAACACGTCCTCGAGCCCGTACTCGCCTTCCAGCCTCACGCTCGCCACCACCTGCATGCCCTCGTCCATGAGCACCGCCCTCACCATGCGCGCTACGCAGGCCGAGGGGGCGTAATAAGCGCTGCCCTGCTTGAGCAGGGATACGATCTCGGCGCCCCCTTCCCTGGTCCTGGCGTTGAGCTCCTCCAGCCCGGCGGGGGGCAGGAGCTCGCTCAGAGGCACGCCGGCCACGGAGGTGAGGCGCGGCAGGGGAAGCATGGCGTCGCCGTGGCTTCCCAACACCATGGGCTGGACCTGCCCGGGAGGCACACCGAGCTCCGCCGCGGCGAAGCAGGCGAGGCGCGACCCGTCGAGCAATCCCGCCATGCCCATCACCCGCTTCCTGTCCCAGCCCGTCACCCTCCAGGCCAAGCGGGTCATCTCGTCCAGGGGGTTGGTGACCATGATCATCACCGCTGCGGGCGCGGCTGCGCTCAGCTTCTCCACCACCTCCCGCACCACGGCGGCGTTCTTCTCCAGCAGGTCGGAACGGGACATGCCGGGTGAGCGCGGGAAACCCGCCGTAACCACCACCACGTCGCTGCCCTCGGCCAGCGCGTAGTCGCTCCCCCCCACCACCCGCGAGGGCGAGGAGGTCAGGGGCAGCGACTGCGCGATGTCCAGGGCCTTACCCCTCGCCAGGTCCCCATAGATATCGATCAGGGACACGTCCGCGATCCCCTGCTCCGCCACGCGCATGGCGGTGGTGGATCCGACCTGGCCCGCCCCGACCACGGCCACCTTGCGCATAGGCCCTCCTTTCCCCGCTCTCCATGTCTAGGCTATTTTCCTACAAGCCCTCGCGGGCGCGCAAATGCGGATGGGTGGCGGCAGCTCTTGGGGCCCCCTTTTTCGGGGGAAAAAGAGAAGCGCGGAACCGGCGAGAAGGCATATGGCCCGGGGCAGGCCCTGGGGGCCGCTTTTACCCGGCGTCCTGCTCCTCGCCCTTGGCCGCCTTCTTGCTGGGGCAGGAGGGGTCGAGGCAGAAAGTCCACGGCTTGCGGCCCTTGTTCAGGGCGCGAACCTTGGGGGAGCCGCAGTCGGGGCAGTTCTCTCCCGTGGGCATGATGGTGCCGGTTTGGGGCAGGGGATAGGTGGTGGTGCACTCGGGGTAGCCGCTGCAGCCCACGAACCTCTTCTTGCTTTTCTTGGCCTTGACCATACGCAGGTTCGAGCCGCAGGAGGGGCATGATCCCAGGATACGGTCCTCCTTGATGCCGTTGCGGATCTCCGCCGCCACCTCGTCGCGGCTGTTCTCCAGCAGATACATGACCTCGGCCAGGATGTCGCGGGACTTGTTCACCACCTCTACCTGGGTCTCCGCTCCCTCGGCTATGGCGTCCATGTCCCGCTCCAGTGCCGCGGTCATCTCCGGCGACGAGATCACGCCGGCGAATTTGCGCAGGGCCTCGGTGACCGCCACCCCCGTCTCGGTGGGGGTGATGGGATCGCCGTAGATATATCCCCTCTGGTAGAGGCTCTCGATGATGGAGTGACGGGTGGACTTGGTGCCCAGCCCCAACTCCTCCATCTTCTCGATGAGCTTGCCCTGGCTATAACGTGGCGGGGGCTGCGTTTCGCCCTGTTTCAGCTCCGGCGGCCCTTCCACGCGCAGGACCTCTCCCTTCTCCAGGTGGGGCAGAACGACCTCCTTCTTGCGGCCGTAAGGATAGTAGCGGTACCATCCTTCCTCCACGGTGCGGCTGCCGCGGGCCACGAAGGGCTCGAGCCCGCAGGAGAGGTCGGCGCGCACGGAATGGACCACCGCCTCGTCGGCCAGGGTGGCCATAAAGCGGCGCGCCACCAGCTCGTAGATCCTCCACTCCTGGGGGGAAAGGTCGCCCTTCGCCGCGGCCGCGGTGGGGTGGATGGGCGGGTGGTCGGTGGTCTGCTTTTTGCCTCGCGTGGGTTTGAGCTCCTCTTTCCCAAGCAACGTATGCGCCTCCTCCTTGAACTCGGGGCTGCGCGCCAGCTCCCGCAGGATGCCCCGAAGGTCCAGGGAGGGGGGGTACACGGTGTTGTCCACGCGGGGATAGCTGATATACCCGTTCATGTAGAGGTTCTCCGCCACGCTCATGGCCTTGGCGGCGGAGAACCCCAGGGAGGCGGCGGCGGTGAGCAGTCCGGTGGTGTTGAAGGGAATGGGCGGCTTGACCATCCTCTCGCTGGCCTTGATCTCCGTCACCCGCGCGGCGTCCCCAAGGCGCGAGAGTGCCTCCTCCGCCTCCTCCAGCTTGAGGAAGCGCTCCGCGGCGTGAGTGGCCTGGAAACATTCCCCATCCTTGACGCACTCTATTTTCAACGTCCAGAAGGGGGTAGGGACGAACTCCTTGCGCTCCTTCTCGCGGTCCACGATGAGGGCGAGGGTGGGGCTCTGCACCCTCCCCACGGAGAGGAAGTGTTTGCCCAGCCGCGTGGACGCCAGGCTGATGAAACGGGTAAGGCTGGCCCCCCAGATGAGGTCGATGTCCTGCCGCGCCTCCCCCGCCGAGGCGAGATCGTAATAGGGGTCCTCGAGCTGCGCGAACACGCGCTTTATCTCCGGGGGGGTGAGAGCGGAAAAGCGGGCCCGCTTCACGGGGATATCCGGGCGCACTTCCTTGATCTTGTTGATGGCGTCAACCCCGATCAGCTCGCCCTCGCGGTCGAAGTCGGTGGCGATGATCACCTCGTCGGCCTTCCGGGCCTCGGACTGCATGGCCTTGATGAGGGCCTTGTTGGTGGGGACCTTCACGATGTCGGCGTGGATGAGCTCGCGCGGCTCCACGTCCTGCCACTGCTGGTACTGCTCGGGGAAATCCACCTTGAGTATGTGCCCTTTAAGGCCCATGCAGTGCACCTCGTCCCCGTTCATCTCGAAGGCGTACACGGGGTTGCGCGAGCGGTCCAGGGCGCGAGCCTTGCCGTCCGAGAGTATGGACGATATGCGCCTGGCGGTGGTGTTCTTCTCGGTTATGATCAGCTTAAGCGCCATCTCATCCCCGCCTTCTGGCTAACATTCGGCAAATATCCGTAGCACATTTAGCTGTCGGGAGTCAAGGAAAGCCCATCATCTCGCCCAAGAACGACCGCAACGCGAAAGGGGCCGGGCTGAGCCCGGCCCTCTCTCCGCTTCCTGAACCGCGCTACCTTATGAACAGGGGCGCGAACACCAGGGCGATGACCGACATCACCTTGATCATGATGTTCATGCACGGGCCGGCGGTGTCCTTGAAGGGATCGCCCACGGTATCGCCCACCACCGCGGCGGCGTGGGTCGGGGTCCCCTTGCCCCCCAGGTTCCCGGCCTCGATATATTTCTTGGCATTGTCCCAGGCTCCGCCGGCGTTGGCCATGAAGATGGCGAGCAGGAATCCGACCACCAAGGCGCCGGCCAGGTATCCCGCCAGGGCCTGGTTGTCCCAGAGGCCGATGACCACCGGGCTTATCACTGCGATGCTCGCAGGGGGGATCATGCGCTTGAGGGCCGCCTTGGTGGAGATGTCCACGCATTTGGCGTACTCCGCCCGCACTCCTTCCTTGCCTTCCTTGAGCCCCGGTATATCCCTGAACTGCCTTCTTACCTCCTCGATCATGCTGTAGGCGGCCCGCCCCACCGCCTTGATGGCCATGGAGGAGAAGAGGAAGGGAAACATGCCGCCCAGGAAGAGCCCGACCACCGTCTGCCAGCGGCCCAGGTCGATGATCTCGATACCCACCGCGGTGGTGTAGGCCTTGAAGAGGGCCAGGGCGGTGACCCCCGCGGAGGCGATGGCGAACCCCTTGGCGATGGCGGCGGTGGTGTTGCCCAGGGAATCGAGGCTGTCCGTTATCTGCCGCACCTCCGGCGGGCGCCCGCTCATCTCCGAGATGCCGCCGGCGTTGTCGGCGATGGGGCCGTAGGCGTCCACCGAGACGGTCATGCCGGTGGTGGAGAGCATGCCGATGGCCGCCAGCGCGATGCCGTAGATGCCGCTGTTGGCCACGTCGGGCATGGCCCAGTTTCCCGCCAGGTACGCGCCGGCGATGGCCCCCACCAGGAGAAGGATGGCGCCCGCGGTGCTCTCCATGCCCTCGGAAAAGCCGGAGAGGATGGTGGTTGCCGCGCCGGTCTGGGAGGACTGCGCTATCTCCTTAACCGGCTTGTATCTGTCGGAGGTATAGAACTCGGACACCCACCCGATGGCCAGCCCGGCCGCCAAACCGCATAGGATGGAGATCCAGAACCCCACCGGGTGCTGGACCGCCTCCACTCCCCTCAACCAGAAAAGCACCACTAAAAGGGTGCCCACGGTGGTCAGTAAGGCGGCGGAATAGCTGCCCGCGTTCAGGGCCCGCGAGAGGTGCGCCCCCTCCCTGGCCCGCACGAAGAAAGTGGCGATGACCGAGGCCAAGATACCCACCCCGGCGATTATCATGGGCAGGAGAACGCCCTTGGTCACTCCGTCCGCGCCGGAAACGGCGAAAACCGTCGCCGCCAGGGCGATGGGGGCCACGATGGAGCCCACATAGGACTCGTAGAGGTCGGCCCCCATGCCGGCTATATCGCCCACGTTGTCCCCCACGTTGTCGGCGATGACCGCGGGGTTGCGGGGGTCGTCCTCGGGTATGCCCGCCTCCACTTTGCCCACCAGGTCCGCCCCCACATCGGCGGCCTTGGTGTAGATGCCGCCTCCCACGCGGGCGAAGAGGGCCACCGAACTGGCCCCCAGGCTGAAGCCCGCGATGATGGAGGCCTGACCCGCCGGGTCAGTTACCACCTGCCACCACTTCACGAACACAAGATAGACGATGGACAGCCCCAACAGCCCCAGGCCGGCCACCGTCAGACCCATGACCGCCCCGCCCCGGAAGGCGATCACCAGCGCGTCCTTGGTGCCGCGCTCCGCGCCGTGGGTGGTGCGCACGTTCGCCTTGGTGGCGATGTTCATCCCCACGAACCCCGCGGTCATGGAGAGGGCGGCGCCGAAGACGTAGGCGATGGCGGTGTAGATGCCGGTGTAGGTGCTCTCTCCCCCGCCGGCGGGCTTATACCAGATGAAGATGGCGATGAGGGCGAAAAAGATGACCACGAAGGCGGTCAACACCTGGTATTCGCGCCTTATGAAGGCCATGGCGCCCTCGCGGATGGCGCTGGATATCTGCTGCATCTTCTCGTCACCAGGGGCCTCCTTTACGACCATCCTGGCATAGACGAAAGCCATGATCAGGCCCGCCAGGGCTGCGCCGCCGGTAGCTAAAGCCCAGTACTCCATATCTCACTCCTTCCCATGCCTCTAGACAGCGTTCCGATAAGGCCTGTATATCTCTAAGGCGGTCGCCGGAGCCCCGGCAACGCATAACCGCCGAATATCCCTTGCCGCACTCCGGTCCCGGCCTTGCCGCCTCCGCCGGGACGGTATTCAACGAAACGGATAACCCACAGCCGGCAGGGCTGTTTTTCACCCTAAGCCGGCTTGAAAATTCGGAACGCCGAAATTATAATTTGGAAAACTCAAAACATCAAGAGCTGGCCGGAGGGAAGATGAAAAGCGGCAGGGGAACGCCGGCAAAGGACCCTTTCAGCGAATACCTGAAGCATATCTTCCGCCTGGAAAACGTATCCAGACCGGTCTCTACCTCCGCCCTCGCCGAGGCCATGAACGTCGCCCCCTCCACGGTGACCGATACCCTCAAACGCCTCGCCGAAAGGGGGTTGATCAACTATGTGCCCTACCATGGGATCACCCTTACCCCCGAGGGCCAGAAGGCCTCGGTAAAGGCCATCCGCAGGCACCGTATCGTGGAGAGGTTTCTCACCGACATGCTCGGGTTCGAATGGCACGAGGCCCACGAGGAGGCCCTGCTCTTCGAGAACAATATCTCCGAGGAGGTGGAGCGGCGTCTTTTCGTGGCCCTCAACCGCCCCAAGGTCTGTCCCCACGGCTACCCCATCCCCTCCAAGCCGGAGGACGTCAGGATGGATGAGACCACCCTCTATTCGCTGGAGCCCGGCGATAGGGCCGAGGTCATCAGCGTCAAGGACGACGAGCCGGAGCTGCTGCAATTCATGGCCTCCATGGGCATAAAACCCGGGGTGAAGATAAAAATAGAGGCCAAGGACCCCTTCAAGGGGCCCCTGCAGGCGCTGGTGGGCAGGAGCCGCCGCACCGTGGGCTGGCACCTCGCCAACTCCATCCACGTGAAGAAGCTGGGCGGCGAGTAACTCGACCCGATCGATCCTTCCGATATAGACGATCTCATGGGTACGACACATGGGTTCGGCGGCCGCAACGGCACACGGAGGGCACGGCTGAAGAGGGCGCTCCGAGGAAGCAGCGGACAGATGCCCGCCCCCGGGGCGTCCCCGTCTTGCCTATGGCTCCCGCTATGCCTCCACGCCTCCCTTGCCCGGCGCGAGTGATCGAGATATCCTTTCTATCCATGCGTCTTTCCCGGCCTTGCGCCTATCGGGGATGTCATCGGCCTTTCATGGCCTGTTTTCCTCGCCCTTCCCGGGTTGTGCCGCAGCCGGTTTACGCCGTGCAGCCCGGATGACGCCTGGGCGATCTACCGCTCTACAGGGTATCTCCCGAAGCCCGGATGATGTTCTCCTCCAAGCGTGCGATGGCCTCCTTAAGCTTGCTCTGCCTCAAGGCGGTGGTGAGGTCTCCGCGCGTGCGTTCCATGATGGCCCTGGCCATGTCCGTGGTGCGGCGAAGACCGCCGGTGATGGCGTCAGGGTAGTCGAAGGAGACCAGGATATAGTAGATGTCGTCCATGTAGGTCAGAAGCTCGTCGCCCCTCTCCAGGTGCCCCTCGCGGATGAGGTCCAGGATGGAGCGGCGCAGCTCCCCCACCGCCTCCCCCAGACCGTTGAGGTAGGCCGGATACTCCACGCCCAGCTCCTCGGGCTCGGGCAGGGGCTCGCCGTTGATGAGGGCGTAGGTGGCGCGCGCCTCGGCGTATTCCTTCTGGGCGTCGTGGACGAATCCGGCGGTGTAAACCTCGGGGTGGTCGCGGGTCATATGGGTGATGCCGGCAGAGAGCTCCTCCGCCTGGGCAATGAGGCGCAAAGCCTCCTCCCTCTCCCCGCGGTGCACGGAGCGGATGATATAGCTGGAGGTCTGGACCAGCGAGCGGCAGGCCTTTAGCACCTCCTCCCGAGTGGAGTTCTTGGCGTCGAAGTCGGCCTTGATGCGGCTACGCAGCGCTTCCCAGTCCATGACATCTCCTTCCGGACCCGCCGGGGGCGGTACGATCCCCTCTCCTCCGTGATAATCATATCCCCTTGAGGGCTTCAGGAAAACAGGCCGCGCCTTGGGCGACGGGGCAGCCCCGTTGCGCGCCCCTACTCGCCGCGCCGGCATCGCGTGCCGCCAGGAGTCCGCTCCCCTCTGCGTCCCGGCAAGGGCTTTCCTGGCGTGCACGCGCCCGTTATCCCCCGTCCTCTTTTCTCCCCCGAAATCCCCTATAATAATCTCTACCCGCTCTACCCGCAGGCGGGAAGGCGTCCCCGGGAGCGGGCATGCCGCCGGGAGACCTCGCCCCGTCGGGCGCGGGCCGTTAAGCGGGGAGGTCGTGGCGCCGCCAGGGAAGTGGGCCGGGCAGCCAGGAGGTCGATCATGCCGGCCAGACGCGGAGAGCGTATCCCGCCCTTCATAGTCATGGAGGTGCTGGAGAAGGCCATACACATGGGTCGGGAGGGGCACGACGTCATCCACATGGAGGTGGGCGAGCCCGACTTCGACACGCCGCGCTGCGTGAAGGAGGCGGCATGGCGCGCCATGCTGGGGGGGGAGACCCACTACACCCACAGCCTTGGCCTGCACGAGCTGCGGGAAGCCATATCCGACCATTATCGGAACCGCTACGCGGTGGAGGTGGATCCCGAGCGAATCGTGGTGACCAGCGGGAGCTCCCCGGCCATGCTGCTGCTCTTCGCCGCCCTCCTGGATCCGGGCGAGGAGGTGATCCTCTCCAACCCGTGTTACGCCTGCTATCCCAACATCGTGGAATTCGTGGACGGCGTGCCGGTGGAGGTGCCCGTCTTCGAGGAGGAGGGATTCCAGTACCGCCCGCGGGACATCGAGGCGAAGCTGGGGCCGCGCACCAGGGCGGTGATCATCAACTCCCCCTCCAACCCCACCGGCAACCTCCTCGAGCCCGAGGTGATGCGGGAGATCGCCGCCCTCGCGGAACGGGGACTCTACGTGGTCAGCGACGAGATTTACCACGGGCTGGTATACGAGCGCCGGGAGCATTCCATACTCGAGTTCACCGACCGCGCCTTCGTCATCAACGGCTTCTCCAAGCTCTACGCCATGACGGGCTGGAGGCTGGGGTACCTCATCGCGCCCGAGGAGTTCGTGCGACCCATCCAGAAGATGCAGCAGAACCTGTTCATCTCCGCCAACGCCTTCGTGCAGAGGGGCGGGATAGCCGCCCTCACCGAGGCGGGGGAGGAGGTGGCGGCCATGGTGCGCACCTACGACGAAAGGCGCCGTTTCCTTCTCCCGAGGTTGCGCGAGATAGGTTTCGCGGTGGCGGTGGAGCCCCACGGAGCCTTCTACATCCTCGCCAACGCCCGGGCCTTCACCGACCATTCCTACGCCTTCGCCCTTGAGCTGCTGGAGGAAGCGCACGTGGCGGTGACGCCCGGCATCGACTTCGGCAGCGGCGCCGAGGGTTTCATACGCTTCAGCTACGCCAACCACCTGGATAACCTGGCGGAGGGCGTGCGCAGGCTGGGGGAATATCTACAGGGAAGACGGCGGCGGTCTAGGCCCTGACCGCGGGAGCGAGGGCAGTATGTACCCGTATACCCGCTCCACGGCCACCCGGTGGATGGGTCACAGGCGGCGGGCACCGACAAGTGAGGCGTGCAAGGGTGGCTAAGCGGCGCGGCGGCCCGTTTTAGAAACCGTCGTCGCCGGTATATATACTAGCAAATGCGATCGGGAGTAGTAGTTGAGAAAGCGGCCGCGGCGAAGGCAAGCTGATTGCCATACGCTAGGAGGTTCTTTTCGCAACGGAGGTGGTGGCTTTGATAAGGAAAGGCAGGGGGAGCTCGCCGTTCATGCGCAAATCCCCCGGGGGAGAGCACGAGGAAAACCGCGATTCCTCACCACACGCATCCCTCGTTTCCGGGATCATGCGTAGGCGCGTGGTGTGCCTTGCAAAGAGGTCTCGCGGGCATTCAGGCCTCCGCCCTCCCGCCGCGTCCTCATTCCTTTCCTCGGGAGGTCTTGGCGACGTCCTTTGCTCTCTCGGCGTGTTCTTCCTCGCGACGGCGATCGTCCTTTTCACTGCCCGCGCACCGGCCGAGGCCGCCCCCAAGGAGGAGGTAGGCCGTTGGGCTCGCGGCGATATCATCCTGCGTCCGGAGCCTGATATGCTGGTGGAGGCGGCGCGGGAGGCCCTGACCCGAGGGTTGCGTTTCGTGAAAGGGCTGCCGGGAGGCATGCTGCTCATGCGGGCCCCCAGGAGCGTGGACCTCGCCCACCTGGAAGCTCTTCCCAGCGTTGCCTGGGCGGAGCCGGACCTTCCCTTTCACGCCGCCGCGAACCCCAACGATCCCGATTACCCGTTGCAGTGGTACCTGCAGAAGATCGGCATGCCGGCGGCATGGGACATCGCCGCCGGAGGCGACCCTTCAGTGGTGGTGGCGGTGGTGGACTCGGGCGTGGCCTACCGCGATTCCGGCACCTTCCGCCGCGCCCCCGACTTCCCCGCCACTCGTTTCATCCCCGGATACGACTTCGTCTCCAACGACGATTTCCCCGACGACGAGTACGGGCACGGCACCCACGTGGCGGCGATCGTGGCCTCTTCCTACGACAACGCCTTCCGGGCCGCGGGCATGGCCTATTCCTGTTCCATCATGCCGGTGAGGGTGCTTGACGGCACGGGGTCCGGAACGGCGTCCAGGGTGGCCTCGGGCATATACTACGCGGCGGACAACGGCGCCCGCGTCATAAACCTCAGCCTCGCCTCCCCCCGCCACAGCAAGGCGGTGGGAGACGCGGTGAGATATGCCTACGAGACGGGCGCCCTCTGCGTCGCGGCGGCAGGCAACGAGGGCTCGGACCCCGGCTATCCCGGGGGCATGGACTGCCCGGCCGACGAGGGCATATACGTGCTGGCGGTGGGGGCCACCGACTACCTGGACCGACGCGCCCATTACTCCAACTTCGGCGAGGGGCTCGACCTGGTGGCGCCGGGCGGGGACCTCACCCGCGACGATAACGGCGACGGTTACGGCGACGGCATCCCCCAGGAATCGTACCGCGTCGCGGGCAACCACCAGTCGGGTTTCGCGCTCTGCTGGGGAGAGGGCACCAGCATGGCGACACCACAGGTGAGCGCCGTCGCCGCCCTGCTCCTCTCCCTGGACCCCAAGCTCACGCCGGGCGAGCTCTCCGACATCATCGCCTCCTCCGCCTCCGACCTGGGGACACCCGGGTGGGACCAATACCACGGCCACGGGCTGCTGGACGCGGAAGCGGCGCTGGCCTCCCTGGAGGTCAACACCTGGTACTTCGCCGAGGGTACCACCCGCTCCGGCTTCGAGGAGTGGCTGTGCGTATTGAACGCAGGGGGAGAGGAGGCAACGGTGGAGTTCACCTTCCTTATGCCCGGGGGAGAGACCAAGACCGTCGCCTACAAGATCCCCGCCGCAAGCAGGTTCTCCCTCAACGTGGAATCCCAGGTGGGAGCGGATAAGGACGTGGCGGCAAAGATCTCCAGCCCGCAGCCCATGGTGGCGGAGCGGGCCATGTACTACAGCTACCGGGGAACGGTGGAGGGGGGATCGGCGACCCTGGGAGCCCGCCATCCCGGCACCACCTGGTACTTCGCCGAGGGCACCACCCGCTCCGGCTTCGAGGAGTGGCTCACCCTGGCCAACCCCGGGGACGAGGACGCCCTGGTCACCGTGGAGTACATGCTGGGGGCGGGCCAGGGGGACAACCTGGTGGAGGAGTGGCTGGTGCCGGCGCGCTCGCGGGCCACCATCAACGTCAACCTGGCGGTGGGACCGGACAAGGACGTCTCCATGCGCGTCACCTCCGACCGCGCGGTGGTGGCGGAGCGTCCCATGTATTTCAGCTACCGCGGCTCCATCCCCGGCGGGCACAACGTCATGGGGGCTCCCGGCCCCGGCACCACCTGGTACTTCGCCGAGGGCACCACCCGCTCCGGCTTCGAGGAGTGGCTCACCCTGGCCAACCCCGGGGACGAGGACGCCCTGGTCACCGTGGAGTACATGCTGGGGGCGGGCCAGG
>JACVJD010000024.1 GCA_015711825.1 Candidatus Solincola daggyaiensis
ACTGGTCAGGGTGTCCAGGGCGCGTAGGAAAGGGGGAGCGTCCGGGGCGCGCGGGCGAGCCTGAGTAAAAACGGCGCATGGCTTGCTTGAAAAAAGCGGCCGCATGGGCTATGGCAGAGTTAGAACGGAAAGCGGGCGGTCCCTCGACCGCGGCAACGACCTCACGGAGGAGAGGATGAGCGAGGGATACAACCTCCTGGAACAAGGAGAACGACTCTTGGCCGAGAATCGCCTGGAGGAGGCCATAGAGCGCTTCCGGCGCTACCTGGACGACTACCCCGAGGACATAGACGGGCAGTACCAACTGGGCATCGCCCTCTACGAGCGCGGCGAGCTCGAGGAGGCGGTGCTGAGGTTCGAGAGGGTGAGGAGCCTGAGCCCGGAGGACCCGCGCGGCTTCGACGGCCTGGCGTTGGTGATGATGGAGCGAGGCGACTACCGCGCCGCGGTGGAGCTGTACCGCCGGGCCCTGGATATGGACCCCGAAAACGTGGACCTCCTCAACGAACTGGGCATCGCCCATCACGAGTTGGGCGAGGAGGAAGAGGCCCTGGAGGCCTATGAGCGCGCCATCCAGCTCGAGCCCAACTTCGGCTATCCTTACTACAACAAGGCCAGGCTCCTGGCGGGAAGGGGACGCTACGAGGAGGCCGTGCATAACCTGGAGATCGCGATCAGCCTCTACAAGGGCGAGCGGGAGAAACTCGTCGACGTGCTTTTCGAGCTGGCGGCGGTTTATGAGGACGTGCTCGACGACGACAAAGCCGTGGAGATCTACAGCGAGATCCTCCTGCTGGACCCGGATAACCTGGAGGCGCTTGGCTGCCTGGGCTCCATCCATCTCGACAACTGCGAGTACGAAAAGGCGGCGGCTTACTTCGACCGCCTCATCCGTCTCGATCCGCAGAACGACAACGCCTATCTGGAGAAGGGATACGCCGTCGGCTGCATGGGGGACGTGGAGGCGGAGCTGCAATATCTGGACAAGTGCCTGGCCATCAATCCCCGCAACAAGTATGCCCTCAGCAACAAGGGGGCTGCGCTCATGGAACGGGGCATGCTGGACGAGGCGGAGCGTTTTCTGCGCCAGGCGGTGGAGGTGGACCCCGCTTATTCTTGGCCCAATTACAACCTCGCCTGCCTTTACGCCCTGAAGGGGGAGAAGGAGTTGAGCCTGGATTACCTCAGGCGCGCCCTGGACCTGGACCCCGAGTTGAAGGAGGACGCCATAAGGGACTCCTGCTTGGAAGGGCTGCGGCACCACCAGTCCTTCAAGGAACTGCTCGAATAGTAGGGGCTTGAACGGCCTCCGCTCAGGTCTTGCCCACGGTGATGATGACCTGGGCGCCCGGGCTCGCGGAGGCTCCCCCGCCCGGGAACTGGCTGATGACCGTGCCCGCCAGCGAAGGGTCGGAGGGGCTGTACACCACTTTGTAGGTGAAACCGGCTCCGGTCAGGGCCTCCTTGGCCGCGGTCTCGCTCATCCCCACTACGCTGGGCACGCTAGCTTGCGGTGACGCTCCCTGGCTTACGGTTATGGAGACGGTGGACCCGGCGGTAACGGTGGTGCCCGCCAGCGGGGACTGGCCGGTGACCTTCCCCTTGGCCACGGTGCTGGAATAGATATAGCTCACCACGGGGTTGAGTCCAACGCCGCGTATGGCGGCCACCGCCTCGCCCTCCGACATGCCGGTCACGCCGGGCACGGTGACGCGCTGGTTCTGGTTGTTGTGGATGGTGCATTGCTGGGTGGGCTCCTCGCCGCGCCGGAAGGTGCGCGATTCGGTGTGCGGACAAAGAGAGGTGGCCAGCAGACCGCTCTCGCTGCAAATGGTCACCGTGACCCATTCCGATTCCTCCTCCTCGCCGTAGCCGAACTCGGCCTTGGGGAACTCGGAGGCGGTCACCCCCTCCAGGGCTTTTTGCATGAACTTCTTCCAGATCTGGGCGGGGAAGGTGCCTCCATAGACCGTGATGCCGTGCACGCTGCGCATGGGAACCAGGCCCTGGGGGTATCCCACCCACACCGCCGCCGAGAGATCCGGCGTATATCCGCAGAACCAGGCGTCTGCGTAGTTGTCGGTGGTGCCCGTCTTTCCCGCCTGAGGCCTGTCGATGCGAGCGGCGCGTCCGGTGCCGTGGCGCACCGCGTCCTGGAGGATGGAGTTCACCACCGCCGCCACGTCCTCGCGCACCACCCGCTTTCCCTTGGGGGTATGCTCGAAAAGCACCTCCCCGTCCGCGTCGGTGATCTTCAACACGCAGGTGGGAGGGACGTAAACGCCGTTGTTGGCCAGGGTGCCGAAGGCGCTGGCCATCTCCAAGGGGTTGACCTCACAGCTTCCCAGGGCGATGGAGGGGTAGGGGGGGATGTTGGACTTGATGCCCATGGCCTGGGCCATCTGCGCCACCCGCTGGGGGCCGACGTCGCGGATCAGCCTCGCGTACACCACGTTGACGGAGCGCACGGTGGCGGTATAGACGTTTATGGTGCCGTAGCTCGAACCCTCGGCGTTTCCAACCTTCCACTTCGTGCCGTCGGGAAACTCAAGGGTGGTGGGCGAGGAGTCGTAGGTCTTGTAGGGGGATATGCCGTTGCTGATGGCGGTGGTGAGCACGAAGGCCTTGAAAGCGGAGCCGGGCTGCCGCCCTCCCTGGGCGGCGATGTTGTATTGCTGCTCGCTGTAGTCCTTGCCCCCCACCATGGCCTTTATCTCCCCCGTGCGCGGGTCCACCGCACAGAGGGCCGCGCCGGGGTCTCCGGGCTGGTCGAGGGTGGAGGCGATGGCCTCCTCGGCGTATCTCTGCATGTCGAGGTCTATGGTGGTGTATACGCGCAGGCCGCCGCGGAAGATGATGTCGTCGGGGGAGAGGTTCCCGAAACGCGCCCGCAGGTTCTGGTCGCCCGCGAAGAGGTTGTAGAGGTACTTCTTGACGTATTCCACGAAATAGGGCGCGGTGGCGCTGGGGCGCTCCTCGGGGACGGGTTTCACCAGCTTGTCCTCGCCCACCTCCACCGGCTGCGCCTTGGCCTCCGCCGCCTCGGCGGCAGTGATGTAACCCAGGTCTCTCATCTTATCAAGGACCAGGTTGCGCCGCGTCTCGGCGGCGCCGGGGTTCAGATACGGCGAATAGTAGTTGGGGATGCGGATCACCGCCGCCAGCAGGGCGGACTCCCCCAGGCTGAGCTCCGAGGGCTGCTTGTGGAAGAAGACCTCGGAGGCCTTCTTCACCCCGTAACACCCCTGCCCGAAATAGACGTCGTTGAGGTACATCTCCAGGATCTTGTCCTTGGAATATTTGCGCTCGAGCTGAAAGGCGAGGCTCGCCTCCTCCACTTTCCTCCAATAGGTCCGCTCCTTGCCGGTGAGGGTGTTCTTCACGTACTGCTGGGTGATGGTCGAGGCTCCCTGTACCACCTGGCCCTGCACCACGTTGGTCCAAAAGGCGCGGGCGATGGCCTCCCAGTCCACTCCCCCGTGTTGATAGAAGCGCTCGTCCTCGATGGAGATGACCGCGTTTCTGAGGTCCTCGCAGATCTGGTCCAGGGACACGTTCTCGCGGTTCTGCTCGCCGTGGAGCTCCGCGATAACCGCGCCGTCGGCGGCGATGATCTTGGAGGTCTGGTCCAGGCGCAGCTTGCCCAGACTCTCCAGGCGTGGAAGCCCTATGCCGGTATAGAACCAGAAAAGAAAGCCGCCCGTCATCAGCGCGAGGCACAAGAAGACGATCAAACCGATTCTGAGCAGAACGCGCATATACCGACCTCGTTTACGCTCATCGGGTGCTAAGACGATTTTACCTATAATTAGATTTCGGTTGTAGTGCCACGGTTCCTTTCGCCTCGTCTGCGGGATAAGCGGTTACCGCGCCCCCACAGCCGCCTTCATGGCCGCAAAGCCACGGTTCCTCCCGCTTCGTCTGCGGGCGCGAAGAGCTCGACGTCCGACTCTTCGGTCACGACCCGGACCTCTCGCAAGGGGTGTGTTGTTGAAAACGGTTCCCTGAGGGTAAACGCCCCGCCCGGATCTCGGCAGGATCCTTTTCATGGCCGAGGTCCGCAAGGCAGAAGATGCGCCGGCGGCCGAGGTAAGGGGGACAACACCGCGATGATCTTGCCTCGTTCACCCCGGGTTGCCTCCGCCCCGGCCCAAGCCCTACCCCCTTCCGCAAGAAAAAACGCGAAGATCTTGCCGCATACATAATCCACGTTTTGCGGGAAAGGGACACTATGCAGATGCGTTTCTCACAGCCGTCTCGGTCACCGGTGCCGTCTCTCCGGCCCTCAACATCTCTTGCCATGTGTCGAGGGCGGCGCTTTACCGCCTCCGGCCCTTGCTGTATCCTTTTTTCGACATGGAGGAGGAAGGGTAATGACACTGGCAAAGGACCTGGATTACCAGATGAAGGTGATCCTATCGGGGACGGCTGAATGCCTGCCCGAGGGGGACCTGGCGGCCAAATTGGAGCGGGCCATAGGGGAGGACAGGCCTTTGCGGGTCAAGCTGGGGGTGGACCCCACCCGCCCCGACCTGCACCTCGGACACGCCGTGCCCCTGCGCAAGCTGCGGCAGTTCCAGGACCTCGGCCACACCGCCATCCTCCTCATCGGGGATTTCACCGCCCTGGTGGGAGACCCCTCGGCCCGTGACGTGACCCGTCCCCAGCTCACTGCGGACGAGGTCGAGGCCAACGCCGCGACCTACGCGGAGCAGGCCTTCCGTATCCTGGATCGGGAGAGGACGGTGTTGGAGCGTAACAGCCGCTGGCTGGCTCCCCTCACCTTCGCGGAGCTGCTGCGGCTCACCGCGCATTTCACCGTGGCCCGCCTGCTGGAGCGCGACGACTTCGCGCGGCGCTACGCTTCGAACCTCTCCATAAGCCTGCACGAGTTCCTCTACCCGGTGATGCAGGCCTACGACTCCGTGGCTCTGGAGGCGGACGTGGAGATAGGCGGCACGGACCAGATCTTCAACCTCCTGGCGGGAAGGGAACTGCAACGAGCGCTGGGGCAGGAACCGCAGAGCGTCATCACCCTCCCTATCCTGGTGGGACTGGACGGCGAGAAAAAGATGTCCAAGAGCCTGGGCAATTACGTGGGGCTAACCGACCCCCCCGAGGAGATGTTCGGCAAGCTCATGTCCCTGGCCGACGAGCTCATGCCCGACTACTTCCGCCTTACCACCGCCCTCGACCCGCTGGAGGTGGACTCCCTTTTGTCGGAGCTGGACTCGGGATCTCTCCATCCCATGCGTGCCAAGAGGCGCCTTGCCGCGGAGGTGGTGAGCCTTTACTGGGGCGCGGAAGCCGCCCGTGAGGCGGAGCGCGCCTTCGACCGCGTGCACGTGGAGCGCGAGGTGCCGGATGAGGTGCCGGTGGTGGAGATAGACCCCGGGGAGTTGGCCGACGGCTCTGTGTGGCTTCCCCGCCTGCTGGCGTTGGCCGGACTGGCCTCATCCAGCAGCGAGGGCAAGCGACTGGTCGCCCAGGGAGGTATAAAGCTGAACGGACACGTGGTGGAAGACGTGGAAAGAAGGATCGGGCGCGAGGAGCTGGAAGGCCTGACCGTCCAGAAAGGGAAGCGGCATTTCCGCCTCATCAAGATAAAGGTCTAGGCGGGCTTTCCGCCGGAGAGGGCTTCCGGCGATGAACAAGGCGCGCGCATAAAACCCCCTCCCTTTGACATGGCCTTTTCACGGTGTTATCATATTCTTTGCGGCAAGTCCGCCGGGTTGATCCCGATTGATAAAGGAGGCGGTATTCCGGACACCTTGAGACGACTTTAGGAGCGTATGACCGGATGCCGCTGGAGAAGCGGCGTTTTTAGTGCCGCGACGTTGACAGGGTATGCTGCACATGCTACCTTGTAGCCTTGTTGGATTCGGCGCTTGAGCCGTGTTCCTTGAAAACTAAACAGCGTAAGAGATGAGAGAGTAGAGCTCCAATCAATTCCGTTCCGATCCGCCCCAGGGTGGATCGCGGCCGGTGAGGAGCCCGGATACGCTCCAAGTATGTAAGTCCGCAAGGACTGCATTTTACTCGGAGAGTTTGATCCTGGCTCAGGACGAACGCTGGCGGCGTGCCTAACACATGCAAGTCGAGCGGACCGACCCCGTCTCCTCGGAGACGGGACAGGTTAGCGGCGAACGGGTGAGTAACACGTGGGCAACCTACCCCGAAGACTGGGATAACTCCGGGAAACCGGGGCTAATACCGGATACCTTGCCTTCACCGCATGGCGAGGGCAAGAAAGGTCGCTTTGCTTCCGCTTCGGGATGGGCCCGCGGCCCATTAGCTTGTTGGTGAGGTAACGGCTCACCAAGGCGACGATGGGTAGCCGGCCTGAGAGGGTGTACGGCCACACTGGGACTGAGATACGGCCCAGACTCCTACGGGAGGCAGCAGTGAGGAATATTGCGCAATGGGCGAAAGCCTGACGCAGCGACGCCGCGTGGACGATGAAGGCCTTCGGGTTGTAAAGTCCTGTCAGGAGGGACGAAGTGGCTTCGGCCATGACGGTACCTCGGTAGGAAGCTCCGGCTAACTACGTGCCAGCAGCCGCGGTAAGACGTAGGGGGCTAGCGTTGTCCGGAATCACTGGGCGTAAAGAGCTCGTAGGCGGCCTGTTAAGTCGGGTGTGAAAGCCCACGGCTCAACCGTGGAACTGCACTCGATACTGGCAGGCTAGAGTCTAGTAGAGGGAAGTGGAATTCCCGGTGTAGCGGTGAAATGCGCAGATATCGGGAAGAACACCGGTGGCGAAGGCGGCTTCCTGGGCTATGACTGACGCTGAGGAGCGAAAGCTAGGGGAGCGAACAGGATTAGATACCCTGGTAGTCCTAGCCGTAAACGATGGGCACTAGGTGTGGGGGGTTACCAAATCCCTCCGTGCCGAAGCCAACGCATTAAGTGCCCCGCCTGGGGAGTACGGCCGCAAGGCTAAAACTCAAAGGAATTGACGGGGGCCCGCACAAGCGGCGGAGCATGTGGCTTAATTCGACGCAACGCGAAGAACCTTACCAGGGCTTGACATGCGCACGAAAACCGTGGAAACACGGTCCTCCTTCGGGACGGGCGCACAGGTGGTGCATGGCTGTCGTCAGCTCGTGTCGTGAGATGTTGGGTTAAGTCCCGCAACGAGCGCAACCCTTATCGCATGTTGCCAGCGGGTTATGCCGGGAACTCATGCGAGACTGCCGGTGTCAAACCGGAGGAAGGTGGGGATGACGTCAAGTCATCATGCCCCTTATGCCCTGGGCTGCACACGTGCTACAATGGCCGGTACAGAGGGCTGCGATACCGCGAGGTGGAGCGAATCCCAAAAAGCCGGTCTAAGTTCGGATTGGAGGCTGCAACTCGCCTCCATGAAGTCGGAGTCGCTAGTAATCGCGAATCAGCAACGTCGCGGTGAATACGTTCCCGGGCCTTGTACACACCGCCCGTCACACCACGAAAGTCGGCAACACCCGAAGCCGGTGGGCTAACCCGCAAGGGAGGCAGCCGTCGAAGGTGGGGTCGGCGATTGGGGTGAAGTCGTAACAAGGTAGCCGTACCGGAAGGTGCGGCTGGATCACCTCCTTTCTAGGGAAAAGCCGCATGGCATGCGGCGACCAAGAAACGTATCCCTCTCTCGTCTTTGCGCTGTTTAGTTTTGAAGGAATCGGCGCCATGGCGCCGAATCCTTTTTGCGTGAAAACGGCCTGCGCTCGTGCTGGGTTTTTCCTTGAGGAGAACATGTTATGTGCTGCACGGAAAGGAACGGGCCGCATGTCGCAACGGGACTTTGACGGAAGGCCCTCATCCCATGCATATATGGGGAAGAAGATAGAGGCGACGGGATCGGCGGCAGGGTAGGATCACGCGGTGAAGGCATGGACGGAAGCCTCGGATGCTCGTTTGGGCTTTAGGATGCTTGCTTTGAGGCGGAGAGCCCAACGAATGTCGATGTCGAGTGACGGAAACCCCGCGGCGCTTTAACGAAGGCCCGGTTGCTATATGGCGCGAGAATTGTGGTATAGTGTGTGAGTCGATTTGCAAGGGGTAAAATAACAACGAAAAGACGGTTTGTGGATGGTCTGTAACCTCTTCAAAGGGGTTAATACAGGTAAAAAAGGAGTATTGCCCGCAAAGGGCGCAGAGGCGAGAAAGGAGCGAGTGATGGTACAGCAACCGCCAGGACCACCTCCGGGAGGCATGCAGCCGCCTCCACCACCAGGCATGCCGCCCCAGGCGCCCATGGGCGCACCCAGGCCGCAGATAGATACCTCCAAGCTGCCCATACCCGACCTGGTGGTGGCGGGGGGTGCGCTGCTGTGCTGGATCTTCGCCCTGCTGGGTTGGTACAAGGCATCGGTGGAATTCGTGGGCTCCGCCACGGGCAAGGGCGGGTATCAGTGGTGGCCCTGGACCATCTACTTCCTGCTCTTCCTTTTCGCGGGGTTCATGATCGCCAACGAGATGGGCAACTTCATGCCCCTCAGCCTGCCCACGGGCCTGATCTATCTGGGATGGGGCGCGGCGGGCACGCTATTCACCATCCTGGGCATCCTCTTCAAGCCCTCCATAGGCTTCGGCTTCGGGATCAAGATGGGCATGAACTGGCCGGTGTGGATCATCATGATCATCCTGTCCTTCGTGCCCATTGTGGGCGGTTTTATGAAATTCCAGGAGGCCAAATAGCGAAAAAACGGCCGACGGGTTGCTGGATAACCTATTGACCGCGGGCTTATAATTATTATAGGATTGGTTTTTGTGAGCGCATCTTCAAGATGCGCTCTTGATTCGGGATCGTACCTTGAAAACTGCACAGTGATCGAAGAGGTTGTTTTAACCAAGCTACTAAGAGCATACGGTGGATGCCTAGGCGCCAGGAGCCGATGAAGGACGTGGCAGGCTGCGATAAGCTTCGGGGAGCCGCCTAACAGGCTTTGATCCGGAGATCTCCGAATGGGGGAACCCACCGGTGGTAATGCGCCGGTACCCACGCCTGAACACATAGGGCGTGAGGAGGCAAGCGGGGGAACTGAAACATCTAAGTACCCCGAGGAAAAGAAAGCAACCGCGATTCCCTGAGTAGCGGCGAGCGAAACGGGAACAGCCCAAACCCGGCGGATGTGACAGCCCGCAGGCGTTGTCCGTCGGGGGTTGTAGGACCCTCCAGGTGTCGCTGCGGAGGCACCGGGGAGTTACAAAGTCTATCTCTAGTCGAAGGGCTCTGGAAAGGCCCGCCACAGAGGGTAATAGCCCCGTAGGCGAAAGGGATAGGCCTCCCGGAGGGGATCCTGAGTACGGCGGGACCGGGGAAATCCCGTCGGAATCCGCGGGCACCACCCCGCAAGGCTAAATACTCCCTGGCGACCGATAGTGAACTAGTACCGTGAGGGAAAGGTGAAAAGCACCCCGGGAGGGGAGTGAAATAGTACCTGAAACCGTATGCTTACAAACCGTCAGAGCGGTGTTAAAGCCGTGATGGCGTGCTTTTTGTAGAATGAGCCGGCGAGTTACCGGTACGCAGCGAGGTTAAGGGAGATACCCGGAGCCGTAGCGAAAGCGAGTCTGAATAGGGCGATTGAGTTGCGTGCCGTAAACCCGAAGCCGAGTGATCTACCCATGGGCAGGTTGAAGCGAGGGTAAGACCTCGTGGAGGACCGAACCCACTTCGGTTGAAAACGGAGGGGATGACCTGTGGGTAGGGGTGAAAGGCCAATCAAACTCGGAGATAGCTGGTTCTCCCCGAAATAGCTTTTGGGCTAGCCTCGGGTGTTTAGTGCTGGTGGTAGAGCACTGATTGGACTAGGGGCCTTCACCGGTTACCAAACCCAGTCAAACTCCGAATGCCAGTACTTGAGAGCCCGGGAGTCAGACTGTGGGGGATAAGCTCCATGGTCGAGAGGGAAACAGCCCAGACCGCCAGCTAAGGTCCCTAAATCGGGCTAAGTGGGAAAGGATGTAAAACTGCACAGACAGCCAGGATGTTGGCTTAGAAGCAGCCATCATTTAAAGAGTGCGTAATAGCTCACTGGTCAAGTGGTTTCGCGCCGATAATGTAGCGGGGCTCAAGCCCGATACCGAAGCTGCGGCATTGCGCCTTCGGGCGCGGTGGGTAGGGGAGCATTCCCTGGGGAGCGAAGTCGACCCGAAAGGGTTTCCCGTATGGGATTCATCGATGGACCGCAGGGAAGAGAGAATGCCGGCATGAGTAGCGAAAGACGGGTGAGAAACCCGTCCGCCGAATGCCCAAGGGTTCCTGGGGAAGGTTAATCCACCCAGGGTTAGTCGGGACCTAAGGCGAGGCCGAGAGGCGTAGTCGATGGACAACCGGTTTATATTCCGGTACCACCAGTCAGCGCTTGACCGATTGGGGGGACGCGGAAGGATAAGCGAACCGCGGCGATGGTCGACCGCGGGCAAGCGTGTAGGGCGCCGCCGAGTCAAATGCTTGGCGGCACACAAGCCTGAGGCGTGATGCCGACCCGCTTATAGGGGAAGTCGCCGAATCCATGCCGCCGAGAAAAGCCCCTAGGGAGCTGCCTGGTGCCCGTACCCCAAACCGACACAGGTGGGCGAGTAGAGAATACTAAGGCGATCGAGAGAACCCTCGTTAAGGAACTCGGCAAATTAGCCCCGTAACTTCGGGAGAAGGGGCACCCCGCTAGCGTGACGGGATCCGCTCCCTGAGCGCGAGGGGGTCGCAGTGAACAGGCCCAAGCGACTGTTTACTAAAAACACAGGTCTCTGCAAAGTCGTAAGACGACGTATAGGGGCTGACGCCTGCCCGGTGCCGGAAGGTTAAGGGGAAGGGTTAGCGGCCGGCTTCGGCCGGCGCGCGAAGCTCCGAACTTAAGCCCCGGTGAACGGCGGCCGTAATCGAGTTGCGGCCCTATCCGGGTAACCGGATAGGAAAAACCCGGCTATATGCTGGAAAATCCGAGTATCTCCGGGTACTCGCCTCGCACAGGAGGCAGTGACAATCCCAGGAGTGCGGACAATCAGCAGGAAAGGCCCGGACCCCCAGTCCGGGAATCCTCAGAGGCCATACGCCGGGCCCCTGATGCACCAACATCAGGGTGAAGATATGGTCCGCCCCGCATGGCGACATGTGGAACAGGTGAACTATAACGGTCCTAAGGTAGCGAAATTCCTTGTCGGGTAAGTTCCGACCTGCACGAATGGCGTAACGACTTGGGCGCTGTCTCAACGAGGGACTCGGCGAAATTGCATTGCCCGTGAAGATGCGGGCTACCTGCAGCAGGACGGAAAGACCCCGTGAACCTTTACTGCAGCCTGATATTGGGTTCTGGTTCATCATGTGCAGGATAGGTGGGAGGCTGTGAAGCGGGGACGCCAGTTCCCGTGGAGCCATCCTTGGGATACCACTCTTGGTGTGCTGGGACTCTAACCGCCAGCCGTTATCCGGTTGCGGGACAGTGTCAGGTGGGCAGTTTGACTGGGGCGGTCGCCTCCTAAAAGGTAACGGAGGCGCCCAAAGGTTCCCTCAAGCTGGTCGGCAATCAGCTGTAGAGTGTAAGGGCAGAAGGGAGCTTGACTGCGAGACCCACAAGTCGAGCAGGTGCGAAAGCAGGGCCTAGTGATCCGGCGGCATCATGTGGGAGAGCCGTCGCTCAACGGATAAAAGGTACTCCGGGGATAACAGGCTTATCTCCCCCAAGAGTCCACATCGACGGGGAGGTTTGGCACCTCGATGTCGGCTCATCGCATCCTGGGGCTGGAGTAGGTCCCAAGGGTTGGGCTGTTCGCCCATTAAAGCGGTACGCGAGCTGGGTTTAGAACGTCGTGAGACAGTTCGGTCCCTATCCGCTGCAGGCGTAGGAGAATTGAGGGGAGTTGCCCCTAGTACGAGAGGACCGGGGTGAACGGACCTCTGGTGTGCCAGTTGTTCCGCCAGGAGCACGGCTGGTTAGCTACGTCCGGATCGGATAACCGCTGAAAGCATCTAAGCGGGAAGCCGACCCCAAGATCAGTTCTCCCACCGGGAAACCGGGTAAGACCCCTCGTAGATGACGAGGTTGATAGGCCGGATGTGGAAGCGCGGCAACGCGTGGAGCTGACCGGTACTAATAGGTCGAGGGCTTGGTCTTAAACCTTGGAGATCGCTGTGCAGTTTTGAAGGCACGTGACGGGAGTTTCTTGAAAACGGAATATAAATGTTCTCGGTGGCCATAGCGGAGGTGATCACCTGTACCCATTCCGAACACAGAAGTTAAGCCCTCCAGCGCCGATGGTACTGCTCGGGAGACCGTGTGGGAGAGTAGGTCGCCGCCGGAACACTTTTAAAGGGCCGGAAAACCGGCCCTTTTTCTTTTCCCTCGAGGGTTTTCTGCTAACCGCGCCTTCCCATGTAAGGTCGGGCCCCTTCTATATCGGCTTGCCGACGGTATTGACCTTCAGCGCCTCGTACAGGGGACAGTAGCCGGAGGCCGCCGAGGTTCCTGGTCAGAACGGCCCCGCAAACGCAAATGTAAGGTCGGGCCCCTTCTATATCGGCTTGCCGACGGTATTGACCTTCAGCGCCTCGTACAGGGGGCAGTAGCCGGAGGCCGCCGAGGAGATGAGCATACCGGCGTTGAGAGCCGCGATCACCCCCAGCCTTCCCTGCTTTTTCCACGCCATATTCATCAGGGCGAAGGCGAGTAGTGCCCGACCTGCCCTGTCCAAGGTGCCGACGTTCTGCTGCATCGTCATCACCTCCCGCGCGCCGTCTCCGTCGCGAGGACGGAGATATTAGCCGCCGACGTTTACAAGAATTGAGGTTATCTTCTCGTGAGGCCGAGGTCAACGCGGCGCCCTTCTCCTCGCGGTTTACGCGCTTCATGCGGGGTCGCCTCGCATGGCGCATGGGCCGGGAAACATAGGGAGCACGAGGGAATGGTGAGCTGCAGGAAAGAGGGGTTTGTTACAATGGGAAGAGCGAGGCACAACCCTTATGATGACCCGGCTCTCGGAACATCTTCTTCGGCGCAAAGCCGGATCCGTATACGGGCGAGAGCGCGGCGGAAGGGAATCGGCGCGGAAGGGGCGGCGTTATGCGAGACGGGAAAGAGGTTGCGGATAAAGAGATGAGGGTTGCCCTTTTCCAGTTCGCCACCAACGCCGCGGGGAAGGTGGCGGCGGTGTTCGAGCACCTCCTCGCCCTTTACCTTATGAACGGCCTGGAGAGGGCTGCGCATATGCAGGTGATCGACCTGTTGCCTCCCGCCCGCGAGGGCGAGATCCTGTCCCTGGTGAGCGCGCATGATGTCCGGGAAGTCCGTGAGGCGGCGGAGCGCTTTTCCGCCCATTTATGCCTCTGGGGAGACCTGCGCTTCGGCCCGGAGGGCGGCCACGTGGTGGACGATGTGAAGGTGACCATGATGATGGCGGTGCCGGGAGAGGGTTCGCGGGAACACAGCGTGAGCTTTGCCTTCCAAGGCCTTCGCGGCGACGTGAGGAGCGGGGAGATGGACCTGGACTTGCGTGCCCTGGAGGACCTGGTCGAGGAGATGCTGCTGGAGATCGCCGCTTTTGTGGGCCTGGACGGCTCATCCCTGGACCTGGGCAGGATAGGGGAGGGGATGCCCCGCGCCGACGGCGCGGCGGTTTACTTCATCTATGCCCTGCGCATGGCGACGGATCCGGCCATGAAGCTCAGGTTCTATCTGAAGGCCATCGCCGCGGACCCCTTTTTCCCCCTCGCCTACACCAACGCCGCCCAGTTGCTGTTGGGAGAGGGGAGGCACGGCGAGGCGCTGAAGCTCTTGCTCAGGGCCGAGGGGCGCCTCAAGGGCGGGGAGTTCGAGCCGGATATCCTCAACCTCGCGGGAGTTGCCACCCTGCACATGGGCATGTGGGAAGAAGCGGTCAAGGTGTGGAAGAGGGCCCTGGAGTTGTGTCCCGGCCACGTGGAGACGCTTTGCAACCTGGCCGCGGCTTATGCCATGCGCGAGCTCTACGAGGAGGCCGAGGGCTTCTACCGCGCCGCCCTCTCCAGCCGGGATGATTACCCCCTGGCCTGGTTCTCTTTGGGGAGGCTGCAGGCGCGTCGAGGCATGCACGAGGAGGCGGAGGCGTCCATGCGACGCTATATCGAGCTCTGCCCCGGTGACCCCTGGGCATACTACATACTGGGGACGAGCCTCTCGCGACAGGGCAGGGAGGCGGAGGCGGAGTTCTCCCTGGGCAAGGCGGCGCAACTCGACCCCGACGGCGAGGCCGGTGCCCTCGCGCGGCGGGAGCTTGACGAGCTCAGGGGCTAAGACGAGGCTGGGCCACACGGAAATCCATGTTTTCCAGGTTTCTGCAATATATAACGGTGTGCAAGGACCGGATATCGGACGTGGCTTGTGGTGGTGTGGAAAACCACCTTTTCCGGGCAGGCGACCACGCGCGAAGGCGATCGGCGATCAACCTCCGGAAAAACGCCGATAGATGCCCGTCCACCACCGGGAACGCCGGGGCTTTAACCCCGCCGGGAATTCCAGCCTCGCCCGCCTTTAAGACGGGAGTTAAGGAATTGACGCTTTCTTTCAGCGAGAAACTCCAGCTCAGGTTCCGGGTTTAAAAACCGCTTTTCGACTTGGGTTTTATGGTCGTTAGGGTTGGCCCGCTCCCGAACTCCCGCAAAACCCGCGTGGGAATGCCCGGCAAACGCCCGCTCAGCGTCCCTTGAATTGCGGCTTGCGGTTCTCCGCCAGCGCCTGTATGGCTTCCCTATGGTCCTCCGACACCAGGCACAGGGTCTGGGCGATGGCCTCGAACTCCAGCGCCGTTTCGGGGTCGGAATCCCAGCAGCGGTTGATGACCTGCTTGGCCAGGGCGATGCCCAGGATGGGGCCTTCCGCCAGCCTGCGGGCGAGTTTGAGCGCCTCCGGAAGCACCTGGTCCTTGGGGTAAACGTGCTCCACCATGCCGATGCGATAGGCCTCCGCGGCGTCAATGGTGTCGCCGGTGAGGATGAGTTCCTTGGCGTAGCCGTTGCCTACCAGGCGCGCCAGGCGCTTGCAGGCGCCGAGGTCCGGTATGATGCCGAACTTGATCTCCATGAGGTTGAACTTGGCGTCGTCGGAGGCGATACGGATGTCGCACGCGAGCATTATCTCCATGGCCCCCCCGAAGGCCAGGCCGTTCACGGCCGCGATCACGGGCTTGTCCATCATCTCGAAGGCCAGGTAGGTGTTCTGGACCTCCTTGAGGAAGGAGTGGATCTGCAGGGCCGAGAGCTGCATGAGGCCCGCGAAGCTCCCCAGGTCCAGCCCGCTGGAGAAGGATTTACCCGCCCCCGTCATCACCACCGACCTCACATCGGAGTCGTTCTGCAGTTCCTTGGCGGCCGCGCCGAGCTCCACGAACATGGTCTGGTTCATGGCGTTGTGCGTCTCGGGCCGATTCAGGGTGAGAATGGCCACTCCGTCCTGCCTCTCGATCTTGATCGCCTCGTAGTCCATGGATTCCCTCCCTCTTCTCCATGCTCGTAGCCGTCGGTCTCCGTCCGGAAGGTTACCTCCTTCCTACGCAAGGCTAACACAGAAATGGCGGGAAATGCGACGGCGGGGTATTGTTATAATGGAAAGGTGGAGGTGAGCGATTTGCCCATATACGAGTACCGTTGCACGGAATGTGGATGCACGTTCGACCTCATCCAGCCCATGGACGCGGAACGGGTGGCGGACTGCGAGCGTTGCGGTGCGCAGGCCAAGCGGGTTTTCAGCCCCCGTATCGCCATCAGGTACGAGGGCTGGGGGTTCAACGCCACCGATAAGCTGCTGCCCGAGAGCAGCCGCGCGAAACGGGACTTTAAGCAACTCCGCGAGAAGGCGGAGCAGATCATGGACGAAGACTATACGCCGTGAGACGGCGGCGGGATGGGGAGAGAGGACGGCGGCCGAAGCGGCTGTGCCCATGCCGAAAGAGAGACTTTCTCCCTTAAGCGATTGCGAAAAGATAAACGGCATCGTTATTCCCATATCCGATCGAGCGCCGGCATCATGTCCATGAAAGCAGTCGTGCTTTGGCGCCGTCGATCACACGGGGAGTAAACCTGTGCTTGCCGAGGCGGGTTCGGCTGTGCGGCTATTCCCTCCCCTGACCGCCTTGACGGCCTCGCCGCTGCGGCTCAAGGGGATGGTCCAGCAACTCTGCTATAGCCACCCCATGAGGATGCGGAAGATGTTGAAACGCTTGAACCTGCTTCCCGTCACCGGCCAGGTGAGTTCCTCCTTGGGCAGGCGCAGCTCCTTGAAGAGCTTCCTCGCCTCCCGCCTTAGTTTTTCCAGCTCCGCCCTTCGCCTTGCCGTGTCTTCGATGGTCAACACGTCGTCCACCAGCTTGAGCAGCGAGATGGTGTCGCGGATACGGCGGTCGTTGCGCGCGGCGAATGAGGGGGAGACGAGGCCGTTGTTTTCCTTGATGGCGTTGAGGGTCAGCAGCGCTTCGTAGGTGACCTCCACGATGTCCTGCCGCGACAACCAGCGCGTCTCGTATCCCAGCATGTCGCGCCAGTGGGGAGATAGAGAGGCGTGGGCGAATTCCTCCAGGGTGCGGTGGATGAGGCGATATCCGTAGCGCTCCGGTTCCTGGTGGTAGATGCATTCGGGGTCTATGAAGGGAGCCAGGGGGCCGATGCAGGGGTTGACGCGGGGGCCGAAGCGCCGTAAGAGCTCCCCGCAGTACTGCACCGTCTCCATCACGGAATCGCGGTCCTGGCCGGGAAGCCCGATCATGAAGAAGACGTCGAACTTGTCGCAGCCGCTCTCCAACGCCCAGGAGATGCAGCGCTCCAGCTCTTCGTTGTCGTAGGGTTTGCCGATGACCTCCCGTATCCTTTCGTCGTGGGTCTCCGGGGAGATCTGGAAGTCGTAATTGTCGAAGCTCGAAGCCACGCGCTCGAAATAATCGCGAGGGGCGGGCGAGAAGAGCTCCAGCACGAGGTGGTTCTTAAAGGCGACGTGGCTGATCAACTCCAGAGTGCGCAGCGCGTACTCCGTTCCGCCCTGCAACAAGTCCCCGACCACGAAGATAGGGGCGGTGGTGAAGCGGGTTATAAGCTCCACATCGTGGGCTATGCGCTCCGGGGAGCGGAAGGCGGGCCTCTCCCTGCCGCAAAGGCGCAGCAGCGCCCGGCGAGAGCCCCCGCAAAAGGCGCATTCCCGGGTGCAGCCGCGGCAGGTCAGCACCATGGTCACGGGGTAGCTCCACCAGTTCCAGAAGGCGCGCACGCTCTTCCAGTCGCCGTATTTGAAAGCGGAGCGGATCATGTAGCGGTAGTTGTCTCCCAGGTATTCGAGGCTTGCGGGAAGGTAGGAGAGAGGGTTCTCGATCACCGCCCCTCCCGGTCCCCGGTGGGTGAGGTTGGGTATATCCGAAGCAGAGCCGCCTTCCATGATGGCCTCCATGAGTCGTCGCAGCGGCTCCTCGGTGGAGTCTCCACGCACCACGTAGTCGATGAAGGGATAGGACATGAGCTCGCGATGGAAGAAGGTGGCGGAGTATCCGCCTATGATCACCGGCTTTGAGGGGTGGACCTCCTTCACCAAGCGGGCGACCTCCAGGGCGCCCTGGGCGTGGGTGAGCCAGTGGAGATCTATGCCGAAGGCGGCGGGTTCGAGCTTTGAAAGAAATCCAGGCACGTCGAAGCGTTCGTCCTCGAGCATGCGTTGCGCCAGGTTGACCACCCTGGTGTTGATGCCGCCGCGCTCGAGGTATTCCCCCAGGTAGGTGAAACCGATGGGATAGAGCTCGAATACGGGGGTGGAGGGCACCAGGTCGCTGATGGGACCGGGGACGATGGTCAGGCGGCGGAAATCGTACACGCTGGGTGGGTGCAGGAGAACGAGATCCGGCTTGGCAAACAGCATCGTCCCACCTCGCTCCACCTCATATGTTCCTGGGGCTACAAGAATGATAGACGCCGCATGGGCCATAGGCAAGGCAAGGGGCTTGAGAGGCGAAGGCGATCGCGAGGGTCGATGACCTCAGGCCTGAAGCCGGCAAAGGAAATCCTCGCGGTCCCCGGCCAGCTCCAGCAGGCGCGAGGAGAGCTCCTGGGAGATCCCGTCAACCGCGATGCAAAAAGCAACCTGCCCCCTGCGTAAGGTGTCGAGGATGCTGGAGGCGCTCTCGCAGACCTCGAAGATGGTCGAGCCGTCGGTCACTAACTTGCATTCCGCCAGGGGACGCGAGCAGTCGGTATGCTCGCGCAGGTACTGGAGGGTCTTGCGTACCTTCTGCAGGGATATACCCCGCTGCAGCATGGTGACGATGGTCCTCAGCTCCACTAGGTTTCGGAAATCGTAACGGTCCCTCCTGGCTCCGCCGGGAGCGAACTCCACCTCCGCCGGCTGCACGAGGCCGGTCTTCTTCCAGTAGCGCAACTGGCGACACGTGCAACCCGACAGGCATGCGGCCTGTTCCGCGTTAAAGGTCATACGGCCCCCTAGGGCTTAAAGGCGAGCAATAGATACCGAGTGGTGCAAGGGTTTCTCCGCTATCGGCATCATTATTTTTATTACAACCGCGCCCCTATCGCAAGGGCCTTGGGGAAAAAAGTCCTGTTCGTTTTGGCGCCTTTGCGAAGGCCTTGATATCGCGCACGCGACGGCTCATCTCCTCGGAACAAGCGGCACGACCTTGCCGCCGTGGCCGCGAAAGGGGGCGAACCTACGCTACATATACAAGGCGTCGGGCTTTGGATATAATGTTCAGGCAAACGGACCTTTCAGGTAATGTATGGTAAATATTGGGAGGCATATTGCCGCAGACCAGCATAAAGCCGTTGCGAGGGACGCTTTACGACCGCGGGGTGGTGGGCGACATGGCGAGGGTGGTCGCCCCCCCTTATGACGTCATCGACCAGGAGTCCAAGGTGGCGCTGCTGCAGCGCTCCCCTTACAACATCGTCAGGCTGATCCTGCCTCAACCGGGCGGCGCGCCGGATTTCTGGAGGGAGTCCGCCGCGCTTTTCTCTCGCTGGAAAGGCGAGGGGGTGTTGACGGCGGACGACGGCCGCGGCATATACGTCTACCGTCAGACCTTCCGGCATTCCTCCCTGGGGCCGCTCGCCCGCACGGGGCTGCTGGCGGCCGTGAAATGCGTGGATTTCGAGGGCGGCAACATCCTGCCCCACGAGATGACCTTCCCCCGGACCCGCTCGCAGAGGCTCAACCTCCTGCGCGCCTGCAGGGCCAACTTCAGCCAGGTGTTCATGGTCTTCCGTGACCGCGAGGGCGATATCCTGGAGCTTTTAGAGAAGGCCGTTTCCGCCCCACCCCTCCTGGGGTTCGACGATTACGAGGGGGTCAGACACGAGTTGTGGAGGGTGGAGGAAGGAGGGGAGGCGGAGGAGATATGCCGGCGCATGGAGGGAAGGAGGCTGATCATCGCGGACGGGCACCATCGCTACGAGACCGCTCTCGCCTACGGCCGCGAGGATGCCGCCGCCTACGCCTCCGGCCAACCCCGGGCCTTCGTCTCGGCGGTGCTGTTCCGCTCCGAGGACCCGGGGCTGCTCATCCTGCCCGTGCACCGGGTACTGCGGCGCTGTCCTCTTTCCGCGCGTGAGCTTGCTCGCGGGCTGGAGAGGTCGTTCGAGGTAGAGAGGATCGACGGCGACCTGCAAGAGGCGGCAAGGGCCCTCGCCGCCGCCTCCACGCGGGTTGGCGGCCGACCGAGCTTCGTCATGCTCACGCGGGACGGCGCCTTGCTGCTGACCTTGAAGGAGGGAGTCGACCTCTCCAGGGGAAAGGTGGATGGGGGTAGCGAGAGGTGGAGGCGGCTGGACGTGAACATCCTGCAGTCACACGTGTTTGGCGAGGCGCTGGGGGTAGATGCCGGGGAGCTCGTAGAGAGGGGAGAGCTGTATTTCTCACCCTGGGAGGACAAGATCCAAGCCGCGCTGGATGGCGGCGAGGCCGAGGTGGCTTTCATGATGCGGGCCGCCAGCATGGACGAGATATGGGATGTAGCGGAGGGCGGCGAACGCATGCCCCATAAGAGCTCGTACTTCCACCCCAAGCTCCCATCCGGCCTGGTGATATACGACCACCAGACGGCTTTCGACTGAAGGCTCGTGCGCCCGGGCGATGGGCGCGAAAGCGATCCTCGAAACGACAAGTCGTGTACCGTCATGCCTTGCTCGGCAGCGCGTGGGACGCCGGAGACCGGTGAGCGAAAAACCCGCGCAGGCCGATTCCCTTTTCGCTAGTGTTAACCTATACTTAACATATGTCCCAGAAGCCGGGAGGGAGTGTAAGGAAAAAAAGCGAGCGCGCAAGGGACAACCTGCTGAAGGTCTCCCAATTGTCGCGGGCTACCGGGGTTTCCACCTCCGCCATAAACTACTACGTGCGGATCGGCCTTTTGCCCCCGCCGGTAAAGACCCACAGGAACATGGCTTATTACCATCCCTCCTATATCCAGATGATAAATTACATCCGCCGTCTCCAGGTGCAGAAACACCTGCCGCTGGAAAAGATCAAGGAGATAATGGCGGCCAAGGTGAAGATCTGGCGGGAGATGGGCACGGAGCCGGGTAGGCTGATGGGAGAGCTGTTCAACGAGGAGGCGGGCGGGGGGGAGCAGGACGCCCTTGATGCACGGACGAGGATCATGCGGGCGGCCAGCAGGCTATTCTCGGGCAAAGGCTATTACCACACCACCCAGGAGGATATCATCGACCTGGCGGGGGTCTCGCTGGGCGAGTTCCACCAATATTATTCGGGAAAGGAAGACCTCCTGCTGGATCTGGCCGAGGAGGGGGTGCGCGTTTTCCGCAAGCGGGTCTCGGAGGAGATAGCCGCGGTTCCGGATATGCTGGAGCGCATTCGTATAGCCATTCCCGTGGCCTTCCAGGTGATCGTGGAAAACCACGAGATATATACCCTTTACCTCGAGGACTCCGTGCTCTCCGACACCCCCTATGAGCGTAAGCTCTCGCAGATCATGACCATCATAACCAATGACCTCAAGGTCACCCTGAGTCGGGGCATGAAAGAGGGCTCGATCAGGAAGCTCCATCCGGACATCGTCGCCTACGCCATCATCGGGCAACTGGTAAGGCTCGCCAACTACTGGATGGAGGACCCCATGAAGCACAACATGGAGGAGATAACCAGGGAGGCGGTCGAGTTCGTCACCCGCGCCTTGAAGCCGTAGCGCTTCTCCACCTCCATGAACCACAGTCCGTCCAGGGCGGTAAGGGCGCCCAGACGCAGCCTTTCGAGCTCGTCTCGATCTATCTCCATGGCGGTCTTCCTCCTGGACGCGGCGCCGACTCGCCCCGGGGCGAAGCGGAGATCGATGTCCGTCGCTTCCTCAAGGGCCATGATGACACTCGCTCAGCCCGGGGGAACGCAGGCAATATCGCGCAGGTCAAGGCAGGAATCCACCCCAGTCCACCACTCTGGCCCGACGCGCCGGAACGCAGCTAAACCCGGAGGCAAGTGTTACGTCGTCTTTCACGCCTGCCCGGCGCGTGGGGAACGAGGGCTGGGTTTCACGCCCGGCGCGCCATGGGGGGGCGCGGACGTGGGCTTGGGCGCGGGAGCGATGGTTTCCCGCGGCGGGTTTATAATAGGGGCATCGTCATGCTCGAAACGCGCCCCCGAAGGATCGCGTGGAGGGTTTTCCCACGCTTGCACATGACGCCGCGTCCTTTCACGCGCGTGATCTCCTGAGGGACGCAGCACGAGGAAGGCGGATGGGCCGGCGGCGGGATGGAGGGGTCCTCGTCATCCGCAGGGTGGCTGAAGGTGAAGTCATCTCCGCCTGACGCTCGAGGACTTGAAGGAGGCGGGATGGCGGAGGGAGAGCGAGTAAGCGGCAGGGTCGAGCGCCATGCGGTGATCGAATCCTTCAGCGGTGGGCGCGAGGTGGTCATCTTCGTTGACGGCGCGCCTATCGCGGCGCGGGAGGGAGAGCCCGTGGCGGCGGCGCTTTACGGAGCGGGCATAAGGGTGACGCGGCATGCGAGCAAGAGCGGCGAGCCCAGGGGCCCCTTCTGCATGATCGGACGCTGCACGGAATGCTGTATGACCGTGGACGGAGCGCGGAACGTGCGCGCTTGCCGCGCCCTGGTAAAGGAGGGAATGAGGGTGGAGACGCCCGGGAGGGAAGGCTAGTGAGTCTGGCGGTGGAGGAACGGGAGATGGCGGTGGTGGGCAGCGGACCGGCGGGTATGTGCGCCGCCTTGGCCGCCGTGAGAGCCGGAGCGGACGTGGTGGTGCTGGATGAGAACGAGCGTGCGGGAGGGCAGCTCACCAAACAGATCCACCGCTTCTTCGGCTCGCGGCGCCACGGGGCGGGGAAGCGCGGGTTCGAGATCGCGGCGGAGCTGGAAAGGGAATGCCGCGGGGAAGGGGTGGAATTGAGGCTCTCCTCCACCGTTTTGGGGTTCTTCCCCGGCGGGGAGCTGATGGTGGAGGGAGAAGACGGCGTTTACGTCCTGCGGGCCCGCGCCGTGGTGATGGCCACCGGCGCCTCGGAGAAGAGCCTGGCCTTCCCGGGGTGGACGCTCCCTGGGGTCATGGGAGCGGGAGCGGCGCAGACTCTGGTGAACCTACACGGCGTGCTGCCGGGGAGAAGAGTGCTCATGGTGGGAACGGGAAACGTCGGCCTTATCGTCAGCTACCAGTTGCTTCAGGCGGGAGCCGAGGTGGTGGGCATCCTGGATATCTCGGACCGCGTGGGGGGATACGAGGTGCATTACCGTCGCGTGCGTAGGGAGGGGGTGCCCTTCTATCTCCGCCACCGGGTGGTCGAGGCCCGCGGAGAGGAAGGCGTTGAGGAGGTGCTGGTGGAGGAGGTCGGGAGAGGAAGGGGTAGGGTCTTGCGCGCCGACGCCATATGTCTGGCGGTGGGGCTTTCGCCTCTGGCGGAGCTGGCGGCGATGCGCGGCTGCCGGATGGTCTACAGCCGGGAGCTGGGAGGGTTTTTGCCCTGGCACGACGGGGAGATGCGGACCGACCGGCCCGGGACCTACGTGGCCGGAGACGCTGCGGGGGTGGAAGAGGCCTCCGTGGCCATGGAGGAGGGGAGGATGGCCGGGATCTCCGCCGTCGAGGACCTGGGTAGAATGCGCGGCGAGGAGGCGGAGAGGGCAAGGAGCGAGGTGCGGCGTTTCCTCCTGGAATTACGGGGCGGCCCTTACGGGGAGGGAAAGCTGCGGGCGAAGGAGTGCTTGTATTGCGCGTGAACGAATGCGAGAGCATGCAGGGCGCGGGCGGCGACCCCTGGTCGTCGGCCTGGGAAAGGGCGGCGAGGGGACCGGTGGCGGTAGTGGACTGCCGCGAGGAGATCCCCTGTAACCCCTGCGAGGAGGCTTGCGCCAGAGGAGCCATCAAGGTGGGGGAGGACATATGCGCGTCCCCCCGCTTCGACCCCGGCCTGTGCGACGGGTGCGGCAGGTGCGTGACCTTGTGCCCGGGCATGGCGGTGTTCTTGCTGGACCGTTCCCATGGAAAGGGGGTCGCCAGGGTCACGGTTCCCTACGAGATGGGAGGGGAGTTGCTGGAGGGCGGGGAGGCATGGGCGATGGACGAGGACGGAAACGCCCTCGGCACGGCGGAGATCGTCAAGGTGAAAAGGACGGGCGGACGCACGGGAACGCTTCTGGTGACGGTGGAGGTGCCCGAGGGCTGGGCGCTAAAGGTAAGGGGCGTAAGAGACCGACTAATCTCATTGGAGGCGCCGGAGGAAACGGACGCGGAGCAGCGGGAAAGGGATTATCACCTCTGCAGGTGTGAAGAGATAAACGTCTCCGACGTGAGGGGACAAGCGGGGTGGTTCAACAGCCTGCGTGCCCTGCGGCGCTATTCCCGGGCGGGGCTCGGCTACTGCCAGGGCAGGTTCTGCCAAGACCTGTTGCGGAGGGAGCTGGCTCAGACGCTGCATGCCGGGGAGGGAGAGGTCGGCGCCTTCAAGGTTCGTCCGCCGGTAAGGCCGGTGAAGTTGGGAAGATTAGGGGGAGAAGATGCCTGAGGTATCGAGCTCGGAAGTGGTGATCATAGGGGGCGGTGTGATCGGCGCCGCCATAGCTTATTACCTCTGCAAAGAGGGCGCTGAGGTCATGATGGTGGAGGAAGACGACCTCGCGAGCGGGGCTTCCGGCGCTTGCGACGGCTTCGTGTCTCTGCAGACGAAGCAGCCCGGCGTGCATCTCGATCTGGCGCGCGAAAGCGTGGCGCTTTTCCCGGAGCTGGCCGAGGATCTGGACGACGACATCGAGTACAACCCTTGCGGGGGCATGATGCTGGCGACGATGCCGGAGCAGCTCAAGGAGCTGAAGGCGAGGGCGAAAAAGATGAAAGCCGCGGGGTTGGAGGTGGAGATGCTCACCCCTGCGGATCTGAAATCCCGTCTGCCGGAGGTGGGCAAGGAGATCAAGGGCGCTTCCTATTGCGCCCAGGACGCCCAGGTGAACCCCATAGCCCTCACCCTGGGGCTCGCCCGCAAGGCTCAGGATATGGGGGCCATCATATTAAGGGGCACCAAGGTGGAGAACATCGTGGTCACCAACAACCGCGTGCGTGAGGTGCATACCAGCAGCGGAAGCATCCACTCCAGGCGCGTGGTCTGCGCCGCGGGCACGGGATCCAACCAGATAGGGAAGATGATCATCGTGGACATACCGGTGATGCCTCAGCGCGGTCAGATCCTGGTCACCGAGCCCAGGGAGCGTATGTTGGACGTGATCCTGTACGGCGCCGAATACCTCGGGACCAAGGGAGGCATCACGGAATTGATGCCCAGGGATGAGGAGGCGGCAAAGCTCGGCCTCGGTTTCACGGCGGAGCAGACCGCCAGCGGCAATTTCCTCCTGGGAAGCACGCGCGAGTTCGCGGGAGCAGACGCCAGCACCACTCCGGAGGCCATGAACGCCATCGCCAAGAACGCCATGTATTATCTTCCTTGGATAAAAGAACTGGACGTCATCCGCTCCTTCGCCGGGCTGCGCCCCTGTTCGCCCGACGGCCTTCCCATCCTGGGGACCGTCAAAGGGGTCAAGGGCTTCTTCATCGCCACCGGCCATTCCGGGGACGGCATATGCCTCGCGCCTATTACCGGCAAGCTCCTCAGTGAGCTGATCCTGGACGGAGAGACCAGCCTGGACATCGAACCGTTTTCCCTCTATCGCTTCAAGTGAGGGGGAGCGTTTCCTTCCTCCTTTGCCGCCCTTGCGTGCATGGAACGCGGCGCCTTGAAACATGGCGGTCTATAAATGAGCGCCCTGGGGGCGATCACCTTCCGGGCCCGGCTCCCTCAACGGCTTGCAGGCGAGGAGATCACGGAAAGCGATCACGCCCTCCGACGGGAGAGATGGCGGTTATGGTTGCCGCGCTGCGGGTCATCTATAATCGTATGGAAATGCGGGAACCGTCCTTAAGCCGAGGGGAGGGGCGAGTCGATTAGGGATGGTATGAGGATCGAGTCCGAATCCGGGCGGCTGCGCCGTTCGGAGAAGGGATTTGAGAAGGATCCTGCGAGGAGGGATTTTTGAGAATCCTGTTCGTTTACCCCGACTACAAGGTGAACCTGGATCCCCGTGACGGGCGTATGCTGGGAGTGGAGGAGGGCGGCTGGTACATGGAGGGGATAGCCAGCCTGTCCGCGGTACTCAAGCAGTCAGGGCACGAGGTCTTTCTCTACCACCTTACCTCTCCCGCCACGAGGGAGGATTTCCAGGCGGAGCTGCGCCGCCATGCGCCGGATCTCATGGGCTTCGTGACCATGACGCGTGAATATCCGCAGGTTAAGGAATACGTGCTCTGGGCCAAGGACGCCGTCGATGTTCCGGTGATCTGCGGCAGCTATCACCCCACCACCCTGCCCGAGGAGGTCATAGCCACGGAGGGCGTGGACATGCTCTGCAGGGGCGAGGGTGAAGCGGCGGTCATGGAGCTGGTGAGCAAAATGGATGCGGGCGAGGACTACCGTGGCGTGGAGAGTATCTGGGTGCGGGACGGAGAAGGGGTGCGGCGCAATCCCGTGCGGCCGCTCATCGAGGATATAGACACGCTTCCCTTGCCCGACTTCGGGGTATTCGATTTTCGCAAGCTGCTCTCCTCGCGCATCAACACCGGGGTGGTTATCCTCTCGCGCGGGTGCCCTTACAGCTGCACCTATTGTTCCAATAAGAGGATGCGGGACATCTACCCCAACAAGAGCCGCTACTCCCGTTTTCACAGCCCCGAATACAGCATCGAGTACCTGAGGAAACTCCTTGCCGCCTATCCCCGCATCGAGTACCTGAATTTCCGCGACGACATCCTGCCCTGGAAGGGGGGGTGGCTGGAGCGCTTTACCGAGCTTTACCGCAAGGAGATCGCCCTGCCCTTCATCTGTAACTACCGTGCCAACCTGGTCACCCCGGAGATCGTGCGCATGTTGCGCCGGGCCGGCTGCTACCAGATGTTCTTCGGGGTGGAAAGCGGCAACGACTTCATACGCAACCAGGTGCTGAACCGCCACATGAGCCGGGAGAAGATAGAGCAGGCCTTCGACGCCTGCCGGGAGGCGGGGATAAAGACGGTCGCATACAACATGGTGGGATTGCCCTACGAGGACAAGTCGAGGGTCCTGGACACCATCAAGCTCAACGCCCGCATCAGGGCGGACCATTCCCTCAGCCCGGTTTATTATCCCTATCCGGATACCCCCCTCTTCGATACCGCGGTAAGAGAGGGATGGGTGCCGCCGGTTTACGATTACCGCGAGGACCGTTTCGTCGATCAGCCCACCTTGCCTCGCGAGCAGTTGTATTTCGCCCGTTATTATTTCCGCACCTTCGTGAGGATATATCGCCGGCTGGAGAGGCTTCCCGCCCCCGTCGGCCACAGGCTGGAAAGCGTCGTGGACGCCTTGTTCGTGAGCCCACACCTTCCCCACCAGGCCCTGGTGACGGCGGCGAGGAAGGCCGAAGCGGCTAGGGAGCGGAGCAAGGAGCTCCTGCGGCGTCGTTTCCCCCGCCTGTTCCTGTGGATAAGGGACCGCGTGCGGGGGGTTGAAAGAAGTGATGATAGCCTCGGCCCAAACTCCCCGTAGGCGAGGGGCGCCTTCGGTGGCATCAAGGCGGGGCGGCGGCGATTTGCCGTAAGCGAAGGGGTGCACCATGGCCGATTGCGTGAGTTGCGGCAGAGAGATCCCGCCCGGCAAGTTGTTTTGCGACGATTGCTACCTCAGGATGAAAGGCAGGATGGGCCCGCGCAGGAAAAGCGAGACGGCTCCCGAGGCGGGTGTGGCGGCGGGCCCCCACTACCGTGCCTCGGCTACCGCAGCGGGTGGAGAAAAGCCGCAGGAGACCATCACCGTGCTGGGAGAGGCGGGGACGCCCCGGGGTGGGGTGGCGAAGGGGGAGCTGACCCCGGCTTCCCAGAAAAAAGTGGTGTCCATGAGGCCGCGGGCGGAAACGGCGACGAGGGAAAAGGGCAAGAGCAGGAACGCGAAAAGGTTCACCATCACCATAACCTTCAGCGAAAAGACCTACGAGCGCATGGCCAGGTTGAGGGCGCGGCTTAAGCGCGAGGGCAGGAAGAGAGGTGAAAAGGCCTCAGGCGAGGCCGCCGCCGCGTCCGCGGCGCGAAGGAGAAGAAAAAGGGGTCCCTACGGCAGGCCTTTGCTGAAGGCGGTGGAAAGCTCCGGGAACGCTGCGCGGGCGTCGCGGGGGGGATTCCTGGGGTGGATACTTTATCGCCGACGTCCCTGGGACAGGGGAGACGGCTTCGCCGCGGCCGGCGCCACCTGCGGCACGGCCTTGGTGCTGGCTTTTTGCTTCCTGGAATGGGTGAGGGTGCATTGGGTCTCCCAGAGCGGAGCATCCCTGCAGGTGGTGGGGGTCAAGGGAACGCAACTCGGCGCTCCCGTTTACGTGTCCATGATCGCGGCTGCCTTGGCGTGGTGCTTCATGGTCGCCGGCTTGTTATGGGGAGGAGAGAGGCTGAAGGTGGATTTCGGGGTGGTGATGCTGCTTGCGGGGCTGGTGGTGATCCCCCTGGTTTTCGTGGCCTTGTCCAACAACACGGGAGTATATAACGCCGCCACGGAGGTCATGCGGAGCAAGGGGGTGCCGCTGCCCGCGGAGGCATCAGGTTACGAGAGGCATGCCTCTTGGCCCGCCTATCTCATGGTGCTGGCGGGGCTGTCCCTCTCGTTTTCGGGGCTGGTCAGGCTTTCGGAACGCAGGGCGAAGGCGCCGGTGGAGGGGAAGCCGGACGAAAGAAGAAAGGTGCCTTAAAGTGGAAGAGGCATATCGTCTTCTCAGCGAGGCGAGGGCGAAGTTGGGCGAGCGCAGGCACCATGACGCCGTTTCCTTGCTCGAGAGAGCCAAGGCCCTCGAGCCCGGGCGCGGGTCCATCGTGGAGGCGCTGGCCATAGCCTATTTCAACAGCGGGAGACACGAGCTCGCCATGCGCGAGTTCGAGGAAGCCCTGGAGATCGACCCCACCAACCATTTCGCCCGTTATGGGCTGAGCCGATGTCTGCGCAGCGCAGGCCGGCTGGAACATGCCATCGGACAGGTAAAGCTGGCTATGGCCATGGCCCCCGAGGTGGAGATCTACGGCAGCGCGCTGCGGCGTTACCAGCATGAGCTGGGATCGACCGGGCCGGCTGCGGAAAGCGAGGCCTGAAGGGACATGGCGACCATAGATCGCTACCAGGCGTTATTCATGGACATGGACGGCGTGATCTACCTCGACCGCGAGCCCATTCCGGATGCCGTGGAGTTCATCTCCACCGCGCGCGCGGCGGGAAAGCGCCTGCTCTTTCTCACCAACAACTCCAGGCTCACCCGAGGCCAGTACCGCGAGAAGCTGGTCGGAATGGGGGTGGAGGCACGCGAGGACGAGATACTGACCTCGGCCGCGGCCACGGCGGATTTCCTGCTTGAGAACTACGAAGTGAAGGGAAAAAGGGCCTTTTTCATCGGGGGCCGGGGCCTGGAGGAGGAACTTGGCCGCACCGGCCTGGCTCTCCTGGCGGGAGAGGAGGGCAGAGAGGCCGACTTCGTGGTGGTGGGCTGGGACACCGAGCTCACCTACGATAAATTGCGCGTGGCGTGCCTGGCCCTGCACTCCGGGGCGGTGTTCGTGGGCACCAACGCCGACGCTACCTTCCCCGCCCCTGACGGATTGTGGCCGGGAGCGGGATCCATCCTGGCCGCCCTGGAGAGGGCAGCGGGGAGGGAGGCGCTGGTGGTGGGAAAGCCCAACCCCTACATGCTTGAGACGGCGCTGGGGCGGGCGGGAAGCAAGGCGGATGCCACTCTCATGATCGGTGACCGGCTGGAGACGGATGTGCTGGGGGGGTGGAGGGCGGGTCTGGACACCTGCCTCGTGCTCACGGGGGTGGCCGCAAGGCATGACCTGGAAGGCTTCACGCCCCAGCCGGACATGGTGGTAGAGAGCCTGCGGGAGCTGCTGTGAGGCGTGAAAGGGCGAGGGAGTGGACGCAGCTGCTTTACCGAAGATGGCTGCCGCCGGGACCCGACGCCCATACCACCTACCTCTATCTAGCGCGTCAACACTGCCCGCCGGGGGGAAGAGTGGTCGATCTTGGATGCGGGAAGGAGGATTACCTCTCGAGCCTGGAGGACCTCGCGGGAGAGATAGTGGGGGTTGACGCGAGACCGGTAGGGGGCCTATATCGCTCCTACCTGCAGGGGGATCTGGAGGGGACGCTTCCCCTTGAGAAAGGAAGCTTCGATCTTGCGGCATGCAAGTTCGTTCTCGAGCACCTGGAGGACCCGTGGGCTTTCCTGCGCGGAGTGCGCGAGGCGCTTGCGCCGGGCGGAAAGCTGCTCATCCTCACCGCCAATATCCTATATTATCCCTACGGCGTAAACTTCATGCTCTCTAGGATACTGCCCCAGGAGACCCGCATGCGCCTGGTGAGGCGTTTGAGCGGGCGGGAAGCGGAGGAGGTCTTCCCGGTGCGTTATCGATGCAACACCCCCCGCGCCCTGGGCGCGGCGATGAGGGCGGCGGGGTATGAAGTGTTGCATCTGCGGACCTACCCGGATTATCTGGTGGGCGCCTTTAACCGTCCCCTGGGTGCGCTGGCGGTGGCATACGAAAAAGCCGTTTCGCTCCTGGGCTTGGAGGGGGCGGGGGGCTTCATGGTGGCGCTGGGGCGCCGGATTTGAGGAAGGAAGGGATGATGCCGGCTCCCTTTTACCGCATCAAGGCTCAGGAGGCGGGATTGTTTTTCGGATGCCTTCGAGGAAGCAACCGTATCCGCTTTCAACAACGGTTTAAAGCGGCGGCGCAAGACGGTGCCGGCCCGGGCACGCTCCCGTGGAGGGATTAGGCGATGCTGCCCCTTTTCGACCGCAATCCCACCCGCAGGACGCCGGGCGTCACCCTTACCCTCATATTCGCCAACCTGGCCCTTTTTCTCTTCATGCTCACCCTCTCGCCCACGCGTTACGACGCCTTTCTCTACCGCTATTCCGTGGTGCCCTGGGAGATCGTGCATGCCGCTCCCCTGCCTTACCCCGCGCTGCAGCAGCTTTTCTCCGGGCCCCTTCCCGAGGTGTCCGGGAAGGCTGTATACCTTACCTTGCTCACCTCGCTTTTCCTGCACGCGGGATGGCTGCATGTGCTGGGAAACATGCTTTTCCTCTGGATATTCGGGAACAACGTGGAGGACGTCATGGGCCACCTCGGGTTCGCGGCCTTCTACCTCCTGTGCGGTGTTTTCGGCACCCTGGCGCATGTGGCCGTCTATCCCCAGAGCTTCAACCTCCTGCTGGGGGCGAGCGGGGCTATCTCGGGGGTCATGGGGGCATACCTGATCCTCTACCCGCGCGCATGGATCTTCACCTGGGTGGTCATAGTCATCCTTCCCGTGCCCGCCTTCGTGGTCATCGGGGCCTGGATCGCCCTTCAGGCCGTGCAGGGGTTGACATCGGTGAGTGTGGGCGCGGGCGGCACGGCCTGGTTCGCGCACCTCGGCGGCGTGGCCATGGGAATGATGATCACCGCCGCCCTATACCCGGTGCTGAAGAGGAGGAGGGATCGCCTTGCGCTGCTTCCGGAGTCTCACTGGTGGCAGCGGGGAGGAGGGATGGACCCGATGAACGGACCCTTCTAGCCCGACCGCGCGGGCGGGAGGCGCCGAGCCCGCAACGCGGTGGTTTATGGTAAAAGGGGGCCGTTTAGCGGCTATGGTCACGGCGCGGGCGGGCCATCGCGGGTACGAGCGGGCTGCGAGCAGAGAAGGGCGGGGGATATACCCCGGGAGGCAAAGCGTTGCCGGTCATGGTTCCCCGTCGGTGACGCGGTTAAGGCGTATGGCAGGAATTATAGCCCGCGGCCTGCCAGAGGCCTTACTGTGCGACCGGCCTGCGCCGGCCATGGGGGATTTGCGCGGCGCGAGGAATAACCGCCGAGGCGGCAGAGGATCACTTGTCGGCGGCGAGCAGGATGGGATAAGGGTTGATGGCCGCTCCGCCGCCGGGGTGGATCTCGAAGTGCAGGTGAGGAGGCCCCCCCACCGCGTTGCCCGTATCGCCCACGTAGCCGATAACCGTGCCCGCCGTCACGTGCCCCGTGGCCCCGAAGCGCTGCAGGTGCATGTAGTAGTAAACGTTGCCGTCGTCGCCCGCGAGGCGCACGTAAAGACCGGCGTTCTTGCCCTCTCCCTGGTTGACGGTCCCCGAGACGCATGCCACGCAGGGGGTGCCCATGGACGCGAACACGTCACATCCCTGGTGCAGATGGCCGCGCCGGGGAGCGTGCCAGTCATTGGAATATGAGTGTGGGCCGTTCACCGGGAATATGAAGTTGCCTATGGGGGTCATCTTCGGGGTTCCGCCCCCGCCCGACTGCGCCAGCAGCTGCAGGATCTCCTTGTTCACCGTCTCGAGATATTTTTGCTGCTCCTGCAGGGAGGCCTCCATGGCCTGCCGCTTGGCGTTGACCGACCCCACCAGCTGCATCTGACGGGCCTCTTGCTCCTCGAGCAACCGCTGCCGCTGCCCGATCTCGTCGCGCAGCCGCTTCATCTCCCGGAAGATCTCGTTATCGCGGCTTCCGATGTAGGTGAAGAAATCGTAGCGCGAGAGGAGGTCGTCCAGGCTGGTGGCCTCGATGAGCACCTCGAGAGAGGTTATTTCTCCCGACTTGTATATGGACCGCAGCCTCTCGTTGAGGATGGTGCGCGCGCGCTTGTAATCGGCCTGGGCCTTTTCCAGGGCCAGCCGGTTCTCCTCCACCTGGGAGCGTATGAGCTCATACTCGTTTACCGCGACGGTATATTCCTGGGCCAGCCTCTGCGATTCCGTCTTCATGCTCTCGATCTGCCGGCGGACACGTTCCGCTTCCGCCTGCTTCTCCTCCAGGGTGGCCGCCCCGGCGTAAAGGGGGATCATGGCCATGACCAGCACACACGAGGTCATCGCCGCCGCGATGCGAAGATACCTGAGCGCCAAAGCAGCCTCCCGGCGTCCTTTCGGGCGGGCACCTGTCTATCCCGCTCCCCACGGGGATAATATAGCATATACCCGCTGTTTAAATATGGCCATGCGCCAAGCATATATTATATCGGCAGGCCTGTGGTTTAATTTAATCATTGTTATTACATTATAATAATGTTATCTATGTTAAATTAAGTTAACTATCGATATAAGGTCGAGGACGCGGCGTCTGCTACAATCGATGGCGTGGCTGCACGCAGCGGGCAAGCCCGCGACCCTGGAGGCGGCGAGGCTATGGAGAGGACATGGCGGCGATATCCCTGGTGAAGATAGAAAAAGAGTACGACGGGATCAAGGCCTTGGACGGGGTAAGCCTGGACATCGAGGCGGGAGAGACCTTCGGATTTATAGGGCCCAACGGGGCGGGAAAAACCACCCTCGTCCGCATCCTCTCCGGACAGACCGCTCCCACCCGCGGCGAGATACTTTTTCGGGGCGAAAGCGTGGACGCCAGGCAGCACGGTTACCGCTCCCGCATCGGCCTGGTCCCCCAGGACCCCGCGGCTTACGGCCGGCTGACGGCGCGAGAGAACCTCGCCCTCATGGCCGGTCTGTACGGGTTGGACAGGCCTGCCGCCGCCGCCAGGGTGCAGGAGCTGCTGACATGGTCGGGGTTGGAGGGACACGCAGACAGGCAGGTACGCATGTTCTCCCGCGGTATGTTGCAGCGCCTGAGCCTGGCCATGGGCATGGTGCACTCGCCGGAGATGGTCTTTATGGACGAGCCCACCTCGGGGCTTGACCCGGAGGCGCGCAGCGCGCTTTGGGGACTCATCACGCGCCTTTCCGGGGAGGGGAAGACGGTCCTGGTGACCACCCATAACATGGAGGAGGCGGACCACATCTGTTCGCGCATCGCCATCCTGGTGAAAGGGCGCGTGAGGGAGGTGGGTGAGCCGCGTGAGATCAAGGGTTTGCTGGGAGCGGACAGGCTGGAGCTGCGCCTGGAGGAAGGCGGCGAATCGACCCTTTCGGATCTGTGCGGGCGCCTGGGGCTTTTCTGGAGGAGAGAGGGCGAGGTGTTCTCGGTTACCGGGGAGGACATCCCCGGTAAGCTGCCCCGGATCGCCTCGGGGCTTTCCGGCTATCTTCGCGACCTCCATTACCGCGAGGTGACGCTTGAGGACGCCTTTTTGCGCTTCATGCGGGAGGTGGGGGAATGAGGGGCTGGAGGATCCTCTTCGTAAAGGACGGCAAGCTCATCCTCCGCAACCGCCTGCTACTGGTGGTGCTGGTGATATACCCTTTCCTGATCATGGGAGTCATGGGCGCCGCATTCTACGACGCGGGGCGCCCCGTTCCCCTGGGCTTGGTCAACCTGGACCGCGCGGACGCGGGCGAGGTGGCGTGGGTGGGCGCGTCCACGGACGCCGCAGCGGCCCTGGAGAGGCGTTTCCGCCGCAGGGCGGCAAGGGTGGAGGATTTCGAGGGACGGCGGGAGGCGGAGGACGCGCTGGCTTCCGGGCGGGTGAGCATGCTGTTCGTTCTGGTCGCGGGCGGGGAACCCAGGTCTTGGACGGGAGCCGACCTCTCGCCCGAAGAGGTGGAGACGACCTTGGATGACCTTCGCGGCACCGCTGCAACGCGGGATTATTCATCCCTCGAAGAGGCCCTGAGGCCGTTTGGGGAAGACGAAAACGAGCTCCTCGTGGCCCTACGTGAGGAGGACTACCCCCATATAGGGGAGAGTATCTGGCTGGAGCGCGAGAGCTACGACGCCGCCGCCCTCATCCGCAGGTTTTCCTCCGGGGTAGCAGAGGTGATGGAATACGGCGGCGAGGCGGAGGGGCGCGAGGCGCTGGCCAGGGGGAGCATCGACGCGGTGATCGTGCTGCCGCGCGCCTTTACCTACCGCCTGAAGGCCCTCAACGAGACGGCGCTGGTGCCGGTGGTTATCGACCAGTCCAACCTGGTCAAGGCGGAGTTCGCCGAGACCAACATCAGGGGATTCCTCTCCCGTGTCAAGGACGGCGTGGCGGAGGAGAAGATGCGGGCCGTGGTGGCCGGCCTTTACGTGCTGGTGACGGGAGGGGATTTTTTCGGCACCGAGGTGGTGGGCCTGAAGGAGATAAGGGAGAACCTGGAAAAAATAAAGGGCGCCCTCGCCGACCGCCCGGAACAGGCGGAGCTGGTCGAGGGGGGGATCGACCTGGCGAACACGGTCATCGAGGACATCGAGGAGGCGGCGGATTACCTCAAGGGAACCGCGCTTCCCATCGAGCTCGAGATATCCTCGACGGCGGGAAGGCCGCTTTCCGCCCGCGACGCCGCCGTCCCCGCCCTCATAGCCCTCTCCATTCTCTGGACGGGAGTGCTGTGCGGGGCCATCCTTATGGTGGTGGAGGAGGAAGAGGGCATGCGGGTGAGGATATCCCTCACCGAGACCGGGCCCCTCGCCCTGGTGGGGTCCAAGCTGTTGCTGGCCACGGCAGTGGTCTTCGCGCAGTCGGCGGTGATGCTGTTGCTGGCGGTCGCCGTCTTCGGGGTTTTCGCCTCCAATGCGCTCCTCGCCCTGCTGGTGATCGCCGCCGCTTCCTTTTCCGCCATCGGCATGGGGCTGGTCATCGCCGCCTTCGCGCGCCAGGTGGCGGGGGCGGTGATCCTGAGCGTGCTGGTGAGCTTTCCGCTCATCTTTATGACCGGGGCGGTGTACCCGCTCTCGCAGATGCCGACCTTCATGCAGTGGGCTGCGCGGGCGGTGCCCCTGACCTATGCCATCGATGCGCTCTCCGGCGTGATGCTCAGGGGGGAGGGACTGGCGGAGGTGGCGGGAAGAACGGCCATATTGCTGGCTTTCGGCGCCGCTTTATTGGCGGCGGGATCCGTGCTGGCGAGGCGACGGGGAAAGGATTGACGGCGTTGGCCGGCGACGGCCTTCGTCCACGGGTCGTCGCCTCAGGAGCGCTTTC
>JACVJD010000025.1 GCA_015711825.1 Candidatus Solincola daggyaiensis
ACTACAACGTCTCCACCAGGGTGGAGGCGAAAAGCGGCGAGGTGATCTGCGAGCGCGCCATGTACGGCGACGGCAGGACCTGGGCCCACGATTCCATCGCCTATGCATCGCAATAAGACGCGGCCGTTTATACCTATCGACCCGGGTAAGCCGTTGCCCGGGTGAATCCGGGAAGCCCCATAAAAGGCTTTCTACAGCGGGGGATCCTTTAAGGTTTTGCCTCCGGGGCGACATCCCGCATCTCCCCGGAGGCAAAACCATCCCCAATGTCGGGCGTCATTTCAGGCGCTCGTCCACGGGGTCCTTGGCGTCGCGTACCTGGTTCTCCCCGCGCCTGATGACGAAGGAAGTGGTCATGCCCGCCGCCACCAGATTGCCCTCCTCGTCTCTGACCTCAGCTTGGCCCACGCCGGTGAAGCGTCCTTTGTGAAGGGCCCTTCCCTCGCCGTAGAGAACGCCCTCCTTCACGTTGGAGATGTAGTTGATGCGCTGGTCGAGGGTGACCGCGGCCTCGTTCTCCTCCAGGAGCGTGCCCACGGCGATGGAGCAAGAGGAATCCAGCAGAGCCGCGATCACGCCGCCATGCAGGATGCCGTAAAGGTTCTTCAGCTCGTCCTTGACGGGCAGCCGAAGCCTAGCCCGGCCATCCCCCGCCTCGATGACCTCCATACCCAGGTGGCGATAAAAGGGGGAATGGTTGAGCAATTCGAATATCCTCTGCCTGATCTCCTCCCGGCTCAGTTCCTCGCTCATCTCACGCGGCCCTCCTCCGTTTTTCCTTTAAACACTCACGTTCATCATCCTCGTCCAGTCCAATAACGGCCACCGTCTGCGGACGATCATAGACCGCGCCGGCCGGTCGTCTTGAACGCCAGGCTGCGCCGCACCATCAAACACGAAGCCCATGGACGACCGATAAGCGTACCGAACGCTCCTCGGTCTCTCCCACCTGATAGCGGATTCAAAGGCGCTTGAACGCCTTTGCCCCGGTGGGCGCACCTCGATCATGTCCAGGTTGTCGAAGCTGAGGGGGTACTTGCCCGCCTCGATGCCGCGGATGATCTCCGCCACCTTGTCGTTTACCGGGGTGGGCACGCCGGCCTCCGCCGACTTCACCGAAAGATAGCCGTTGAGGGTGTTCACCTCGCAGGGGATGCCCTTGCGGAGGTCCTGCAACATCGACGCCACCTGCTCGCGTGAGCGCGCATAGACCATGCGGATAACGTTGATGGCGTTCTCCTCGCTCTCCCTTATCACGTCCAGGATGAAATTGGGGTCCACGCCCTTGATAGGGTGCATGGAGATGCCGAGCGCCCTAGCGGTGAGCAAGGTCTCAACCATGATGGAGATGGCGGCCACGGTAGCTTTATGGTTGTCGAGGATGTCCCCGTAGGTGCAGTTAAGGGCGCTGCTCAGGCCGCTCATGGACACGTTGACCATCAACTTGCTCCAACGCGTTCCAACCAGGTTGTCGGTTATTTCGGCCTTGCCAGCGTGATCCAACACCTTCTTTACCGCTTGCACGCGGTCCGTGACGGATCCGTCCATCTCCCCGATATCGTAGGTCATCTCCTCGGGAGCGTAGGTGAGCTCCGAGACGCCGGGACCGATGAAGGTCGCGCCCCATCCGATGGCGCCTCCCAAGGTCCGGTTCCTGCCCACCACCGATGCCACCTTCTCCTCCGGGACGCCGTTCTGGAGGGTAACCACCACGCTCTCCTCCCCCAGGTGAGGCAGGATCTCCGGCAGCGCCTTGTCGTCATGGACCGTCTTAACAAGGTAGATCACCAGGTCATACCGCCCTTCCATGCCCTCGGGGGTCACGGCGCGCACGGGCACCGTCAGGTCCATATGCCCGATGATGCGCGCGCCCTTCTCGTTTAAGGCCCTCACGTGAGGTTCGTTGACGTCAACAAGCACGATGTCCTCCCCCGCCTTGGCGACCAGGGCTCCGATGATCGTGCCCATGGCTCCGGCTCCCACCAGCGCTATCCTCATCCCTTACCCCTCCTTTCGCCGCCGCAACTTCCTGCTCCACCCGTCTGCCAATCGGAGTCCCTGCGGCGGTCGTCCTTCTTCGCGCGCCGGAAAACGTCTCGCTTTTGCCATTATAACCTTCTCCAGGCCCTGCGCGTCATCTCGGCAACCGGCGGACACGGCCATTTGATATTTGACCGGGGTAAGACGGTTGGCGGAGAATATGATGGTTGCGGCCGCTTTCGCTGCCGCCTTGGAAAGACAGGCCGAGAGGCGCTGACTGAACAGGTACCAGGCGGGTTTTTCGCGCTGGTGGCGAGAAACGGGCCGATGGCGTCGCCGCAAGGGAGAAGAACCTAACATAACCGGAGCAGCAATGAGCAAAGCCGTAGAGGGCGGGGCTGTGAGCGTCGACGAAAGGCTCTTCAGACGGGAATTCGTGATGGTGTGCCTGGTGAACATGCTGGCATTTTTTTCTATCTACCTCGTTATCCCCATCCTTCCCGTGTTCCTGGAAGAACGCGGGTACTCCAACGCCCTGGTGGGGACGATAATGTCCATGGCCACGGTGGCCGCCCTCCTGCGGCCTCTTTTCGGGCGCTTCGCGGACCTGCGGGGACGCAAGCCGACCCTCCTGTGCGGCACCATCGTCCTGGGAGCCTCCACCTTCCTCTACGCCGCTTTCTCGAGCGCCCTTCCGCTCTTCATCATCCGCTTGCTGAACGGGCTGGGGCTTGCCGCCTTCCACACCGCCGCCTACGCCGTGGTGGGAGACCTCGCTCCCGCCGCGCGCCGCCTGCAGGCCATCGCCTTCTTCTATATCTCCGTGGACGTCACCATCGCCGCGGCACCCATAACCGCAAAGGCCATGGAGAGCTCCTTTGGATACACGCCGGTTTATATCCTCGCGGGATGCCTGGCGGTGCTGGCGTTCATGGCTTCACTGCTGGTAAGAGAGACCGGCGTCGCCACGGTCGCCGCCTCGAGTGAGCGGCGTCGCGTAAAGCTGACTCCGCTGCAAAGGACCATATTCCTCACCACCATGGGGTTCACCCTCACCTTCGGAACCCTCCAGACCTTTATCGTCCTCTCCTCGGAGAGCAAGGGCGTGGGCCAGGGAGAGCTTTTCTTCACCGTTTTCGCGCTTACCCTCATCGTCTTTCGGCTCGGGGTAGGCAGGCGCGCCGACCGCTGGGAAAGAAAAGGGCTCATCCTGTCCTCGGCGGCGATGACCTTGTGCGGCCTGGCAATACTTTCCTTCACGTTCAGCCTCTTCCATCTCCTCCTGGGAAGCTTCCTCTACGCCCTGGGCTTCGCCTATCTGCCCACCACCCTCTCGGCCCTCCTGCTCGACCACACCGACGCCGCCGACCGCGGGGCCGCCCTGGGCATTTTCATGGCCGTTTTCGATGTCGGCATCGGCCTGGGGGGTATCGCCCTCGGGCCGCTGGCGGATCTCTGGGGTTACACCGCCATGTACCTTTGCGGAGGGGCGATCGCCCTGGCGTGCCTGGCGCTTTTCATGGCGCGCACCGCCTCGCTGCGGGGATGACCGCGGCGGGGAAAACGCTTTCTTATTCCCTGCGACTGCTTATCTATACCTCACAAAAAAGGGTCCGGCCTCCGGGATCTTCCCGCACTTCGTAGAACCGGGCAAGGCGTGCGGATGCGATCAAGACTATGTGGAGGCATGGGGTCGGCAAAGAAGGCCTTTGACTTGGGGTACGGGGCAAAACGAGCACGAGGGTGTTATCCTTATGGCGGATAACGGCCGCCGGGGCGGACCCGACTCCATACCGGGGACAGCGCCGGTTCAAGGGGAAAGCGAGGAAGCATGCGATACAGGGAAGGCTTTGCCCGCGTCAACGGCACGGAGATCTATTACCGCGAGTACGGCGAGGGGGAGCCCTTACTCCTGATCATGGGGCTGAGTGCCAATGCCGACTGGTGGGGGGAGGAGTTCGTGAACGAACTCGCGTCGCGGTTCAAGGTGGTCACGTTCGACAACCGTGGAGCGGGACGCTCCGGCAAGCCCGAAGGGCCCTACTCCATTTCCCAGATGGCCGCGGACGCCGCATGCCTCATGGAGCACCTGGGCTGGGCGTCAGCACACGTCCTGGGGGCATCGATGGGCGGCATGATCGCGCAGGAGCTGGCGCTGGAGAAGCCGGAGCGCGTGCGACGCCTGGTGCTCATGTGCACCTGCTGCGGAGGGCACGAGCAGGTACTGGCAAGCCCCGAAATATACGCGCTATTGAACATCCCCCGCAAGGGACTAACACCGGAGGATATCGCCTGGGCCTCTCTTCCCCTCCTCTTTCCGCAAGAATATATCGACGAAAACCCCGCCGCCATGCGCGCCGTAGTGGACGCTTTCCTGGTAGCGCCCATCGAACCCAGGTGCTTTGTCTGGCAGATGGCCGCCATCACCTCATGGTCTGACTTTCCGCGGTTGAAAGACATGCGCCCTCCCACCCTGGTGATCACGGGAAGCGAGGACGTCCTCATTCCCCCTCAGAACTCACGTATACTTGCAGGCGTCATCCCCGAGAGCAAGCTGGTGGTGATCAAGGGCGCAGGTCATGCCCTTCAATCCATGTATCCCCAACAAGTTGCAAAGGAGGTGTTGGACTTCCTTTCCTAGGCCGCGTTCGGTATGAACATCCTTTCGAAAAGGCAAGCCATGAAGGTGGAAAACGGATCGGTCCTGCATACAGTGAAATCGAAGCTGAAAAGGGTTGCTCAGGCCCGTGGAACAGGCAAGATGCGACGAATTGATGCAATCTGAATCGATAGATGATAGAAAAAAGCTTCTTGCCGGGCCCTGGCCAAAGGGAAAGGCCGGGTTTCCGGCCTTTCACACATTCCCCTCGAGCATTCCTAATCCTCAGCTAGGGCCTCCAGCTTGGCGAGCTTTCTTTTCTTGTGCGCTTTAGCCGCTTTTTTTATCAAGCGATACCCTATATAGGCCCCGATCACATAGGGGGCGTATTTCATGGCCTCTCCCAGCAGCTCCTGGGCCTGCTTCCTGCGTTCCTCCGCCTCCCGCCTCGCGGCATCCTGCAGCTCTTCGACCGCCGCCTTTATCTCCTCGCCGGTCTCCTTGAGCGGCTGCACCGCCTCCGTCCCCATCCTGGGGAGCTCCCTTGCCCCCTTGCGCGCGATGCTCACACCCATCGCCGCCACGGCTCCCCCGAAGATCAGCAAGCCGGCGACCACGATGAGGGCCGAGAGCCACAGGCGGTCGAGGGCGATGTTCACCAGGAGGATCATCACCAGCACGATGTACATGGCGGCCACGGCCGCGACCATCAGCCCGAAAAGGGTGATGCCCGCGCCTATGCCCATACGCGCCGCCGCTTGTTTGGCCTTATCCCGTAAAGCCTCCCCCTCCGGTCCCCTCAGCCTCTCGAGCTGCTCACGCATCCTGGCGCCGAGCTCCGCCATGCGCTGCAGTCGCTGCCTTAATTCCGGAAGTCCACTCACCCAACCATCCTCCTTTCTCCCTCGGGAAGCGTTGGGAATAGCGTTTGCCGCCGTTTAGGTTTGCCACCATTCAGTAATCCATATGTCAGCTTCCCGTAAAGCCCCTCCCATCCATGATTCTGCCGCCAAAGCCGTAGTCGCGCCCATTATATACCAGGCGCTTTCCTTCCTTTCAATAGTTTCTTCTCCGTGACCGCAGCTGTTACCTCCCCCTTTCCGCCGTTCCCCTACCCCGCCTTTGCGGGTATACTCAGCTTATGCCGCAGGCAAACTGGATCATTCTTCTGCATTTACTGTTGTTGTGGGGCAGCGTGATCACCGGCTTGGCCTCGCAATGGCGCATTCCCCTGCCTTTCGCGGTCTCCATTCCCCTGGGAGCTGCGATATGGCTGCTGGGTTTCCTTTATAATCTGAACGCCCTGCGACGCCACCGCTTCAATCCCGAGGGGCACCGCACGGCGTTTCAGAAGCGCGTATATCGGAGGATAGCCGCGAGGACTTTGATGAACTTGGGCGTGACGGTGATATCCCGTTCATGGCTGACCCTTATCGCAAGCGCGCTCCTTGTGCCTCTTTATGCCAACGCGGCCAGGCGGAGGCAGCAATACCTCGATTACCTGCGCACCGGAATGATGAGCGACGCTTTCCCGCACCGCGTATCGAGGCGATGAGCCGCATGCGTGGCGGCCCATCATCCCATGTTCGTCATCAACCCCTCACCGCCTGGGGCCAGAAACGGGCCATCATATCCAGGGCCAGGGCGGGCCAGCAGAAATCGCGGATTCTTCTCCCCTCCCCGCTGCGGGAATCATAGTATTCGTAAAACCCCTCCCTCAAGACCATGCGCACCACGCGACGCGAGAGCTCCCTCGCCTCATCAACGTATCCGTACTCCGCCAGGCCGATGGAGAGCATCCAGGAAAAGTTGATCCATACGCAATGACCGGACCACAGGTGGAGATCAACCCAAGAGCCGGCATGCGCGAGTTCCGATTCGGGGTTGAAGGGAACCGGGTACCGCGTCCAGAACTTCCTCTCATCAAGCAGATGACTCTCGATCATCTTGCGCGCGCGTTCGCGCGAGCACAGGCCGGTGAAAATGGGCAGCAGAGAGGCCGCGGTCCGCCTCCTCGCCAAGCGCGGACGCCGGTAACCGAAGCGAGGAAAATAGCATTGCTGTCGCTCGTCCCAGCAGTGCGTATCCAGTGCATCCATGATTTCCCTTGCCCTCCTCGCGTACTCGCTCTCCTCGCGCCTCCTTCCCAGCTCCCCCGCCAGGAAAGCCATGCTACGGCAGGCTCGCGCGGCGAGGGAGTTCACGGTGAGGTCCTCACATACGAAACGGTCGGCCGCCGCCAGGCGGCGAGGCTTCCATCCCCATGCGCGGTTAAGCGCATAGAGCAGGGGGGGATAGACCTCGGCGCGCAGAGGGGAGGTGAGTCCACGATCCCGCAATCCCATGGCGGCGAAGAACTGCGGCGAAAGGTCGGTGCCGGTTTCCCAGGGGTGGAAAACGGCCACCAGTCCGTCTCCCCGCACCCTCCGCGACCTTAGGAGATAATCGAGGCATCGGCTCAACGGTCGCCATATGCGCTTCAGCCAGGCGATATCTCCGTGGCGGCGGTAAACCGTTTCCACGGCATAATGATAGATGGGCGGGTCGACCATGAAAGAGGCCCCCCTGCCATCGAATTCCCATTTCACCAACCGCGTCTCCAGCCCTCTCAACCAGCGGTGCGGGCAGCGGTTGGGAAGCAGAACCTCGTGGGGAAGGTGCCCGTCCCCGCTCACCTGGCGCATGAGGGTCTCCAACTCGCGCTGCGCCTTGGCGCCGTCCAGCACGGACATGGCCACGGAGTGAAAGCCGCTATCCCAGGCGAAGAGGGATGGGTAATGGAGATAGGAGGGCATGTGGTAGTAGATATCCCCCAGCTCCACCTCGTTGGCGGCGAACACCCGCCGTGATTCCTCCACCATTCTTTCCCAGTCGCGTCGTTCGAGAGCCCTGGGTTCTTCCGCCTTTTCCTCCCATCCTGGTGCCTCCGCCAGCATCGTTTCCTCCCTGTCGCGCCCAAACACCCCCCGCATCCTCGTTCCCCGCGCCCTTCAGGTTATTGATTCGGCGCGAGGAGGGAAGAGATGAAGCGTCGCAGGCGGTTCCGAACGCATAAGAAGAGGGGCGCGGCAACTTAGACGCCTAAAGGCCTTGGCCCTTCAGGCCTGCTGCGGCGGTTTCCGGTATGCGGGAACCCCGTAAACTTTCTCATAAGCCCGGCACCAGGGGCACAGCTTCGTCCTGGACTCCATCTTGACCATCCAGTGAAAAAAGCCCTTGCCCTTCTCTCTGCCCAGCTTGCATACCGTGCACTTGTTCATGCACATATCCGCGCGCTTGCGCGTCTTCTCGTCCACCGGTGCGGTTTCAGGTGTTTGCTTCTCCATCATCGCTTCTCCTTTCCATCCTTGCCGGGCCAGCGCTCCACCCTCCGAGGTAGGCCGTGATCCTACGACCTCGTTCTCGAAGCCTTTTTCCCTCTTTTCCGATGGTCAAGGGATTGCGTCGCCGGGACCCCTTCCCGCCATCCCTGACCCGCCCTTGCCTTCTCAATTACCCTGCCGTGTTGCCGCAAGCGGCGTCTCCAGCCACATGTGGTCGGCTTAAGGCCCCGCAGAAGCGTGCCTTTTCTCCAAGGCTAGGATGTCTCCACCCTCACCAGCACCGTCCCCTTCTCCGGTACCTCCCAGGTGAACCGCTTTCCCTCCCCGGCGTAAACGGCGGCGACCATCCCCGCCACCATGGGCGCGTTGAAGGCGTTGCGCACCAGGATACCCGCCTTGAGCTCTTCCTCCCCCGGCCGCTCCCGGTCAGGGACCCCGAAGCCTCGCAGTTTCATGAAGGCGAGGTCGGAGAGAAAGGAGCCGGGGTGCTTTTGCGCCAGGCCGGAATAATAGTCTGCGGTGTACGCGTTGACCATGCGCGGGATGTCCTCGCCTATCTCCCTCTCCAGCTCCCGCAGCACGGTGTTCACCCCCTCCACGTTGATGTATATTATCCATTCCCCCGTGTTGCGGTCGATGATCCTGCCCTGGGCGAGATCCCAGTGTAAGTTTCCTATGCCGAGAGGCACGCCACATTTCGCGCAGCGCTCGTAACCTGCTTGCGCCGACACCTCCGCGGTCTTCTCCAGCTCCAGCCGCTCCTCTGCGGGCAGGCTTTGATCCACGTAGAGCTCAAAGTACCACGCCTCACCTATGCTACCGTAAACCGGCCGCGCCCGCTTCCTCTCCAGGCTCTCGAAGGCCCCGCAAACGTCGCCCACGAACAGCACGGGGTGATAAACGGGGAACGCCCTTCCGATAAACCTCTTGCCTTGCCGATAGGAAAGCAGCTGCGCCTTGGCCAGCCCGATGGTGGCCGCCTGCCTGATCATAACGGTATAGCCAAGCCTGCGGAATGGGGCCAACCTTATTATCCTTCCCGCGACGCCGGATACCACGTCATCCACGTACAGCTTGGCATCGCGCCGCTTGGCGTCGATGAGGATGCGGTCAAGGGGAACCCCGAGGGCCTCCTCCACTCTCTCCAGCACCCCGGCGAAGGCGTCCCTCTCTATCATGATCGCCCGCGTCGTCCCCATGCGGCTTTCCAGGATGCCGTCATCCCTCCATCGGTGCATGAAAGCGATACGGTTGGGGACCCCACAATCCGGACAACCTTTAAACGAAGCGAACATCATCGCACCCCTTCGTCTCCCGACCCTTCTCCGAACATCTTCAAAACCGGGCTCTTCCACGCAAAATGCGGGTTCTCAGATGGTGAAGATGACTCAAGAACGCCGCCCATGCTTTTACCGCCGGCTTTTTTCTGAACCCTTTTCCCCGCCATCATCTTCTCGCCCCCGCTTCAGGGAGATGAGCCCCGCTTGATCTAGGTATCGGAAAAGAGGGAGCCGGCCTGTAAGCCGGATTCTGTACCCGGTGCGAACCGGGCGGTGGTCATCCATCTAGGACCGCCGTTGCCGGCGGCCTCCAGCGGCCCACCCGAGCCTCGAGCGCCGCGGGCCACGGCATCGGCTCCTATTTGGCCTTGCTCCGGGAGGGGTTTACCAAGCCGGCCCCGTCACCGGGACCGCTGGTGGGCTCTTACCCCACCTTTTCACCCTTGCCCACCGTTCCGCATACATCACGTCACCGGCGGGCGGTTTCCCTTTCTGTGGCACTTTCCGTCGGGTCACCCCGCCTGGGAGTTACCCAGCTCCCTGCCCTGTGGAGTCCGGACTTTCCTCGCGCGCGCCCTAGAGCGCGCCCGCGACCACCCGGCCGACTCCCTCTCTATAGATTATTGTCGTTGCGAAAAAAAGCTTCAACTCCCTTGGGGGGACACGGCAAGGACCCCATGCGAACATCGGCGAGCGTAACCGCGTTCTCTAAGGGGTCTTGGTCCAAGAAAACGGTTGCCAGTCAAGGAGAAGAGCCCACATGCGGGGCACCCGCTCAACCGCGCTGCTTTCTCTCCTCTTCCTCAGCCATCTCGATGAACTGGGCCCAATCCTCGCTCATCTTGGCCTCGCCCTCGAAACGGCCCATGGGGGTGATGACCGGACGCGGCCCGCTGCCGTCCCATTCCTTGTCCGCGGGCTCGAAGGAATGCCCGGTGACCTTCCCCTCCTCGTCGAAATGGAACCACACCCGCTGGGCGGGGCTCTCGTCCGGCGAGAGGAAAGCCTTCATGGTGAACAGGTGCTGTGTTTTTAGATAGTCGCGTACCGCAGACATCGCTCACCTCCCTACAAGACACGCATTACAGCAACACTTCCAGGGCACCACGAAAAATATATCACAGCAGGCGAGAGGCGGCTTTCCGCCGGTAAGCGGCGCGCCCGATCGAGCGCACCGTCATGCGGACATATGATTTAAGGTGCAGGGTCCTCCCATGCCGGGAAGGCGTGCCAGCATGTCTCCCTCGCGCAAGGGCGTGGGGCTCTCCCCTCGGCATCATCCCGGGGATAAGGCCTCCCCCGCAGACGCCCCCTCATGGAGAGTTCCCCGGGCAGGACCCTTTCCCCCGCGGACTCAATCTCAACCGGCTCCCTGCGGCAGTCGCGCGGCCAGATCGGGGCCCCCGCAAAGGGAGACCAGCCGGCACACGGTTCCGTAAAGCAGGTTCTCCTCCACCCCGCGCGGGAAGGAGAAAAAACGCAGGTCTTCCAACAACGCGGGATGATAGCCGAAACCCACCGGGAAGTCCGTGCCGTACATGATGCGCTCGGGATAATCCTCGAAGAGGCGGTAGAAATAGCCGTGATTCCTCTCCACCTCCTCGACCTCCAGGCTCGAGGCGAGGGGGGGCAGGTCCTCACGGCCGCTGCGCAGCTCCTCGTACATGCGCATGCAGGAGATGGTGTTGGTCATATCCAGCCAAAAATTGGGATATTCTCCCAATAGCTTATGAGCGAGCTCGAAGCGCGGGAAAAGGGAGTGCACCGCCACCACCTGCATGCGCGGGTAATCGCGTATGGTCTTCTCCATGGCCTCCAGGTCCATGTACATGCCGTAGAAATCGTCGAAGCCGGTGTGCACCAGCAGCGGTTTTCCCTGCTCGTCGAGCACCTCGAAGAGGGGGCGCATCTCCGGCACGAAGGCCGGGAATCTCTGGGCGAAGGGGTGGAGCTTCATGCCCAGGAAACCGTACTCCTCCAGGCAACGGCGCGCCTCCTTCTCCTTGTCGGGGGTCTCGATGTGTAAAGACCCGAAGGGGATGGCCTCCTCTATACCCGCGCAGAGGTCGCGGTTGAACCGGTTGAGGTCGGCGGTCTCCTCCTCCCACAGCGGGAACACCAGGTTGAAGAAAAAGGGTATCTCGGACCCGCGCAGGTCCGACAGTATCTCCTCCCTGGTGATGTCCTCGCTGATGGGAAAGCCGGGCGTGAATCCCTTCACCCAGCGCACCAGTCCGCGCATGCGCCGCGGCGGCAGGATGTGGACATGGGGGTCAACCCAGGGGACGCCGCCGTCTCCCATCCCGGTCTTGCCGCTCTTCCACCTCATGCTCTCTCTCCTCCCACCGCTCTACGTTCCGCCTCGCGTGCATGGTTACGCGCTTATGCCCGCACGGAGATTATATCCCACATGCAGGCCCCTTGGCGCAGCCGACGCGCCTGTCCCTCAGGCAGCCTCTTTGCTAGGATAGGCATGGCGGGTTTTCGACCGTTCCGGCGGCCCTTTGAGCGAGGGCGTAAAAGACGTCATGATCAGATATGAATCGCATTTAAAGCTGGGGGTTACGGCCATGATCTCCGATAGAGGTATCGGGAAATCGCGCCTTCGCGGAACGCCTCGTATTCGTTGCAGGAAAAGACCTCTTTCTTTTCTCATGGCAGTTGCTTTTATCGTGACCATCCTTCCGGCCTCTCTCTGCGCGGGAGGGTGCGGCGGCAACGATGACGCGCGCGAGCTGAAGGAGCTGCTGCAACAGCGGGCGGGAGCCGTCGATACCCTGCGCTACACTTGCTTTACCGAGGACGGCGAAAACCTTTACCGCGAGGAGTTCGAGCTCTCCTTCCCCGACCGCTACCGCTATCGCATGTATGAAAACGTGGATGGCTCCCCAAGGCTGGTGAGCGCGGCGGAGCAGCGCGGCGACGGGTTCTTCCGCGCACGCGCCTCCTACAACGATACGGGAGCGCTGCAGAGCACGGAGAGCGAGACTACCCTCCGCGTGCCGCCCCTGCGTAACGGCGGGAAATACCTGGGTCTCTACCACATGATCGGCAACGCCGATTATTTCCAATCCCTGATCTCCCTCATGGATGGAGGTAGCCTGGAGCTCGCGGCCAAAGAGGGTATCGACGGCAACTCCGCCTGGCGCCTGGATTCCGCCCAGGGCCTGACCCCGCGTATGCGATTATGGCTGGACATGGGTACCGGCCTGCCCTTGCGGAAGGAACTCTATCTGGGAGCGGATAGAAAAGTGGTCTTTCGCTTCCAGGGTTACGAGGAAGGCTTTTCATATCCCGAACTTCCCTTCCCACCCGACCTGAAAGGCCTCTTCGGGCAGGACGGCATAACCTCACAGTCAGCCAGCAGCGACGGGGGAAGCTTGCAGATCGACCTCGCGGGAGCGTCCTTCACGCTGGGTTTCGAGCCCCTGGTCCCCTCCCTGGAGAACTTCCAGCCGGCGGGAGCGTGGTGGCGCGACCCCTCGTCCCAGGCAATCGGCGCCGACGGCCGGCCTGTCCGCTTCCCGGAGGGTTTCCGCGAACTGTACCTGCTCTACCGCGACGGTACCCGCCAGGTGGAGATAAGGGAAAGCCCCTACGATCCCGAATTCGGGTACTACACCATGGGGCTGGGCACCCTCACGGGCGCCTACCTTTCGCAGCAGGAGGTTTTTGGGGAGGAGGCGGGTGGCGCCATCTACACCGCTGCCCTGGACTGCCAGGAGATGCACCTGGTAGCGGGGGACCTGGAGATCACCGTGACCGGGGACCTCTCCCGGAACGACTTCGCCGCCCTGGCGGCTCAGCTCATACGTCTCGCTTCCGGCCACTAGAGGTCTTATTCTCGCCACTCGGCCAGGCTACGCCGTCTCGAGGCTGGCGGTGATGATCGGTTGCCCCGCTTCCACCCCGCAACATTCCGGCAGGTCGCCACGGCGCACGCGAGCTACGGATGCCGCCCGTAGCGCCGGAGAGGTCATGGAGGACATGCCCCACCACCGTCCTTGCTCTCGATTGCAGGCTCGCCGCGCAGGGATGGGGGCCCTTTTCAGCGGCTGGGCTCGATGGCGCGCAACGACCATCCCAAGGGAGTATGGTATGGCCGTTCTCCCCGCAACGCCGCCTCTACCCTCTCCACCGCCTCGTCTGAAAAGGCGTCCAGCATGCGTTCTCCGGCTTCGGGGCTGGCGGCGCTGGGCTCGCCGATGTAATTGGAAGGCCGTTTCTCCGTCACCCAGGAGAGCATCAGCCCAACGTAGGCCACGTCGTCTCCCATCTCCTTCAATCCGAGGCCGCGCACCCCCTTACCCAGCGCCCCCAACAGCAGGTTGGGCCACCTGCGGGTGTCGATGGACACGCGTGGAAGCTCCTTCCAGGAGGGGCGGACTTTTTCGGGATGGGACCTCAGCATGAGGGAGGTCTCATTGAGGCCGGCGTGGCTGTCCTGGGGGTCGCCGCAGGCCCCCGCTCCCGCGCCCAGCCTGGAGAGCAACGCCGGGTCCAGCTCCACCATGCGCCGGAAGAAAGAGAGGAAAGGGGCTATGACGTGGAAGCCGCGCTTCTCGTACATACGCCGCACCGCCTTGGCGGTGGCAATCTGGTGACGCGGGCCGCCGTGGTTGTCGGTCACCAGGAGGTACCTGAAGCCCCGGTCCGCCAGAAAGGAAGCCACGCCCCTCAACATGAAGTTCACGGCCCTGCTGTCGATCTCCATCGACCCCGGGATGGTATCGCTTCCCATATAGCAGGAGGGAAGGATGGCGAAATCGAGCTCCGGGCGTCTTTCCGCCAGCTTACCGAGAGCGCGCTCCCGGATCTCCTCCGCCATCCATACGTCGGTGCCCAGGGGGAGGTGGGGTCCGTGTACCTCGATGGGGCTCAGGGCCAGCACGAACAGCGTCTTATCACGGTCAAGGGCATCGACCTCGTGACCCGTCAACTCAGCCAGTTCAAGCCTCTTTCCGCCCATAGGCCGATTATATCACCTCGAACGCGCCGAGGGACGGGGTCCGAACCATAGCCCGTTGCCTTTGGGGCCATCCTCGCCATGGATGCCTCGACCTCGAGTGCGCCGCGCCTCTGCCGCCTGCCTGCTGCACGGCTTCCGGTACAGGACCAATCGGTGCCTTCTCTCCCGGATGCGTCGCCTCTTGGTGGTTTTTTCCTCCTCCTCCTCCTCCTTTTCTCGCCCCATCTCGCGCGCTCCGCCGCCACTTACGGGTATCACCGGAATCGCAACCAGGGGCGATCTATCCGCGCCTGTGGACGGTTCGGACGGAAGGCGGCAAGAGCGCGGGGGTACGGAAAACGCCCTCGTCCACCCCCTCTATCTTGCCGCGGGCCTTCATTCCGCCGTTCTCAGGGGTTATCCTTTATCGTGACCTTATCGTGCCTGGACGGCTCCGGGCGAGCAGCAAGAGAAGCGCCGCCCCGATCACAGTAAAGGATGTGTCAGCGGTGGGATTCGACTTCGAGGAAATAGACGCCATCATCAACGCCCGCTCCATGGCCATAGTGGGCGCCTCCGCCAAGCCGGTGAAATTCGGCTCCCTCTTCACCGCCACCCAGCTCACTTTCGGGTTCAAGGGCCCGGTATGGCTGGTCAATCCCGGCGAGAAGGAGATCTTGGGACGGCCCGTCTACCCGGACCTGGGTTCCCTACCGGAAGTGCCGGATCTCGTCTATCTCACCATACCGGCCCACCGCTCCATGGACACCCTGCGGGACTGTGCGAGGTTGGGAGTGAAGGGGGTCATCATCATGGCGGCGGGCTTCCGCGAGGCGGGCGCCGAAGGGGCGGCGCTGGAAGGGGAAGCCATGCGCCTGGCCCGCGAGGGCGGCTTCCGCATCGTGGGGCCGAACTGCTTCGGCATCTATAACCCGCGCAACCGCCTGGCGCTCCTGCCCGGACACGATTTTTCACAAACCCCGGGGGACGTCGCCTACATCTCGCAGAGCGGAGGCTTTTCGGTGCACGTGGGACGCCAGTGCAAGGGCTTGGGGATAGATTTCAGCGCCATCGTGAGCTACGGCAACGGCGCCGACATAAACGAGATAGATCTCCTACGCTACTTCGCGGCCGACCCCCAGACCTCCATCATCGCCGCTTACCTGGAGGGCACCTCCGACGGCCGGCGCTTCGCGGAAGCCCTCGGCGAGGCCGCATCCCGCAAGGCGGTGGTGGTGTGGAAGGTGGGAAAAAGCGAGTCTTCGTCCCGCGCCGTAACCTCCCATACCGGCTCCCTGGCCGGTTCTGCCAGGATATGGGAGGGTTTGCTGCGCCAGTGCGGCGCTATAGAGGTCTCGGGGGTTGACGAGACCTGCGACGTGCTCCTCGCCCTCAAGCACCTGGGAAGAAGGCCGGGGCGCAGGCTTTTCCTGGTGGGGGGAGGGGGTGGGCTGGGCACCTACGCCGCGGACCTCGCCGAGGAGGAGGGCTTGGAGGTGCCGACCCTTCGCGCCGATACCGCCTCGCGATTGCGCGCCGTCCTCACCGCTCCGGGGGCGTCGGTGGGCAACCCCATGGATATCGGTACGCCCCTTGTCCCCATCCCCGTCTTCGAGGCCGCCATGGACGAGGCCTCTTGCGACCCCGGCACGGACATCCTCGTCTTCGACCTCGCCCTCAACTTCGGCTACGGGCTGGGCGGTGAGGAGGGGCTCGACGCCGCCGCCGATGTTCTGATCCGCGTGAGGCGGAAGAGCGGCAAGCCGGTGGTTCTGGTCCTTTACTCGCGCGCCATCGGCCCGGAAGATCTGCGTTTCGAGGAGATCCTGCGGCGCCTGCGCACACGCCTGCTGCAGGATGGCGTAATGGTATATCCTTCCATGCAACGCGCTATGCGCGCCCTCGCGCTGGTCAACGCCTGAAGGAAGGGTTTTCGGGGCGACGAAGCAGGTCGCCGTCGGGGCCGACGTACTCACACACGGAGGCCCATGTTCCCCGGTGACCATAGCCGTCACTCACGGCACCAGCTATAACGGGCACGCAAGAAGCCGAGAGAGGTTAACGGCCATCACGCGCGGCCGCAGGCGGTATCCCGGATTTCGCGCCCGCCACGGGCTACACCTTCAAACCACCCCTTTCCTCTTCCCGAGCCGGCCGGAACGGATCCGGATGCGAAAAAGGCGGGAACGAGGATGTGAGAAGAGCGTGTTCGCGCTCCACGACACAATAGACCGCCACTCGAGAGAGCGGTGCACGGAAGGTTTTCGGTGCGAAATGAATGCGAAATAATCACAACTTGACATATAGCTTACATATATGTTACACAACATTACACAACACGAAACAACGTCGATAGCGGCATAATACACGAGGGAGAAAGTCCTGGAGGCGGGGTTGCGCAACTACATGAACACCATACACGTCGCCAAGACGCTGGGGGTGAACGTGCAGACGGTGCGTCATTACATCCGCAAGGGAGAGCTGCAAGCGGCCAGGGTGGGCAAGCGCTACGTGGTCACCCAGGAGGACATCGACGCCTTCCTGGAAAGGAGAAAGGAAAAGCGCGCCCTCGAGAGCCTGGAACTGACGGAGAGAGGATGCGAGATGGTGCGCAGGATAAAGTCGGACGCGGAGCGGATCCTCGCTTACCTCAACGAATGCCCTGGGGCCAGCGCGGGGGAGATCGCCTCCTCCCTGGGAATGGAGCTGGAGGAGGCGGAAAGGGCGCTTCGGCGCCTGGAGGGCAAAGGCCAGGCCTTTTGCGAGCCCGGCGGAGAGAAGCTGGACCGCAAGCGCGACCCTTGGTACCCGGATTACCGTGTAGGGGATTGAGACGGGAAGGTCCGCCTCGTGCGAGCGGGTTGCGGAGCCGGACCGTTCCTGTAGGAGAGAAAGGAGAAAGGGGGAAGAGCGATGGCGGATAACACCGTCGGTATCCAGGAGTACCTGGAGTCCTACATCCCGTCCCTGGTGGGAAAGCGGCTGGCGGAAAAGCCCCTCCCCGATATGGAGGGCACGGCTTTCACGCTGCAGCTGACCTTCAAAGGGGAAAAAAGCCTGGTCTACGGCATCACCATCAAGGACGCCAAGGAGGTCAGCGTGACTCCAGGCGGGGTGGAGAATCCCATGCTGCAGGTGATCATCGGCGAGGATTTCATCCGTCCGCTGGTGGACATGGCCGCCTCCCTTACCGGCCGCAAGCAGTACGACGCCGTCAGCCAGGCCAAGGGCACGGTGGACCTGGAGATAGCCATGCCCGGTGACTGGGTGATGCCCGTTACCGCGGTGTTCAACGGGGCCTCGCAGCCCAGCCTCAAGATCATGGGCAAATCCGCCGACCTAGCCCAAGTGGCCACGGGGGAGATCAACGGGCCCATGGCCTTCATGCAGGGCAAGATAAAGCTCGAGGGTGATATGGCCTTCGGCCTCTCGCTGGCCAACCTCATGCCTTGACCCGAGGCCTTGACCGCCGCATGCACCGCGGGGGCGGGTGGAATGGAACAACCTATGCAGCCACACCCGCCCCCACCCAATCGGCAACCCCTGAGAGGTAACCCACAACCTTTCTTTTTTACGCCTCCCGCAGCCGGTCCTTCATGATCTTGCCGCCGGGGTTCATGGGCAGCGGCGTCTCGGAGATCACCACGTAATCCGGCACCTTGTAATCGGCGATCCTCCCACGGCAGAACTCCAGCACCTCCTCGGGAGTGATGGTGTGACCGGGCATGGGGAACACCACCGCCTTGATCTTTTCCCCCAAAACCTGGTCGGGCACCCCCACCACCGCCGCCTGGAGGACCTTGGGGTTCATGAGGATGAGATTCTCTACCTCTACGGAATAGACGTTCTCACCGCCGCGCAGGATCATGTCCTTCTTGCGGTCCACGATGGTATAGAAGGCCTCTTCGTCCACCACCACCACGTCGCCGGAGCGGTGCCAGCGCCTGCCGTTCTCGTCCACGACGAAGCTTTCTCGCGTTTTGTCGGGCAGGTTCCAGTAGCCGCGGCAGACCCCGGAGCCGCTGATGAGCAGCTCACCCGGCTCCCCCACCGGAACCTCGCGCAGGTTCTCGTCCACCACCTTGAACAGGGTGGGGGGCGTGGGCCACCCGATGGATGAGCCGCGTTTGATCACCTCTTCCGGGGGCAGCAGCGAGCCGGCCCCTATGGAGGTGGTCTCCGTCATCCCGAAACCGTTGCCGATCTTGGCGTGGGGAAAATCCCTCAGCATCAGCTCACCCAGCTCCGGGGGCATAGGCGAGCCTCCCTGGAACATCACTTCCACCTTGCCTTCCTCGACCAGCCTGGGATAATTGGGCTGCATGCGCAGCAGCCAGAACATGGCCGTGACCCCCACGAAGAAGTTGACCTCCTCCTCGATCATGGACTCGATGACCTGATCGGCCTGGAAAAGGGGGAGCACCACGGCCCCTGCCCCCAGCAGGCAGAGGTTGAAGAGGGTGTGCAAGGCGGTGACGTGGAAGAGGGGCACGGAGATCATCTGCTTTATCTTGTAAATCTCTTCCATGCTGTATCTATCCGGGATGAGGAAGGGCATGCAGCTCAACTGGGCCATGGCGTTGGCGACCACGTTACGGTGGGTGATGATGCTCCCCTTCGGCTTTCCCGTGGTCCCGGAGGTGTAGCAGATGCTGCAGACGTCCCTCTCATCGACCTCCACCCCGATGTGGCCCGGGGCTTCCCGCGCCAGGAGGCTGGTGAAGGGCGGGTTGCCGTCCACGCCCTCGTTGCCGGTGACCACTATGCCCTCCAACCCTTCCAGGTGTCCCTTGAGGGGCTTGACCCGCTCGTAAAGGTCCCTTTCCACTATCACCAGGCGTGCCCCGGAATCGCGCAACTGGTACGCGATCTCCTCCGTCTCCAACCTGGCGTTGATCACCACCGAAATCCCTCCCGCAGCGGCGATGGCCAGGTAACTGACGCAGAACTCCGGGTTGTTGAGGAGTATCATGGCCACGCGGTCCCCTTTTCCGATGCCGTGGTCCTCGATGAGGGACGCCGCCACCTTCCGCAACGCCTCGTCCAGGCGGCGCCGCGTGTACCTCTCCCCCAGGGTGGGGAAGACGAATATCTCTTTGTCGGGATACTTGGAAAGCCCGTCAAGGAATATGGAGTAAAGGTTCCGGTACCTGCACGCGTATGCGCGCTCCAGCGCCCCGTCGAACCACTCATCGATAACGCCGTCGCGCGGCCAACCCTCCATTACCATCACCCTCTCTCGCCGAGTTCATGCCGGGAAAAGCGTTACGAGCCACGTACCCTTCAGGCCCTTTACGCGTTTCCACCGGCTCCGTTTCAGCCAAAATCATCCTAGCAACAACGGCACAAGTGAGACAAGCGCGCACTGAATCCCGTTCCTGGAGTTCTAGGCCGAAATAAAGTCGAAGGCCTGACGGAGCAGATCGGCCATGGAGAGCTTACCGTCGCTGGCCAATGAGAGCTTCCTCGCGGCGTTCCACGCCCCCACGGCGATAGCCGCGATAAGCTCGGGACGGGGATCGGACTCAGGTTCGACTTCCATCCGCCGGGCCAGGGCCTGGGCGATCACGCGCTCGAACTCCGGGTTGATCACGTTGCGCTCGTAATCGCCGACCCTCCGCGAGTTCTTAGCCAGCTGGTTGCGAAGGAGGATCCTGGACTCTTTATCGCGGTTGAGCTCGACCAGCTGCAGCGCGGCCTGCATCAAAGCCCGCAGGGGGGGTTCGTCGGCTGGCCGCGCGAGTATCAACTCCGATATGCGCTCCAGGTCGGAGCGCCAGTCCCCAAAGAGCACCGCCTCCTTGGAGTCGAAGTAGCGGAAGAAGGTGCGGGTGGATACATCCACGGCGTCGGTTATGTCCTCGATGGTCGTCTGGTCATAACCCTTGCGCTGGAACAGCCGCCAGGCGGTCGCTTCAAGTGCTTCTCGGGTCTGCTGCTTCTTGCGTTCCCTGCGGCCGAGAATGCGCTCGATCTTATCCTTTCCCATACTCGGATTATAGCAGACAGGGAGGTAACCAATTAAGACTTTGGTGTATATTGGCGTTTATGTCAGATCGGTTGATCTTATTTACTTCTTTTTTTTATCGGAAAATAAAAAGGGTCTTGAAAAATTAATAATTGTCAAATGACATATATGACATTATTATCAAGCTTGTTCTATCACCTTTTTCTGAAAGGAGTCCAACATGAGCGTCAGTTCTGTTGACGGTATTCCCAGACGCCGACTAGGCCGCACCGAAATAGAGATCACCCCCATCGGCCTAGGAACATGGCAACTCGCCGGCGGCAGTGGCTTAGACAAGCTGGTTTGGCAGGGGGTTTCCGACCAGGAGACGAACGAGATCGTGAGAACCGCGTTGGCGGGCGGAATAAACTGGTTCGACACCGCCGAGGCTTACGGCATGGGGAGGTCGGAGAGAAGGCTTGCGCTTGCCTTGCGGGCCGCCGGCGCCAGTGACGAGGACGTGCTTATTGCCACCAAGTGGATGCCCTTGATGCGGACGGCAGGCTCCTTGAGCGCCAACATAGAACATCGCAAGGAATGCCTCTCCCCCTATTCCGTCGGCCTGCTCCAGATCCACCAGCCTATAGCGCTTTCAACCATCAAGGCTCAAATGGAGGCTTTGGCGGGCTTAGTCGACCAGGGTATGGTCCGAGCGGTAGGCATCAGCAACTTTCCCGCGCCCATGATGCGACGCGCGCATGCCTGGCTCTCGGCACGGGGAATCCCGCTGGCCTCCAATCAGGTCAAAGTGAGCCTGCTTAACCGGCACATCGAGACCAACGGAGTCCTTAAGGCGGCGAAGGAGCTGGGCGTGACCATCATCGCCTGGTCGCCCCTGGACATGGGTATGCTAACGGGCAAGTTCCACCAAGACCCGGATCTGCTTAAAAACCGCCCTGCGGGGCGAAGGGTTGTGCTGCGCGTGCGGCTCGAGCGCAGCCGTGAGCTGGTGCGAGCCCTGGAGGAGATCGCCGCTGCCAACGGGGTGACCCCTGCAGTGGTCGCCTTGAGCTGGCTGGTCAACTTCTACGGCGAGACGGTGGTGGCTATCCCGGGAGCCAGCAAGGTAAGCCAGGCGGAGCAGAATCTAACGGCCAACGAACTCAGGCTCTCGCCGCGTGAGATGGGGCGCCTGGACGAGCTATCCTCGAGATTCCGTCGCCTCATCCCCCGCGGCCGATAGGGCTTCCCCGCTTCGTACAGGGGCGCGCGATCATCGCGTTTCCGGCTTGAGCCGGCCCTTAGCGGGGAAAAGGCTTGAGCGGATCCCGCATAGGGGGCAGAATATCTCTTTATACGGGCAAGGTCGAATCGTCTCGGGGGTAAGGATGAAGGCGGCGGAGATGAAAGAGGTGGAGAAGGTTCTCGTCCTGGAGGCCAGCTACGAACCGGAGCTGCTGCTTGAGCGCATGCGGGAGATATTGGAGGAGTTCCCGCTCGATCTCGCCGGGAAAAAAGTCCTGGTGAAGCCCAACCTGCTCGGGCCCTGGCCTGGAGAGAGCGGCATCATCACCCACCCCATGACGGTGAAAGCCATGGTGGAAGCTCTAAAGGAGCGCGGGGGCCTGGTGCAGGTGGGGGACAACCCCGGCCTGCGAGGCTACGGCTGCGTGGGTAGGGTCTGTAGGGAAACCGGGATGGAGGAGGCCGTCGGACCTTATTGGACGAACATGGCGTCCTCGCCGCGCTCCGTGGCCTTAGGGTCCCGTTTCGTCAAGGAAGTATCGATTTCGTCCCAGGTCCTCGACTGCGAGGTGCTTGTGTCCATGCCTAAGTTCAAGACCCACGTGAGCACCCTCATCACCGGCGCGGTCAAGAACAGCTTCGGCTTCCTGGTGGGCGCGGACAAGGCCCGCATGCACGCCGCGGCCCCGCGTTTCCGCGACTTCGGAGAGCTCCTGGTGGACATCTACCAGGTGCGCGTGCCCGACCTGGTGGTCATGGACGCGGTAACGGCCATGGAGGGCAACGGCCCCTCTTGCGAGGACATCCGCCATCTGGGAAGGATACTCGCCTCCCGCAACGGCGTGGCCCTCGACGTGGTGACGGCCTCCATGATGGGCATGGACCCTTTGCTGATACCCAGCATCGCCGTGGCGGCGGAACGCGGGCTGGGCCCCGCCTCCCTTGAGGATATCGAGGTGGCAGGACCATTTGAGGTCATACCGGATTTCAAACGCCCCTCCACGGTGCCGCGTATGTCGTGGACGGCCCCCTTTCACCGCCTGGTGTTCGCCCTCCTCTCGCATCGCGCCCTGGGGGTGGACCGCGGCCGCTGCACCGGGTGCCGCACCTGCGAGGAGGGGTGCCCTATGGGGGCCATAAGGGTGGAGCGATATCCGCGTTTCGACGCCTCGAAGTGCATCAACTGCTACTGCTGCTACGAGCTATGCCCCGAGCACGCCGTGAAGCTCAATCGCCTGCTGCGGCTCGTGCAAGGGCGGGTATAGACGAAAACCGCTAAGCCACGCCACCGCCACCCGGCCAGAAGCCTGCCCGTCATCCCGAGAGGAACTCCTTGCACATCTCCACCCCACGCTTGGGATCGAGGGTCCAGGCATCGGCGCCCACGTAATCCCTCACCTCCGGCGTGGTAGGCCCTCCCCCTATGATCACCAGACGCCCCTCGCGCAGCCCGTTTTCCCTGAGCGAATCCACCACCTCGCGCATGGAGTCGAAGGCGGGGGTGATGAGGGCGGACATGGCCACGATGGGGGCGCCGCTCTCCGCCACCTCGCGCACGAATTCGGTCGGCGCCACGTCCACGCCGAGGTCCCTCACCTCGAACCCCGCGGCCTTGAAGAGGGTGGCCACGATGTTCTTGCCTATATCGTGGATGTCCCCGGAGGGGGTGCCGATGACCACGGGGCCGACGGCCGGCCCCTCTCTGCCGACCGCCATGAGCGGTTCCAGCTCCGCCAGCAGCTCCTTGAATATCTCGCCGGCCATGATGAGCTCGGAGAGGAAGTACTCGCCCGCGCTGTACCTCTCCCCCACCATCTCCATACCCCGCCGGCACTCCTCTATCACCGCCATCACCTCCTCGCCGGAGGCGAGGGCCTTCTGCACGCTCTCCTTCACATGGTCGTAAAGGAGCTGTGAGAAGGCCTGGGATATCTCACCCGACGGCCGCGTGAACTCCACCGCAGCCTCCTCGGGGCATGGCGGCGCCGCCTCACGCGGTATCTTCTTGCCGCCGCGGTACCCCAGTCCCGTCTCCACCATGGCCCGGAGGTTCTCTGGCTTCACGTTCACGGGGCATTCGCATCCCGTGGTGAGCATGAAACCTCCCCCTTCCCCCACCTCGTCTATGAGCCGGCGGCAGTAGGCCGCGACGTCCTCCGGGCTTCCCAAGGTGAGCAAGGCGGCCGGGACGTCTCCGCTGATGCACATGTGCCCACCGAGGATCTCCTTGGCCCGGAAGATGTCCGTCATCCCGTCCAGGTCGCACACGCACTTGCCCCGCGGCAGCTCCCTGAGATAAGGCAGGTTGATACCCCAGTCGGTGTCGAAATGCAGCCAGGGCAGTATGCCTTCGGAGACGAAGGCGTCCACGTAGCGCTGCAGGAAAGGCCATTCGAAGCGCTCGAAGACCTCCAGCGGGTAATAGAAACCGGAGCCTCGCTCGAGGACGATGAAGGCGGTCATCTTGCCGTTCTCCCTGCACACCCGGACCGCGTTCTCGATGAGGTCGTCACAGGATGCGCGCATCGCCGCCTCCACCTTGTCCGGCACCTCGTGGAGGTCTCTGGTAAATTCCACCAGGGTGCGGCAGAGGGAGAAGGCCATCATCACCGAATCCACCGCCACCCCCAGGAACACCGGGGCGCCTTCCTCCTCGCATTTCCCCATGTCCTCCACGTAGAAGCGGTTGGAGAGCTCCTGCATGCCCTTCAGGCCCTCCCAGGACTTCCCGCTCATGACCTCGTAGCTCTCCTCCCAGTAAGCGTTCCATCCCATAGCCGCGATGCGGTCGTAGTCCTCGCGGGGAAAGAGGACCCGCTCGTCTATCTGGTAGAGAGCGTCCTCGGGAAGCTGCCTGCCCGGGATGAGGTTCCTCACCGGCGCGCCGCAGAACCTCCCCGGCAGCATGGGATAGTAATAATTGGGCTTGGATACGACGTCGTAACCGTATTCCCTCCAGCACCAGAGCAGCGCCTCGCGCGCCGCGTCGTGGTCGCGCCAGGCCTCTGCCTGGGTGATGCCGCGCAGTCGCGGCGCCGCGGTTACCAGGATGGGAAAGACGGGGTGCCGGTCCACCGGCTCCAGGGCGACGGCCGCCCGCATGCGTTCCTCCACGCTCATGTAGCCCACGCTCACCATCGCTCCTTTCCCTCTTTCGAAGACGTTCTCAACACGGGCTGTTCACTGCATCTCAGCACCGCTCGCCATACCGGCAATTCATTGCCAGCGGCGGCTATCACTCCGCCCGACTAAAGGGCGATGACGCGACGCTTCAGTCCTCGATGCCGGCCAGGCGCTTGGCGATCTCCTTCTTCTCCTGGATGTCGTAGGTTCCCAGGATGGCGATGTCCTCCATGATGGGGGAGCCGCCGCCGTGCACGCCGGCGTACTGCATGACCCCGGCCATGGAGGAACAGGAGAAGTCGCTTATCCATGCGAAGCACTTATATACGTTCTCGGCGCTCACGCCGTCCGCGCGCATGATGTATTTCTTCACCAGCTCGCCCACCTCCGGGCTGACCAGCTCCTCGCTGTAGGGTAGGGTGGCCGGCAGGCCCCCGGCTATCTCCGCCAGGATGTCGTACTCGTGGTACAGGTTCACCCCGGCGTGTTTGCGGGCCACGTTGCAGAAGACCACGTCCGGTATCTGGGTGCCGGACGGAGCCTTGGACGACTTCACCGCCGCCGCGATACCGCAACCGTAAACCAGCTCCGCCACGCTGATGAGCTCGGCCAAGGCATGGCGCACGTGCTGCTCCCTCTCGATGCCGTTGTACTCCGCCGCCAGGGCGGTGGAGCCCATGATCACGTCGGACATGGCCGGCTTGCACCCGGTGTAGGAGTGGCGGTGATAAAGGGAGAAGAGCAGGGCGAGCTGCCCTCCGAACTCCGTCTCGCCGTTGAGGAAGACCCGGTCCCAGGGCACGAAGACGTCGTCGAAGATGGTCAGGGACTCGATCTCTCCCTTGCCCGAGAGCGCCGTCGCCACCTCGGGCACGCGGTCGCGGTACTTGGCGCCGCGGCAGACCAGCTTTACCCCCGGCCAGTCGCCGGGAACCGCGAAGGCCACCGCCCAGTCGCCCTCCTCGGGGGTGAGGAAGCGCGTGGGGGTCACGATGATCTCGTTGGCCAGGGGCGCGAAGGAGTTGTGGGCCTTGGCCCCCCGCACCACGATGCCGTCGCCGCGCCTCTCCACCACCCGCAGGTAGAGGTCGGGGTCGGCCTGCTCGTGGGGTCTTCTCTTGCGATGGCCCTTGACGTCGGTCTGGGCGCAGCAGCCCACGATGTCGTTGGCCTGCCAGAACTTAAGATACTCCAGGAAACGCTGGTGATACTCGGTGCCGTGGGCCTGGTCGCACTGGTAGGTGATCACCGAGAGGGCGTTCATGGCGTCGATGCCCATGCACCGCGCTATGCATCCCCCCACCAGGCGGCAGGACATACGCGTCATCTCCTGCTTGGCCAGGAGGTCCTCCGGGCTCTGATGGATGTGGCAGAAGCGGCTGACGGTCTCGCCGTTGAGGTGGGACTTTGCGGTGGTGAGGTGCTGCACTTCCTTGGCGTGAGCCAGCTCGATGGTGAGGTCCATGATGTCGGTTCCTGGAAGGTTTTCCCTTCCAAGCACCTCGCCACCCATGTACACGTTGGGCTTCATGGCCTTGAGGCTTTCGTGATACTCGTCGACGGTGCGGATCATCGCCATCCCCTCCAATATACTCGTTTCAGATATTGCCCTTTCATTATAGAGTGACTATAATTATGGTGTCAATTTTATAGTAAGTCTATTGGATTGAGGTTTATCAATGGGGAATGACTACAAAGCCAGGGATAAATTCTCGAGTATCATTGAGGCTGCGCTCAAGGTCTTCGGCGAAAAGGGCTATTATAACGCCACCATCTCCGAGATCGCCCGCAAGGCGGGGGTTTCCGAGGCCACCATCTACGAATACTTCGGCAGCAAGGAGGACCTGCTCTTCGCCATTCCCAAGGAGATAACCACCCAGGCGGTGGATTTTCTGGAGGCCATAGGCCCGTATATCAGGGGCGCGGAAAACAAGATAAGGACCATCACTTACGGATATTTCAACCTCTACCGCGACAACCCCGATTACTCCTCCCTGGTGCTCCTGGACCTCAAGCACAACCGCAAGTTCATGGAGGCCGAGGGCTACCAGGCGGTGAAGAGATCGGCGGGTTACCTGCTTTCCTGCATCAAGGAAGGGATCGCATCGGGCGAGTTCAAGCAGGGCCTGGATCCCTACCTGGTGCGCTCCATGATCCTGGGAACCATCGAGCATGTGTTCTTCCGCTGGCACCTTCGCGGCCGCAGGGACGAGCTGGGGGATTTCGTGGACCCCATGCTGGACATGCTCTTCGAGGGGATAAGGAGCGAGCCCGAGCCGCGCGCCTACCAAATAAGCATCACCCTTCCCCCTCCCTCCTCCGCAAGGAACAAAGACGGTTGAGACGGACCGCACCGTCGGTGCCCTCGGCCAGCACCGCCACCGTGGCGACGAAACGACCGCGATATCACCTTATCCGACAGCACATACAACGAAGATGCGGTGCATGGTGCGGCGGATAGCCGACCACGTCGCCTGGGTTCATTTTCGATCGCCCATTGCCGCAACGTTTCCGCGGGCGATGATGCTGTTGCTCTTCGATAGGCGCTTTGCGGGTTGAAACAGATGGTGAGGATTTCCCGTCATCTTGGAAAAACAAGCAAACCCGAAAACAGTCACCGATGCCTTGACGTTCCGATAGGCGCTTTGCGGGTTGAAAATCCGCCCCCTTGCGACGATAATAAGGCGACTACGATAAAAGCCTGAGACGGAAAGGGAGGAAGCGATGAGAAGATCGTTGGTGCTGTTGCTGGCGCTGTGCCTTTGCGCCGCGGTTCTAGTGGCGGCCGGCTGCGGGGGCGGCGACAAGTCGGCCACGCCCGAGCAGGTGGTGGAGAAGTTCGTCAAGGCGGCCATGGCCGGCGATGCCGATACCGCCTATTCCCTCATCTCCGAGTCCAGCAAGGGAGAGATCGAGAGCAAGGAGGAGCTGGTGGAGGGAGTGGGTGAAGGCGTGTCGGAATACTCGGTCGGCGGCGCCAGCATCTCCGGCGACACCGCCAAGGTGGCCACCAGCCTGACCCTGAAAGATCTCGAGTTCGAGATGGAGTTCGACATGATCCTGGTCAAGGAGGGCGGCGCCTGGAAGGTCGACCTCGCCCAGACTCAGGCGGAGATGGAAAAAGCGGTCGAGGAGTTCATGCAGAATTTCGAGCTACCTCAATAATCTGCCCAGGCGAGAAAAGAAAAACCCCCGCCCGCGGCAAACGCCGCGGGCATAGGTTTTTCCAAAGGGCCATAAAGGCGCCGGAAAGCCTAAGGCGCTCTTTTGGTTGCGCCTACGCGAAGTCCCCCCTCGACTCCGCCGCGGCCTTCATGCTCGCCTTGGGGCCGAGGGAGATGTGGACCTGGCTTATGATGGTGGCGATCACCTGGTTCGCTATGGCCATGGCCGGATTGTGCCATACCAACCATATGATAAGGTCGATGGCGGTTATGACGGCTATGCTCAAGGCCCGGTTAGGCCAAGCCCTATGCTCTTTCTCGGCCTCCGACTGACGCCTCAGAAGCTCCTCGGACCGACGCAGCCTGCCCTCCGGATCGCTCAATTTATCGTTTTTCTCGAGCTCCTCCAAAGCTCCGGTTAAAGGTAACCGATACAGGCTCAGGAAGCTTCCGACGGTAAGCTTTTCCCCGCGCAGACCTCTCAGGGCGGAAATCCAGAGACCGTTAAGGCCGAGGTAGGAAAGGATGATGAATCCGATATAAGCGTTTCTTGCCTTGGCCTCGCCGGCCGTAAATGCCAGGACGGCAAGTGCCGCCAAGACCACCGCGTAGAAGACCAGCGTGCTCGTGAAATAGTTCCTTGTTTTCCTTTCCGATTCCCTCAGCGTCTTGACGATCATCTCGGTGTCGTCATGCTCGGATACGTCCATCCCCTTCACGTGCGATCCTCCTTCCTCCTTGCATCAGCTCTTTCTCACACCCTCCGGCGATGCCGTGCACAGCTCTTTCAGAAAGCGGTCGATGCGCGTCTTTACCACCATGAAATCGTCTCCGCGGTCGTCGACGCAGTCTCCGTCTATGACCAGCATGGGCAAGCCGTAAGTCCTGAACTTCTCGGTTTCCATGCGCCCCGCGCAGTGGAAATGCCTGCATGACTTGGGATAGAAGGCGATGATGCCGTCCCCCGGTCTTATTACCCGCGCATAGAGCTCGACTCGCTGCTCTAAAGGGGTGTAGGCAGGGTTCAGCACCGTTCTGCGAGCGACGGCGCGGAAAGGATCGCCGGCGTCCAACTCGTCCCAATAACAATAATTTACTATCGAGCCCACGATGTCCGCCCTCTCCTCTATGTAATCAAGGAGAGAATTCCTGTAATAAGGCCGCAGGTGAGCCCAGACGATCCTGGGCCTGGTGGAGGGCTCGCATTCCACCGCCGCGGCGGCCTCGATCTCCTGGTAGCGAGAGCGGAATATATCGACCAGCTCGCGTGCGCCCCAGGTCTGCATGAGATTGGCCGCGTGGTCCATATCCTTCGACCCCCGCAGAAGAGGCCGGTCGCTGTAGTACGCAAGCTCGTTGCCCCTGGCGAGCCAGCGTCCCGCTTCGTTGCTGTTCCTTACCGCCTCGATCAGCTTTTCAAGCTCCAGTTTCGCCCCCGTTACCTCGGAGATGAAGGCCGCCATCCCCACCAGCTGTTCCGCAACGTAGTCGATCGCCTCCTCCAGATCCGACGCGCCTCCTTCCCCCTCTTGCCTGCTCCAGGCGCCGTAGGGAACATCGAGCACGAACTCCGGCCGGTTGTATTTCGCGGACGCGAACTCCGCCAGTTTCGCCGACGGGTCGCAAAGGTGGGTGGAGGTCAGTATGACGTCGGGACTGGGGAGGATATCCAGCAGCATGGCCCCCGCCGCCGCCTTCACGAAAGAGCACAGGTCGGGAGCGAACCCGTTCTCCTCCGCCTCCTCCAGGCACTTTACCGCCCTCCCCATCATGGAGACCTGCGCAGCGAACATCTCCAGGGTAAAAGGCATCAAGCCCATGGCATAGATTATCTCCGTGGGCATGAAAAGGCTCCGCCAAGCGACCGGATAGCTTTTGCCCTCATGGTATGGATGGCTTCCATAACAATGGAGAAACTGCTCGCTGAGCAGCCTCCCCCGCTTCTGGGAGGCTTTGAGCTCCTCCCAGGGCCTGGATAACGCCTTCTTCGCGTAGGAATCGTAAGCCTCCACGCTCAAGCCTTGAAAGGCGAGAAACCTCCGCCATTGCTCCTTCCTCAGCCTCTTATTCTCCTCCAACATGACCGTTTTCATGTCAGGAAACCTTCCTCCTCCGCAACCTTTTCACGAAAGCCTCTATCTCCCGCGGATCGACCTTGCCGGATATATCGCTTTCCGCTATCTTCACCGGCACCCCCCAGGCGGCTCTTTCCCTGAACAGCGGCCACTGGCCCTGCAGGTTGGAGCAGAACTTCATGGCGCAGTAGATGACCCCGTCCAAGCGGTATTCGCGGACGAGGGAGCGCAGTTCGTCCATCCCCGAGGCGGCCCGCCCGCCGAGCATGCGTGGGCATGGCGGTTTGGCCAGATAGGCCTCGGCGAGCGCGCGCAACGGGTCCCCCTCCAGGTCGACTTTGCCGCGGCCAAACCTCATACCGTTGCAGGCATGCTCCAGCACCACCTCGCCGCCCGCCGATTCTATGAGTTCGTGGATATGCACGCTGATAGGTCCTCCATAGATCATCAACCTGGGCCCTCGCCTTTCCCCCTTTTCCGCCGTCACTTCGATTCTCACCTCTTCCAGTTTTTCCAAAGACTCTTCGGGGGGACGGGTGAGGACGACGTGCAGTAGTCGCGCGAACTCCGAACCCCTGATGCCGGGGGGATCCGACATCCTCGAGCGTCGTATCTCCTCAAGCATCTCCCATAACGCGTCCCTCCGCCCTATGGCCTCCACCAGACGTTCCTCGGGGTAATCGCCGAAACGTCTTTTCACCGCATCCTGAAAACGCTTTATATTCGCCGCGAAAAAGGAGGCGCTTTTCATGTCCTTTTTTCTGGGAACATCGAGAAGATGGACCCACTGCCCGTCTCCTGCTTCCACCCCATGGGACCAGGCGTCGAAAAGCCTGCGCATGCACTCGCAGGAATGGGCGATCACCGCCCCTTGGAATCGATCGTATGCTCCGCTCAGTTTTGCCCCCAGGCAGCTCCTTACGAACGAACAGGCGGCGTCGCCGAGGATGACGTCCTCGTGGCCCTTTCCCGAATCCTCCCTTATGCCATAGGGAACCAGTCCCGCGGCGTCAAGGATTTCCAGGGGCGTATAGGTGCAGAACCAGGCGATCCTCGGTCTGCTCATCCCGCCCTCCCCAGGTCGGCCCCGACATGTCGGTAATATTCGGGGCATGCGTAAAGGGTAGCAACCCTTTCACCATCAAGCAAAAAGCACACCAGGTCACATATGCGGTCGCGCCCGCAGCGCAGGCGAAGGTGTTCTTCGCATTCCTGGAAGCGCGATTCTATCCTCTGGACGGCGTCGAAGCCCCTGAAGCGGCTCGCCCCGTTGGTCTCGCGCCGCGCCAGCAGGGCCATCCCAAGCGCGCCCATTACGCGATGGTGCAGAGGCACCTGGATCTCGCACCTCTCGCCGCGGCTCTCCTCGAGGCACTCCTCCAGCGCCTTCCGGACCCCGATGTTGGAGGCCACTCCCCCCTGAAAGGCGATGGGAGGGGTTATCTTTTTCTTGTTTATGCCCAGGGTCGAGAAGAAGTTCATGGCCAGGGAACGATGCAAACCCGCGATTATGTTCTCCTTGAAATTTCCCTTTGCCTGCTCCGAAACCAGGTCGCGCCCCACGAAGACCGTGCACATGCTGGAGAAGGTATAGGGCTTTTTCGCCCGCAAGGACATCTCCCCGAACCTCTCCACCGGCACGCCCAGGCGCGCCGCTTGGGCATCCAGGAAGGCTCCGGTGCCCGCCCCACACTTGCGGTTCATCACCGCATCCACCAGCACCCCGTCCTCCACGTACATGACTTTCGAGTCCTGGCCTCCGATATCGAAGATCACCCGCACTCCCGGGACCATATGCATGGCGGCCTCCGCGTGCGCGTCCAGCTCCGTTTCGTAGATATCCGCGTCAAGTATCCCCCTGGCGATCTCGTGGCCGCTTCCCGTAACCCCCGTGCCCGCTATCCTGACGTTGGCGGGCAGGCGCGAGGCGATTTTTCCCAGGGCCTTCTTTATGTTGTTGACCAGGTCTCCTTCGGTAAGGGTGTAATCGCTGGCGATCACCGTGCCTTCCTCGTCGATGACCACGGTGTTTATGGAGATGGAGCCCGCATCCAGGCCCAGGTAGGCATCCATGCCGTCCCTCCAGGCGCCCCTTCTCAACGCGTACAGCATGGGCACTCCCTCGTGGGTGTATTTGAAAAGAGGCCGCTTCAGCCCGCGGAGAACCGCGTCTATGACCCCGACGGGATCGCGCCCGTTGTCCTCGTCGTCCACGTCGCGCAAGCGGCACCTCAGCCACAGCGAGGCGTCGCTGCTCCTTATTTCCATCAAGGCCCTTTCCTTTATCTTGAGGCGCACCATCACGCCGGAAGCCTCGCCCGGGGTACGGCTTGAAGGGCCGCCCCTGATCCATGCGTCCACCGCCTGGCCCTGCTTTCCCGCCATCTCCAGTATGGGGCGCAGCGCCGCCCACGCTTCCTCCTCGCTGCGCCTGAAATCCCCCGCCGGCAGGAACGGCAACTGGTAAAAGACCTCCTTGCCGTTCTCGGGCAGGTAAGAAAAGGCCATGTTCTCAGGCATATCCCATTTCACCTCTTTCTCTTCCATCACCCCTCCTAATTTCCTGTTGTTCTCTTTCGCCTGGGCCGGAGTAGGGTCCCTGGAATCCACGCCACGTGCACGCTGAATCCGTTAGTTCCTCTTGCGATCCGGCGACTCCGTCGATCCACACCGGCTCTGAGCTTAAACCTTTGCCGACTCCGCGGGACGCTCCCGGCACCGCTCACACGGGAGCTACCCACATGCCAACGCCATCTCCCTCGGGCAACCCTTTCATAACCTTTGATCACGGCTCCTTCTCCGGCGCTCCCGACTGTTTGCTGGGATATATTAACATTTAGGGCTTTCCCTCGGAGCCAGCGTTCAACCGATGTTAACACGTCGGTAGCAACAAGGTTTCACATGCAATTTTTCGAGTACTCGGTTCCGCGGGAAACGTTAAGTACGACTCGATATGTTCCGAAATATTTATTGGCGACCAAAAAGGCCGACAAGAATCGAGCGGGGAGGCGGGGAGGATGAGAAGACCAGACCTATGCAGTAGCTGCGGGATACCTCTCTATGTCGGAAAAATGCACCAATGGAGTGGCGACGGGGTGATCATCCATAAAGTCATGTCACGTTCTAACGTCTTTTTTATGGAATCGGAGAATATCGACGCGGTTTTCAACACCCTGGACAGAGAACTCGGCGTCCCTATCGAGAACATAATCATGGAATGCACGCGCCGGGGAAACAGGAGATTCATGGAGCAAAACATCCCTGCGCCGCTGCGGTGGATGCTGTCTTACATGCCGCGCCTTTCAAGTGGACTCATATCTTACGCCGGCAAAACCCTCGGCTTCGGATCATCCGAGTTCGTCGGCGCAAGAAGGAGGGGTGACGAGAAGGATTGCTTGGTGCATATAATCCATGACCCCTATTCCCTTTCCTCCATGCTCGCGGATGCTTTAGGAGTAACCGAGGCCTTCACGGGACAAGACGGAACGGTGGAGGGCCTGCCCCTTGGCGGCGACAGCTATCTCGTGGTCATGCGAACCGGCGAGCATCGCACCGGGCTCGAAGAGCGGCTGCAGCTGATCCACCCTCCGGTAAAAACGATCGGCTACGACCTCCCGCGCTGTGAAAAATGCCGACTTCCACTTGAACTGAGCGCAAGGTATAGGTGGGACATGAGGAAAGGGTTCATTCTCAGCAAGGCCTCCGGAAGGAGAATGGTGATCACCGGGTTCGACAATTACGAGGCGGTTTTTCGCGAGATAGAGGAGGAGATCGGCGAGGGGATATCGCAGGTCATCGTGGATGCCCAGAGAGAATTCGTGCTCCATAGCAATTGGGATGAGAATTGGATCGAGAGCGAAAGCGCCCTGCGCATCAACCTGATGCTGAGAGGGTTAGGGTACCTCTCATCTTACTTCCAGGACGGCGAGCATTTGAAGGTGACCATCCTCAACTGCCTCATACCCAAACAGGTGGTGGGAATGCTGCAGGGTTTCTACGAGCTTGATAGCGGAAAGGACAGCAGTACCTGCGTATGGAGCGTGGGGCAGGAGGCGGATTTGCAAATAGAGCTCTCCTGAAGCGCTTCCCCGTCTCAATACACTACCAGGCACGGAAGAATGCTGGCGCCTAGCCGCTTTTTCCCTAAGCCCACATGTCCACGCCTGGATGATGTCATGGCGGCACGACTGCAAATTAGGGTGACCCTTAGCCTACTCCCTACGCCTCCGGATTCCCTCAGGGTGCTGCATCCATAGTAATAAGGCCTGGCCGTCTTAAAAACCTCTTTTTCCAGGGGAAAGAAAGCCCTTCCTTACGAAAAATAAACGGATCGCAAGCTTTTGAACATTAAATAGACAAGATGTATTTTTAGATAAGATATCTTGTCTATTTGCCGGATTAACGGTAAAATCCGATCAGGTCACCAGGCGATGTCGGCTAGGCGAGCCCGTAGGGGGGGTGTTGTGGATGCGCGCGAAAACGAGGGCGGCAAAGACTTTGGGGGCGATTGTTTCCTCCGTCTTGCTGATGATGTGCCTTATCTCCTTTTTCCCAACCGCTGAAGCCGAGCCGGTGGGAGACGACTTCGAGGTTATGAGCTCCGAGGCGGTCACCCTGGACACCGATTTCAGCGGCGAGATCGAAAAGGGCCGGGTCATCACCTTCTTCGGGCTCACCGGAAACGGCGAGACGCAGGTAGCGAAGACCAACGATCTCGAGGGCGGCGGAAGGTGGCAAGGCGTGCATGCCTTCACCACCCCGAGGCTGGAGGAAGACACCTTGGTGTGGAGGAACCTGCGCGTGGACGGGTTCCGCAACGTCATGAGCCTCATGGAATTCGGGGGTGAGGTAGCGGAGGAAGTCAAGTTAAAGGTGCCTTTGAAGTTGGAATACAGGTATTTTATGGATGGACAAAGGGTGGAAGACCCCAACCAGATAACCGGACAGAACGGCCGCTTCCGGCTGGAGCTCACCATGACCAACACCAGCGCCGAGAATCGCTTAGTGGAATACCAAGACCCGGAAACCGGGGAAACGGTGGAAAGACAAGCCGAGGTGTACCTGCCGCTGGTGATCCTGCCCTACGACTGGTATTTCGACAACGATATCTTTTACAACCTCGAGGCAGATCCCACGGGTGTGGTGGTCCCCCTCCCGGATCACTGGCAGGTGGGATGGTCCATACCGCTCTTTCCCCCTGCCACGGAAGATACCCACACCATCTGGGTGGAAGCGGACGTGAAGGATTTCCGGTTGCCCCCCCTGGTGCTTTCGGCCAACTTCATCTTTCCGCAGACCAACCAGAGGGACCCCCTCGGCGAATTCGTTGCGGGCTTGACTCAACTCTACGATGGGGTCAAGCAGCTTCATGCGGGCCTGCTGGAAGGCGAGCAGGGGATCGGAGGCCCTGAGCAGGAAGGCACCTTGCTTTACGGCACCAACGCCATACTGGACGGGCTAAAGCAGATGGCCAGCGTATCGAGCGGCCTCCCATTCGCGAAGGCAAACCTGGATTCCCAGATCATACCAGGCATCAATCAGATAACCGACGGCATGGGCTCCGCGGACACGCCCGACACCTTGCTTTACGGGGTAAGCGAATCCACCAAGGGTCTG
>JACVJD010000026.1 GCA_015711825.1 Candidatus Solincola daggyaiensis
CGTGAGGTCGTTGCCGCGGTCGAGGGACCGCCCGCTTTCCGTTCTAACTCTGCCATAGCCCATGCGGCCGCTTTTTTCAAGCAAGCCATGCGCCGTTTTTACTCAGGCTCGCCCGCGCGCCCCGGAAGCTCCCCCTTTCCTACGCGCCCTGGACACCCTGACCAGTCCCGATACGGGAACGATATGCACCCCTTTCTCCTCCAGGCGGTCGAGGATGAGGTTCATGCCCAGGGAGTCCGACACGATGTGGCCGGCGATGATGACGTTGATGCGCTGCTTCTCCGCCTCTTCCTTGTGTTTCTCGGAATAGTGCATGGCCACGATGGTCCCCACGCCCGCTGTGGATAGTTTTTCCAATACCTCGCGGGGACCCTCCGTTCCGCCGGTCATGTCCACCATGACCTTGCCGGCGCGGTTCTCCTTGCTTCCCACGATGATGGTCGGGCCGGCCTGCATGCGCGCCGAGGCGCGGTACTCGGGCAGTTCAAGCAGACAGTCCACCACCTCGCCGACGGTATGCGGCTTCCTGCGCGCGAAGTGGTCGTTGAGGAAGGAGTGCACCTGGTTATCGGCCACGGTGTGCATGCTCATGAAGGGTATGCCCAGGATGCGCGCCGCGTCCAGGGCGCGTTCGTGGTTGCGGGGCAAGAAGGCGCGGTAGATCTCCTTCATGCGCGGGCCGATGAGGGCCTCTCCCACGTTGATGGGCACTCCGTGGCGGTACCACTCGTCCGCCTGCAGGGCCATGACCTTGTCCAGGTTCACCAGGGCCTGCCCCTCTGGATGGTGGCTGATGATGAGGTCCAGCGGCTCCCCCCTTTCCCGCAGGCGGTCGGCGAGGAGCACCTCCGGTACCTCCATGTCTATCCCCACCATCGCCGCGCGCACCTCGGTTTCGGGGTCGCCCACCAGGATGCGGGAATCCGGAAAGGGGTTCTCCATGCTCTCGAGGTCGAAGAATTCCCTCTCTTTCTCCGGCAGTTTCTCGTATTTCTCCCGGTTGCGTTCCAGAAGACGCTTTATCTCCTCCTTGCCGCGGGGGTCCTTCTCGATCCCCATCTTCACCGCCAGCTTGTGTATCTCGGCGAGTTTCAATGCCATCCTCCTTATCGCCCTCCCGACATCAAGGCGCCGTTTCCCGCCCCTCTCCGGGCCATCAGGTGGAGAACAGCGAGCCCTGGTCGTATTCCTCGTCCTCCTCCTCGCGCGCCAGCACGCGCCTTATGCGCACCACGAGATCGTCTATATCCAGCCCCGTCTCCTCGCGGATGGAGCGCCTGAGTATGGGGCCCACGCGCTCGAGCTCGTGCAGCACCCGGTCCAGGAGGTCGAAAGCCACCGAGACCTCCACCTCCTGGCGCGAAAGCACCAGGTCTCTAAGTATGGTGCCCTCGGCGCGCGATGCGACCACCGGCTCGGGGCGACCCTCGACGTAAACGTAAGTCCTCCTGGCGGGGCCTCGCTCGTCCCCTATGGGCTCCAGGCCCACGATCTTATCCGAGCGGAAATATTTCCCATAACCAAGGGGGATGATCTCGTTCCGCCTTATCTCCATTCTGCCCCTCCCACGCGCTTACCTCTCCCAGCCGGCGCTTCTCCGCTCAGCCTTATTATATGAGCTCGGCGCCGGAGGCGGTAGCGCGTGGGGTCAGGTTCTGCCGCGTCCCCGCCACAGCCATTCCAACAGCTCGTCAGGTTCGAGGGCGTTGAGGAGATGGGAGCGGGAAAGCCAGCCCCGCCGCGCCGTGGCTACCCCGAAGAGCATGAAGTCGAGGTGCTCGGTCCGATGAGCGTCGGTGCCGAGGGCGATCTTCACCCCCATGGCGCTTGCGCGCATGAGGTTTTCGTCGCCCAGATCCAGGCGGTCGGGAAAGGCGTTGAGCTCCAGCGCGGTGCCCGTCCTGCGCGCCTCCTCCATCACCGCATCCAGATCGACATCATAGGGGGGCCTCTGCCCGATGAGCCTGCCGGTGGGATGGGCGATTATCTTCACGTGGGGATTGCGCATGGCGGTGATCAACCGCCGCGTCACCGTCTCGCGGTCCTGTTTAAACCCCCCGTGCACCGAGGCCACCACCACGTCAAGGCGGGACAACACCTCGTCGTCATAGTCGAGTCCGCCCTGGTTATCTATGTTCAGCTCGCTGCCCGCCAGGAGGACGACCGAAGAGTCTCCCCTGGCGTTGAGCCTCCTGATCTCCTCCACTTGCCGCAGCAGGCGTTCCCGCTCGAGCCCCCCCGCCACCTTTAGGTTTGCCGCATGGTCGGTCACCGCCAGGTAGCGGTATCCCAACCTCTCCGCCGCTTTTCTCATCTCCACCAGGTCCGCCACGCCGTCGCTGGCGTCGCTATGGCAATGCAGGTCCCCTCGTATGTCCTCCCTTCCCACCAGCTCCGGCAGCTCCCCGCGCAGGGCCGCTTCCACCTCGCCGCGGTCCTCCCTTATCTCCGGCGGCGGACAGGCCATGCCCAGCGAGGAATAGACCTCCTCCTCCGTCTCCCCCGCCAGCCGGCGACCGTCCTTGACGCGGAAGACGCCGTACTCGTTGATCTTTTTGCCGTCCCGCTTGGCGATCTCGCGCACGCGCACGTTATGCGCCTGCGAGCCGGTGAAATACTGCAGGGCGGCCCCGTACTCCTCCGGCTTCACCACCCTGAGATCCACCTGCAGCCCCTCCGCGGTCAGCACGGAGCTTTTCGTTTCGCCGCGCAGCAGCACCTTATCCGCCATGTCCAGGGAGCAGAAAACCTCCATGACCTCGGCAGGCGCGAGGGATGCCGCCAGGATGTCGATGTCGCCGATGGTCTCCTTCATGCGCCGCAGGCTTCCCGCCGGGCTTGTCGCGAGTCCGGGGAGCTTCTCGGCCATGGCACGCGTTATCTCCTCCTGGATGCGGTAAGCGGTGTGGAGCAGGAGACGCCCCGAGGTGGTCTGCATATGCCTTATGCCCTCGAGTATGTTCTGCTCCGCCTTTGGCCCCAGGCCATGGAGAGCGGCCAGCCGGTGCGCCTCGGCGGCGGCCTGAAGCTCCTCCACCGTGCGTACCCCCAGCTCATCATAGATCAGCTTGGCCCGCTTCGGACCGAGGTTGGGCACCTGGAGGAGGGCTATAAGCTCCACCGGCACCTCCTCCTTGAGCTCTTCCAGCTTGGAGATGGAGCCGGTGCGCTTGAATTCCAGGATCTTCTTGGCTATACCCTCCCCGATACCCGGATATTTACGCAGCTCTTTCAGGTCATCCAGGGCCAGCAGCTCTTCGCCATGGGTGCGGGCGATCTCCGCCGCCTTGTGGTAGGCGTTGACCTTGAAACGCACCTCGCCTTTTATCTCCGAGAGCTCGGCCAGCTCCTCGAAGGCCTTGCTGAGTTCCTCGCTCCTGTCCATGGGCAAAGCTCCTTCGCCGCGCCGGCTGCGCTCAACTTAAAGGCGCGTGCGGCGCGCCTCCAGCCACTCCTGCGCCCGGTCTATGGCCTCCTCCACCCGCATGGTGGCCGTGCCGCCAGGCAGATCCCTGGCCTCAACGCAGGCGTTTAAGGCGATGTGGTCGTACACGTCATCCTCCACCCTCGGCTCCACGGCCCGAAACTCCTCCAGTCCCAACTCCTCCAGCTTTTTGCCTCCTTCGATGCAGGATCTCACCAGCCTCCCCGCGCTGGCATGCGCCTCCAGGAAGGGAAGCCCTTTGCGCACCAGGTAATCCGCCAGGTCGGTAGCGTTGGTGAACCCTTCCCCCACCGCCTCCGCCATCCTCGCCACCTCGAACCTCGCGGTGGCGAGGGCTCCCGCCATCACCCGCAGCATCGCCGCCGCCTGGTCAACGGCGTCGAAAAGGCCTTCCTTGTCCTCCTGCAGGTCGCGGTTGTAGGCAAGGGGCAGTCCCTTGAGCACGGCCAGCATGGAGACCAGGTGCCCCAGCATGCGGCCCGCCTTTCCCCTCACCAGCTCCGCCAGGTCGGGGTTGGCTTTCTGGGGCATGATGGAGGATCCGGTGGCGTAGGCCTCGTCCAGCTCCATGAAACCGAAACGCGGCGTACACCACAACACCATCTCCTCCGCCATGCGGCTGAGATGCGTTGTGAGCACGCACAAGGCGTAAAGGAAATCGGCCACGAAATCGCGGTCGGCCACCGCGTCCATGGAATTGGCGGTGATGCCGCCGAACCCCAGTTCATCCGCCATCATCTCGCGATTGAGGGGAAAGGTCACGCCCGCCAGCGCCCCGCTTCCCAGCGGACAGAGATCGGCGCGGGCTTCCGCCTCACCCAGCCTTTGCATATCGCGCTTGAACATCTCGAAATAGGCCATGAGGTGGTGGGATAGGAGCACGGGCTGCGCCGGCTGTAGGTGGGTGAAACCCGGCATCAACGCCCCCAGGTGCTCGCGAGCGCGCTCAAGCACCACTGCCATGAGATCCAGGAGCAGGAAGGCGATACGGCGTGACTCGTCCTTGACGAAAAGGCGCATGTCCGCCGCCACCTGATCGTTGCGGCTGCGCCCGGCCCTCAACCTCGCCCCGGTTTCCCCCAAGCGCTCCACCAAGGCCCTCTCCACCGCGGTGTGGATGTCCTCATCGTCGCCAAAGGCGAACTCTCCTCTCTCCATCTCCACCCGCAGCTGCCCTAGGACGGAGAGGACGGCCTCTCTCTCGCCGGCATCGATAAGCCCGCATTCCTCCAGGGCCAGGGCGTGCGCCTCGGTTACCTTGAGGTCATAAAAAGCCAGGCGCCGGTCGTATGACAGGGACGAGCTGAAGGAATGCACCATCGCCTCCGTCTCCTTCTCAAACCTGCCTCCCCATAACTTCATATCCCCGCGCCTCCCTAGACATCGCGCCGGCTATGCGCGTCCACGGCCCTTGCTTCCCCAGACCTTCAGGGGAAGGCCCCAAAGCTCGATGAATCCCTCGCTGGAGCGGTGGCTGAACTCGTCCGCCCGGTCGTAGGTCGCCAGGGAATAGTCGTAGAGGGAATAGGGGGATTCCCTGCCCACCACCGTGCAGCCGCCCTTGAAAAGCTTCAGCCTCACCCGCCCGCTCACCCTTTCCTGGGTGGCCTCTATTGCCGCCTGCAACGCTCCCCGCAACGGATCATGCCACAGCCCGTAATAAACCAGCTCCGCGAATTTGACCTCCAGCACCGGCTTGAAATGCAAGGTCTCCCTGGTGAGGGCGAGGGCCTCCAGGGCGCGGTGGGCCTCGATGAGGATGGTGGCCGCGGGAGCCTCGTAGATCTCGCGCGATTTAATGCCCACCAGGCGGTTCTCCACCATGTCGATGCGCCCCACGCCGTGCTCTCCGCCCAGGGCGTTCAGGCGCTTGATCAGCTCCACAAGGCCCAGTTTCTCGCCGTCCAGGGCACAGGGGCACCCGCCATCGAACTCCAACTCCATATAGCGCGGCTGGTCCGGGGCGGCCTGGGGAGACGCCGTCCACGCATAGGCATCCTCGGGAGGCTCCGCCATGGGATCCTCCAGCACGCCCGCCTCGCAGCTCCTTCCCCATAGATTCTCGTCCACGGAGTAGGGGCTATGCAGGGTCACGGGCACGGATATGCCGTGCTCCCTCGCATATGCTATTTCCTCCTCGCGCGACATGTTCCACTCGCGAAGGGGGGCAATGATCCTCAGCTCCGGGCCCAGGGCCATGGTGGTGAGGTCGAAGCGCACCTGGTCGTTGCCTTTTCCGGTGCAACCGTGCGCCACCGCGGCCGCCCCTCTCCTCTTCGCCTCCTCGACCATGGCCGCGGCGATCAGGGGCCTGGCAAGAGAGGTGGCCAAGGGGTATTTGCCCTCGTAAAGAGCATTGGCCTTGAGGGCGGGAAGCACGTAATCGCGGGCGAATTCCTCCTTGAGGTCCAGGGTCACCGCATCCAGGGCCCCGATGGACAGGGCCTTCTTTCTCACCGACTCCAGGTCGCCCGGTTGTCCCAGGTCCGCGGCCAGGGCGACCACCTGCATTCCGTACCTCTCCTCCAGCCACTTGATGGCCACCGAGGTGTCAAGGCCACCCGAATAGGCGAGGATCACCGTTTCCTTCATGCTCTATCCCCCGTTTCTCGTGCCGATACCGACGGAAGCTCCCGGCCCGCACGCACATGGCGCCGCTTTTATGGTATCACGCCGGTATTCCCATACCCGCAAGCGCCGGCGGCGCAAGGAGCTCCGCTCCAGCCCAGGCGTTCTCAGAGACCGGCCATCTCCCGCAGCGCCCTCGCGAGGGCACGGGCTTCATGGCCTTCCCGCACCACCACCAGGATGGTATCGTCTCCGGCCACCGTTCCCGCCACCTCCTCCCTGCCGTTGCGGTCCAGTAAGGCGGCCAGGGCGTGGGCGTTGCCCGGCGCCGTGCGCAGCACCAGCAGGTTGCCGCTCACCTCCATGCTCACGAGGAACTCCCTCAATCCCCGCTTCAGCCCCTCCTCGTCCACCGCCGCCGCGCCTGTTCCCGCCGTCGCCAGAACGTAAATGCGACGCCCTCCCGGGCCCGGCGACCTCACCACTCCGAGGTCCCGAAGATCCCTGGAGACGGTGGATTGATCGACCATCACTCCCCTGGCGGCCAGCTCCTCGACCAGCTCCGCCTGGCTGGCCGGAGCGTGCCTGGCGATGATCTCTCTGATCAGCTCCATTCTGCGTCGCCTGTCCACCGCCGCCTCCGCGTCAGCCCCCCACCAGCAGGTCCAGAAGAGCGGCCTGGGCGTGCATGCGGTTCTCCGCCTGGTCCCATACCGCAGAGCGCGGGCCGTCCAGCACCTCGTCGCTTATCTCCTCACCGCGATGGGCGGGCAGGCAGTGCATGACCACCGCCTCGGGATCGGCCGCCGAGAGCAACTCCCCGTCGAGACGGAAGGGCTCGAGATCGCGCTTCCTCCTCTGGTCCTCCCTTTGGCCCATGGAGGTCCAGACGTCGGTGTAGACCACATGCGCTCCGGCCACCGCCTCCCTTGGGTCGTGCACCACCCTCACCGCCTCGGGCCCGGCAAGGGAACGGGCGAGGGCGATGATGCGCTCATCGGGCTCGTAGCCCCGCGGGCATCCGGCGGTGAAGGCCATCCCGGTCAGGGCGCAGCCGAGGGCGAGGGAGTTGGCGACGTTGTTGCCGTCTCCCACATAGGCGAGGCGCAGTCCCGCAAGCGCTCCCAGGCGCTCCCTTATGGTCATGAGGTCCGCCAGCACCTGGCATGGATGCTCGAGGTCGGTAAGGGCGTTGACCACCGGCACCTCGGCCGTGCGCGCCAGCTCCTCCACCTCGTGGTGACCGTAGGTGCGAATGGCGACGGCATGCACATAGCGGGAAAGCACCTTCCCGGTATCCCCGATGGTCTCTCCCCTCCCGAGCTGGAGCTCGGCGGCGTTCAGGGCCAGGGGATGCCCTCCGAGGTGATATACCGCCGCCTCGAAAGAGACCCTGGTGCGGGTGGACGGCTTCTGGAATATAAGCGCCACCATCTTCCCCTCCAGGCTTCGCTTGACCTTCCCCGCCCCTAACGATCTCTTGAAGGCGTCGGCGGCGTCGAGCACGGACGCCAGCTCGTCGGCGTTCAGATCCGCCATGCTCAGGAAATCCCTGCCGTAAAGGTCCCTCATATCCCTACCCTCCGTGGCTCTCGCATCCCGACACAACCTCGACCAGGATAGCGCCCAACCTTTCCACCAGCCCGTCCACCTCGCGGGTGGAGATAGAAAGAGGAGGAAGGAAACGCAATACGGCGTCGCCGATGTTGTTCACCACGTAGCCCGACTCCAGGCAACGCAACACCACCTCGCGCGCAACGGGCTCCTCCAGCTCCGCGGCCAGCATGAGCCCCATGCCGCGCACTTCCTTGAGGGCGCCCGTCTCCACGGCCAGTTTCTCCAACTCCCGCTTAAAGTAGCCGCCCACCCGGGCCGCGTTGTCCACCAATTGCTCCTCCCTCAACACCGTGAGCACCGCCAGGGCGGCCGCGCAGACCACCGGGTTTCCGCCGAAGGTGCTGCCGTGATCCCCGGGCTTGAACCCCTCCGCCACCTCGGAGGTGGCAAGAAGGGCTCCGATGGGCAGGCCTCCCGCCAGCCCCTTGGCCAGGGTCATCATATCGGGCACGATGCCGTAATGCTCGTAGGCGAAAAGGGCCCCCGTGCGCCCCATGCCCGTCTGCACCTCGTCCAGCACCAGCAGGGCTCCCTTACGCCGGCTTATCTCCCGCGCGCCCCGCAGGTAGGGGACGTCGGCCACGTAAACCCCTCCCTCACCCTGGATGGGCTCTAGAATCACCGCGCAGGTGGCCTCGTCCACCGCCTCCTCGAGGGCCTGCAGGTCATTGAAGGGAACGTGCACGAATCCGGGAGTGACCGGCTCGAAGGGCCCCGTCTTTGCCGGCTGGCCCGTTGCCGACAACGAGCCGAAGGTGCGGCCGTGAAAGGAGCGCAGGGCGGAGACCACTTTATAGCGCTCCTCGCCCCTCACCTCGCGCATATACTTTCGCGCCAGCTTGATGGCCGCCTCGTTGGCCTCGGTGCCGCTGTTGCAGAAGAAGGCCTTGTCCGCGAAGGAGTAGCGCGCCAACATCTCCGCCAGCTCCCCCTGGGGTCGGGTATAGAACAGGTTGGTGACGTGGATGAGCTGCGATGTCTGCCTCGCCACCGCCGCGATGATCTCCGCGTGGCAGTGCCCGGCAACGCAGGCGCCCAGCCCGGAGACGAAATCCACGTATTCCCTGCCGGTGTCGTCCCAGAGCCGCGTGCCGTGACCGCGCACGAAAAGCACCGGGAGGCGCCCATAATTGCCTATCAGGTAAAGCTCCTCCTGTCTCCTGGCCGTTTGCAGATCGTATTCCATGCTTCCTCCCGTGATGTCGTTTACAGCCCCTTCTTCCCCGGGCACCGCCTTAATCCGCTTTCACCATGGTTCCTATCCCCGCGTCGGTGTAAAGCTCCAGGAGAAGGGCGTGATCAATGGTGCCGTTGATGATATGCGCCCTCCTGACCCCTAACCGTATCGCTTCCACGCAGCTTTTCAGCTTGGGGAGCATGCCGCTGGACAGGGACCCTCCCTCCAGCAGCTTCTCGGCCTCCCGCAGGCCCAGTTCGGGGATGAGGCTGTCCGGGTCGGAGAGGTCACGATATATGCCGTCCACGTCGGTGAGGTAAATGAGCTTGTCCGCTTGCAGGGCCTGCGCCAGCGCCCCCGCCACCAGGTCGGCGTTGATGTTGTAGCTCTGTCCTTTACCGTCCACGCCGATGCTCGCCACCACGGGTATGAACTCGTCGCGGATGAGGTTGTTGAGGATCCCCGGGTTCACCCTTTCCACCTCGCCCACAAAACCCAGGTCCACCTCTCCCTCCTCTCCGCGATGAAAGCGCTTTCTGCACATGAGGAGGTTGCCGTCCTCTCCCGAAAGGCCCACCGCCAGGGTGCCGTGGCCGTTGATGAGGGAGACGATCTCCTTGTTCACCTTGCCCACCAGCACCATTTTCGCTACCTCCATGGCCGCGGCGTCGGTGACGCGGTGGCCGTCCACGAAGCGCACCTCCAGGGAGAGTCGGCGCATGTACTCGGTTATCTGCGGGCCCCCACCATGCACGATTACCGGGTTCATGCCCACGTAGCGCATGAGCACGATATCCGAGGCGAAGCGCTCTTTGAGCTCGTCGTTCTCCATGGCGTTGCCGCCGAATTTCACCACCACCGTCTTACCGTAATAGTCCTTTATATAGGGAAGGGCCTCCATGAGCACCCTCGCCTTCTCCCTTGCCTTTTCCATCAGGTCACTCCTCCCGTACGACGCCTTCCATCCCTCGCCCCACTGGCCCGTATGCGTGCCAGGCCCTGTCCTCGCTTTCGCTCGCCTTCGGCTCGCTTCCGTCTCGGCCACGGCGACTGGCACCGTGCCGCCGCCCTGCGTCCCTTGTCGCCCTGCATCCCGTGCGAGCGTATGCGTGCCAGGCCCTGTCCTCGCTTTCGCTCGCCTTCGGCTCGCTTCCGTCTCGGCCACGGCGACTGGCACCGCTGCGCCTGCGGCGCAGTCGCTTTCGCGATGCATTCTCGCGAGCGTTATCTATTAATCCTGGAGTCAGGTGTGGTATTCGGCGTTTATGCGCACGTAGTCGTAGGAGAGGTCGCAGGTCCACACCTCCGCTTCCGACCCGCCGCGTCCCAGGCCCACCTCAAAAACCACTTCCCTGCCGGCCACCGCCGCCTCGATGTCCCCAAAGGGCTCCGCGGGCGCCCCTTTCTCCATCGCCCTTATGCCGCAGATATCCACGCAGACCTCGTGGGGATCGATCCCCTTCAGCGCCGCCCCCACCGCCTGCGCCACCCGGCCCCAGTTGGGGTCACCTCCGAAAACGGCCGTCTTCACCAGGGGGGAATCGGCAACCGCCATGGCCGCGGTTTTCGCCTCCCCCCCATCCGCCGCACCATATACGCGCACGGTAACGAAACGCGTGGCCCCCTCGCCGTCGAGCACGATAGCGCGAGCCAGCCGCGAACAGGCCTCGAGCAGGCAGGTCTTCAGCTCCTCCTCGCTCGGCCTGTATCCTGACGCGCCTCCGGCCATGCACAGCACCATGTCGTTGGTGCTCGTGCAACCGTCAACGGTGATGCGGTTGAACGTCTTTTCCACCACCTCGCGCAGGGCGCGCGAGAGCAGCGCCGTTTCGACCTGGGCATCGGTGGTAAGGAAGGCGAGCATAGTGGCCATGTCCGGCTTGATCATGCCCGCCCCCTTGGCCATCCCCCCCAGCGTAAACCCGCCGCAATCCAGGGCCACCTCCTTGGGACGGGTGTCCGTGGTCATGATGGCGCGTGCCGCCTCGCCGCCTCCCCCGGCGTCCAGCCGCCGCGCGGCCTCGACGATACCCTCCTCTATTTTTTCCATCTCCAGGTAGCGCCCGATAACCCCGGTGGAAGCTACCGCCACCTCCTGCGCCTCGATCCCCAGCTCACGCGCGGCGATGCCGGCCATGGACTCGGCGTCACGTAGCCCACGCTCGCCGGTGCAGGCATTGGCGTTTCCGGCATTGACCACCGCTGCCCTGAGGTGCCCGCCCTCGAGATGCCGCGTGGTCACCAGGACCGGGGCCGCCTTGAAGGCGTTGGTGGTGAAGGTGCCCGCGGCGGCGCACCTGTTATCCGCCGCCATCAGGCAGAGGTCGAGCTCTCCGCTCCTCTTGAGACCGCAGGCTACCGCCGCGGCCTTGAATCCCACGGGGGCACATATACCGCCTTCTATGCTCTTCAACTCCAACCCTTTCGTCATTTCCCGCTCCTGCCCTTGCATCATCAGCGCGTCCGGGCGACCTGCTATGCTCCCTTCCGGCCCCTTGCTTATCCCTTCAGCGAGCTCAAGGAAAGACGCCGAGGGCCTCCAGGCCCGTCTTCTCGTCCCATCCGCATGCCGCGTTCATGCACTGCACCGCCTGCCCCGATGCCCCCTTCACCAGATTATCTATGGCCGCCGCCACCGTTAGCATTCCCCGCTCTAAGTCCAGATGCCATCCGAGGTGGCAATAGTTACTGCCGCAGACCGCCTTGGTTTCCGGAAAGCGTCCCCTTCCCAGGCAGACCACGAACGGACAATGGGCATAGTAACCCTGGTAAAGCCGGTCCACCTCCTCGGGCTTTAAAGCGCTGCCGGTGCGCACGTAGCAGGTGGCCAGGATGCCCCTGCTCATGGGCACCAGGTGAGGCGTGAACACCAAGCGGCACGCCTTCTCCGCCAGCCCCCCTATCGCCTGCTCCATCTCCGGGGTATGGCGGTGCGATCCGACCCCGTAGGGTTTCACGCTCCCCTCCGCCTGCGCGAAGTGTGCCGCCAGGGACAGGGACCTGCCGGCTCCCGACACCCCCGACTTGGCGTCTATCACCGCAGACTCGACCCCGGGTATGCCGGCCCGCGCCAGGGGAGCCAAAGCGAGGACGGCCGCGGTGGGATAGCAACCCGGCACCGCCACCAGTGCCGCCCCCTCAAGCTTCCCTCCCGCGATCTCGGGCAACCCGTAAACCGCCTTCCGGAGCAGCTCGGGAGAGGTGTGGTCGGCTCCGTACCAACGTTTGTATTCCTCCGGGTCTTTGAGGCGGTAATCAGCCGAGAGGTCGATCACCCTGGCACCCTTTGCGATAAGCTCCGGCACCACGCGCATGGATTCGCCATGGGGCAGGGCGACGAAATGAAGCTCCGCCGCCTCCGCCGCCCTTCCCGGATCGAATTCCTCATAACACATATTTGCATAAATATGTAAATGAGGATAGAGATCCGACACCCGCTCACCTGCGTAGGTGCGAGCGGTCACATACGACACTTCGACCTGGGGATGATGGTGTAATAACCTAAGTAATTCCGCGCCCGTGTATCCGGACGCCCCAACAACGCCGACTCGCATGTCTTTTCGCGCTCCTTCCTCATATCATATATGGGCTATTATGCATATTTTTGCAAATAACGCAAGTGTCATTTTCGTCCTCTATGACAAGTGTTCCCGGGGAATGGCCCAATAATAAGCGCCTCGCTCAGAAGGCGCGGCGTGCGCGCCCTCGACCTCTCTTTCCCGCCACCCTACCCGCCACGCCGACGGTGGCCCTCTCGAGGGCATAATCCCTCTCCCACCGGCCGGCCTTCAGGTTCCACTCCGCTTCCACCAGCAAGGAGAGGATGGCGAGGAAATCGCCTTCCTCCAGGCCGGAGGCCTGAGGCTTGAGCTTCTTGGTTATCATCCAGGCGCGTTTTGGGGGAATGGACATGCAGGCAACGATCTCCCCCTCCGTCCTTCCCTCGTCTCGCAGCGCATGGTAGAGCAGCAGTTCGCGAAAGCGGCGGGAAAGGGCGTTGAGGAGATGTTCCGGGCGCTCCCCCTGTTCAAGCAGACGCCGCATGAGCTTCAGCGCCGTCTCCGCGTCCCCCAGCGCCACCCTATCGACGTATTCGAATACCGACCTCTCCGCCGAGGGGGAGACCAGGGCAAGGGCTTCGTCGAGGTCCACTTCCTCCCCTCCCTGGTGGTAGATGGCGATTTTTTCCACCGCTTTCTCCAGGGACATGAGGTCGTCTCCCAAGGCTTCCTGCAGGTACGCGAGGGCCTTCCCGGAGACCCTCAGCCCCTCTTTCTTGAACCGCTCTCTCACCCATCCCGGGACCTGGCTTCTGGTCTTGGCCAGCTCCTTGACCCTGCCCGCTTTCTCCACCAAGCGCACCAGGGATGACGTAGGCTTTGGGTCCACCGCCGCGAGGACCAGCAGGGTTCCCTCCGCCGGGTTGTCGAGATAGCGCGAAAGGAGCTTGAGCTCGGACGAGGTAAGCTTTTGCGCTTCCTTGACGATCACGTAACGGCGGTCCGACGCCATGGGGACGGTCTCGGCCGATTGCAGGATGCGCTCCAGCGCATCCTCGCCGGCCTCGAAGACGGCGAGGTTGAACTCCAGATCGGTCTTTTGCGCCATTTTGACGCGGAGCATCGCGAGTTCCTCCTCCACCAGCAGCCTCTGGTTTCCGTATATGAGGTACACGGGGATCTCGCCCACCGGGCTCATGGCGTTCCCTCCCGGGATGCTCTTGCGGTTACGGGCCGGCGTCCTGTGTTTCGCACTCCACCCTGTACCCTCCGCCGCCCACAGTGACAAATATATCACCGCGCCGATCGGTACGGTAGACGGCGCATCCGGTGCGCTCAAGGTCGCGCAACGTTGCCGGCGCCGGGTGCCCGTAGGGGTTGCCCTCTCCCACGCTTACCACCGCTACCTCCGGGTCGACCAGGGCGAAGAAATCCGCTCCGGTAGCGGCAAATCCCCCGTGGTGGGGTACCTTAAGGACATCGCTTTTCAGAAGACGCGGGTTGCGCATGAGCATCTCCTGGCCCAGTTCCTCCACGTCGCCCGCGAAAAGGACCTCGAGTCCCGGCATGCTCGCCTTCAACACCAGGGAACGTTCGTTCGCCGGAACCTCCTCCGCAGGCGTTTCCGCCGGCGGCCCCAGGGCGCGCAGGTTCATCCCTCCCAGCGTAAACACGTCCCCCTCGCGCATGGCGCGCATGGGGACCCCCATCTCCTCCGCCAGGGCCAGCAACCTCTGCCCCGCCCTCCCCGTCTCCTCCACCCGCGGGTACAGAAGCATCCCCACCCCGCATACCTCCAAGGCCCCCTCCAGGCCCCCGATGTGGTCGATTTCCAGGTGGCTTACCACCACCGCCTCCAGGTACCTGATCCCCCGGGAGCGCAGACCCTCCGCCAGTACGCCGTCGTCCTTCCCCCCGTCCAGCAGAACGTAGGCGCCGGAAGTATCGCGCAGCAGTGCCGCATCGCCCTGACCGACGTCCAGGAAGGTAACCCCAGCGCCTGCCGTCCTCCCCACCGCCCCCGTAGGCCGCGGCAATCCAAAAAGCAGCGCGGCGGCCAGGAGGAACGCCAGCGCCGCCCTGCCCGCGCGCCTCTTTCTTCCCGTAGAAAGAAAAGCCGCGAACAGAACGAGGTAATAAACCGCCATCCATGCGGCGGAAAGCGGGAAGATGCGAAGGGAAGCCCAGCCTGGCGCCGACACCACGCGAGCCACGCCGGTTATGGCGCGTGCGCACCATGCGGCTCCCCGCATCAACGGACCGGCACCCGGTATACCCGCCATCTCCAGGAGGGTGGAGAGCATAGCCATTCCCATGAGCGGGGCCACCATCGGGATCGCCATCAGGTTGCCCACGGGGGACAGCAGCGACACCTCCCCGAAACGGTAAAGAAGCAAAGGGGCGACGGACAATTGCGCCGCCAAGGTAGCGCAGAGCAAAGAGGGCCCGCTTCGGCGCTTCCTCCTCAGCAGGGAACCCAAGGGAAGATGCAGAAGCGATATCCCGAAAGCGGCGGCGAAGGAGAGCTGAAAGCTCACTCCGGCCGCGGCGCCCGGATCCGCGGCCACGATGCAGATCATCGCCACCCCAAGGGCGGGCAGGAAATCGAAATCCCTGCCACGGATAAAAGCGAACGCCGCCACCCCGCCCACCGCCGCCGCCCTGACCACGGGGGTGGTCAGCCCGGCGGCGAGGGCGTAGGTGACGAGCAGCGGCAACTGCATAAACATGATCAGGCGGCGGGGAAGACGCGCCCACCGCCCCATGCGGTCCAGGAAAGCCGCCAATATGGCCACGTGTAAACCGGAAGCGGCGCAGAGGTGGACGAGGCCCGAGAGGCGAAAGGCCCTTAAGTCGCCTGCTTCCAGGAAACGGTAATCTCCCAGCACCATTCCCTGGATCAGCCCCGCCTGTTCCGCGGCCTCGCGTCCCGTCACCTCTCGCAGGGTCTCACGGTAAGCATTGGCGGCCCACAGCATGGGGTTGGAGGAAAATCCCAAACTACTTATCTCCTCCGCCGCCAAGCTCCCGCCTGCGCCCCCATGCGCTTTTCCGTAGAGATAAAGGGAGCCCCTCACTTCCACGCGCTCCCCCCAGCGCAATCCCTCGCCTTCCGCTCCCGCGCTTCTGAGGAGATAAAGGTCCCCCTTCCTCGCCCCCTCTCCCTTCTCGACCTCCACTACCCGCAAAAGGTTCGCGAGCTCGCTCCTTTCTCCGCGGCATCCCGGCTCGATGACCCCCGTCACCGAAACCTCCCCCATCGCCCCCTGCCTGCCTCGCCAGCGGGAGTTGCGTATATGCCCCAGGCAGAACCCCGCCAGCAGGAAAACGGCGCAGGCGCAGGCCAGCGCCCTCTTCCATCCCCTGGGCGCCGCCAGAGCGCCGATGACGCATGCCGCCAGGGATGAGAGCACCACCCACGCCGAGAACGGTGAACCCCCGCACCCGGCCCATCCCCCCAAAGCCAGGGCGCAAGCGCACCACAACAGGCGACCACGGTAGGCGATACGCTCCACGGGCGAGTTCAGACCTCCACCAGGTCGCGGATCTCCATGAACTTTTTCTCTCCTATGCCCGACACCTTCTTGAGTTCCTCCACGCTCTTGAAGCCGCCTTTGCTCTCGCGATAGGCCACTATGCGCTCGGCGAGGGTGGGTCCTATCCCCGGCAGTTTCTCCAGTTCCTCGCGGGCGGCAAGGTTGATGTTCACCTTTCCGCTACCTCCTTTTTGCGCCTGCTGCTCGGCGACACCCCCACCCATGCGCGGTACCAGGATCTTCTGCCCGTCCTGCAAGGGCTGCGCCAGGTTCAGGGCCTCAAGGTCGGCATCGGGCGTCGGGCCTCCCGCCTGCTCAAGCGCGTCGATGACTCGGCTTCCCTCCCGCATGCGCACCACTCCCGGGCTCACGACCTCGCCCGCCACGTAAACCATCACCTCGCGCGGCTGCCGGCCTGAGGCATCCGCGCCCTCTTCCGCGGGCACGAATTCCGCCGCCGGGCGTGACGGCGGCTTCAGAAGCAGGTATCCTCCGACCAGGGCCGCCGCGGCGCAAAGCGCCAGCGCCGCTATCTGCCAGCGGGGAAGCCCCGCGATGCGGTCGAGAAACGACGCGATCCTGTCCACGAGCGACATGGGTTTACCTCCGTCTTTTCTTCCCCTGCCCTGACGGGCGCATATTCGGCGCCACATCCGAAGGCCTTGCTCCAGGCGACCCGTTCGGCTCTTCTCGACCTCTCGCGGCCACGCCTTGCGCGCTTCCTCGCCTGCGCTCCTCGAACAAAGGCGCGGCGAGGCAGGGAGGGACGGCGCTCTTCCGCTCCCTACCCATACCTCCTGCATAGGCGACCGGCGCGCTGCCGTCGGATGACGGCCCGGAAGCAAAGCCTTTTTTGGATGAAACGACGCCCGTTGATGAGGCGAAATCTTTACCGCCAGGACGACGATGGCGTGTAAGGTCACGGCCGGGGCAAAACGCTTATCGCCCTACGCTGGGCGTGCCGTGCACATCTCCACCTAGCCCAAATCGCCTCTGGAGGATCCTTTATCAACCCCCGTGCCTCGCGCCGTGCGAGCGCGTGACCATCCCCCGGTTCAGCTCGATTTGCCGCTTAAACACGCAGGCGGCGCCGAAAAGGTCCTGTCGTCGACGCATAAAATTACCATTATATGGTATATAAGACTTGCGACAAAACCGACCTCTCGCGCCCCGCCGCAGCGGTTGCGGCGGCCTATCGGCGCGTAGCGCGCGTTGAGGGCGCCTTTGCCGCCATGCGGCTTCGTGGCGGAGAAACGGGTCTGGCACGTGGACGGCGGATACGGTCAAGGAAACCGGCTTCAGCGCACCACCACGTTCACCAGCTTGCCCGGGACCACCACCACCTTGGCGATCTCCTTTCCGGCGGTGTGTTCCCTGACGCGACGCGAGGCCAGGGCTATCTCCTCCATGGCCTCGGGGGAAACGTCCGCGTCAACCTCCATGCGCTCCCTTACCTTGCCGTTCACCTGCAGCACCAGGGTGATGCGTTCCGCCCTCGCGAGCTGGGGATCGTATTCCGGCCAGGGTTGAGCGTGCACGCTGTACTCCCCTCCGAGCTCCTCCCAGAGTTCCTCGGCTATGAAGGGCGCAAAGGGAGCGAGGAGCAGCACGAGGGCACGCAACGCCTCATGGCCCTCATAGGTATTGAAGGCATCGGGCGCCGCCTCCATCTCGCGATACAGTCCGTTGGTGAACTCCATGATGGCGGCGATGGCGGTATTGAAGGCAAAGCGTTCGATATCCTCGGTCACCTTCCTGATGGTGCGGTGGGTGAGGTGCGAAAGGCGCTTCAGGGCCTCGGAATCCCTGGGCACCGGCTGGGTCTTAAGGGTCAGGACATCCAGGTAGCGGTACACCAGTCGCCAGGCGCGGTTGAGAAAACGGTGGGCTCCCTCGATGCCCGAATCGCTCCATTCCTTGTCCGCCTCGGGCGGTCCCAGGAAGAGGATGAAAAGCCGCAGGGTGTCCGCCCCGTAGGTGTCTATGAACTGCTCGGGGGTGATGATATTGCCCTTGGACTTGCTCATTTTGGCCCCGCCCATCACCACCATACCCTGGCACAACAGGTTGGTGAAGGGCTCCGAGAAATCCACCAGCCCCAGATCCTTGAGCACCTTGGTGAAAAAGCGGGAGTAGAGCAGATGCATGATGGCGTGCTCGATGCCGCCGATGTACTGGTCCACGGGCAGCCAGTAGCGGACCGCCTCGTGGTCGAAGGCCGCCTCCTCGCAGTGGGGACTGGCGTAGCGGATGTAATACCACGAGGAGTCCACGAAGGTGTCCATGGTGTCCGTCTCCCGTTCCGCCTCCCCCTCGCAGCGGGGGCACACGGTGCGCCGGAACTCCTGTGAGCGCTCCAAGGGGGAGGGCCCTTCGAACTCGAACTCCACGTCCTCCGGCAACAGCACCGGCAGGTCCTCGTCCGGGACCGGGACCAGGCCGCATTCCGGACAGTACACCACGGGTATGGGGACTCCCCAGTAGCGCTGCCGGGAGATGAGCCAGTCTCGCAGGCGGTAATTGACCGTGCGTTTCCCCCAACCGCGCTCCTCCAGGAGATCGGGGACGGCATGCAGCTTCCCCTCTTCGCTGTCCATGCCGTCGAAATCCCCGCACCCCACCATGACGCCCGGATCCACATAGGCCTCGGTCATCTCCTGCGCGCGAAGCGTCCCCTCCGGCGGCTGGATGACCACGCGTATGGGAAGGCCGAACTTGCGCGCGAACTCGAAATCCCTCTGGTCATGGGCGGGCACGGCCATCACAGCTCCCGTGCCGTATTCCATGAGCACGAAGTTCGCCGTCCACACGGGCACCTCCTCGCCGTTGACCGGGTTTACGGCATAGGCGCCCGTGAACACCCCGTCCTTCTCCGTGTCCATGGCGGTGCGCTCGATGTTCGACACCCCCCGCAGCCTCTCGCGGAAACGCGCCACCTCCTCGGCATAAGGGGTCCCGCGCGTCAGCTCGTCCACCAGGGGATGCTCCGGCGCCAGGAGGAAAAAGGTCACCCCCCAGAGGGTATCGGGACGGGTGGTGAAGATGGGGATCTCTATATCCCTGTCCTTGATCCGGAAGACCACCTCGCAGCCCTCGGAGCGGCCTATCCAGTTGCGCTGCATGGTGAGCACGCTTTCCGGCCAGCCCTTGAGCTCCTCCATGTCCTCCAGCAGGCGCTCCGCATAGGCGGTTATGCGCAGGAACCACTGCGAGAGGGCTTTCTGTTCCACCAGGGTGTCGCAACGCTCGCAATGGCCCGCGATGACCTGCTCGTTGGCCAGGACGGTGCGGCACGACGGGCACCAGTTGGCCCATCCCTCCGCCTTATAAGCGAGGCCCTTTTCCAGAAAACGCAGGAAAAGCCACTGCGTCCAGCGGTAGTAGTCCGGTGAACAGGTGGCGAGCTCGCGTCCCCAGTCGTAGGAATAGCCGAGGCGCTGCAACCCTTCCTTGAGCAGCGCGATGTTGTCCCAGGTGTACTTGGCGGGATGCACACCGGAACGGATGGCCGCGTTCTCCGCCGGCAGCCCGAAGGCGTCCCAGCCCATGGGATGCAGCACGTTGAAGCCCTTCCGTCGCAGGTAACGCGCCAGCACGTCACCCAGGTTATAATTGGCGACGTGGCCTATGTGAGCGGGCCCCGAGGGATAAGGGAACATGACCAGGACATATCTTTTGGGCAGGTCGGGAAGCTCGCGGGTGCTGTAGAGGTCCGATTCCTCCCAACGGCGCCGCCACTTCTCCTCTATCGCCTTGAAGTCATACCTCTCGTTCATACCTCTGCTCCGGTTCAATTCCGGCTCCCGATCCCATCCCGGCCGGCGCCGGTTTCCCGCCATAACGCCAAGCGACCGCCGTCAAAGCCTGAATGCGCCGCCTCTCACGTATCCACCCGCCTCTTCCGTCCGGCTCCAGTTGCGCTCTTTCGCGCCCGGCCACCGCTGGGAGCATCCTTCCAGGTTAACTTAATTTATGCGCCTGGTTTGCGCAAGCTCGCCTCGTTTTCGTGGTCCATCCCCTTTTTCGTTCCTTAGCGGTCTGCCGAAGAATTGCGGCAACCGGTTTTCGCAACCGGCTACCCCCACTTCCCCGTCGCCGCGCGCCAACGCTGCGGGGATGCCGGGGAGCTGTTTCATGCATACCGCCCAGAGGACACCCAAACCAATCGCCCCGACCTCCGGAACCGCAGTGAAGCCGGGGAACCGCCTCCTGCATGCCACCGAAAAGGCCGGCGCCTTGCGCCTCCGTCATGGCAGTGCCGTCAAACGATCACGGCGCTTGTTTTCTTTTTCCGCCCTGCATGGACGCTCATGTCATATTATATATTAATTATATAACATAATCAAGTTATATTATAGATGTATGCTGCGCGGCACACGTGATCACCGCGCATGCAGCCGCTTTCGTAAAACAGATAAGGTCACCCTCAAGCACTTATATACCTCACCGTCCCTCCTTCTCCCTCTCCGCACCTCGCGACACCTCCACCAGCTCGCTCGGCTTCAGGGGGCGCTTTCCCTTCCCGTACAACCCCAACAACCTCGCGGCCTCCTTAAGGTCCCTGCGGTTGGGGGAGGCGCCACGCGGATAGGCGCGCAGGAGAGCGGTGGGCCCGGGCAGATCCCTCTCCCTGAGCAACACATCCGCGTGATGCGCCAGTCCCACGAGGCGGAGGTTCTCCTCGTGGCGGCGTCCCAGAACTATGAGGGTGCTCCCGGCCCAAAAATGCCTTCCCACCTTGAGCAGCTCCGCATCCGCCGCGTCGAAGGCGGGAACCCGCGACATAAGCTCCCTCAAGCGGGCGCTAAAGCCCGTGTCGGTGAGCAGACAACCCCCCGCAGGACTTTCATAATCCCCTATGCCCCACTCCTCCGCCAGCTTTATCTGGCGGCGGCGCGAGCGCCCCGATAGGTCCAGGAGCCGCTCCCTTTCCACCCACCCCTCCCGCTCCGGAAGGGTTTCGGGCAGGAGCCGCGCGGAGAGGGGGCGCAGCAGCAGGTCTCCGGCCCCCGAAACCCTGGCCACCAGCTCCAAGGCCTGCCGGTTCTGGCTCTTGGGCCGCTCCCCCAGGACCTCGCCCGTGGCCACGAAATCCCCTCCCAGTTCCTCGAGGCGCTCCACCGCCACCCGCACCATGAGGGCGTGGCAGTCGATGCAGGGGTTCATGTTCTTCCCGTATCCGTAACGGGGGTTTTTGACCACCTCGAGATGACGTTCGGTGATGTCCATTATTTCCAGCTCCAGCCCCAGCTCTGCGGCGGCCCTTTCCGCGCTGGAGCTGCCGAAGAAGGGGGTGGTGAAAACGATCCCCCTAACCTCGACCCCGCAACGCCTGAGCAGCTCCGCCGCCAGCATGGAGTCGAGGCCGCCGGAGAAGAGCACCAGGGCCCGGCGGACCTTTCCGCCGCGCTCCTCACCCGCCGACATCATGACGCTTTTTCCTTCCGCCTCGGACTTCGCTTCGTCCACCATGCCAGTATAACCAAAGAAAAGGATAACGGGCCCTCCGACGCGTTGGCGCCCCACCTGTTCGACGCAGGGGATGAAACCCATGCATACCGCCTTGCACTGCGGGCCCTACGGTGCGGTGGTTCGCCATTTGTTCGACGATCAGAGCTTTTCCCATGCCTTCCACGCCAGCAGGGCCAGCGGTACGGAGAGCACGATCATCGCCGTGGGCAGCCCGTGCCTCTGGGCCAGGAACCCCCCCGCCGCCGGGCCCAGCAGGTAACCTACGGCCCAGGCCACGTTGAAGAGCCCGAAGGCGGTGCCGTAAACGTCGCCTTCCGCCCTCCCCGCGAGCAGGTCGGCGATGAGGGGCAGGGTGGGGGTCTCGAAAAGGGCGATAGCGATACCGCAGACGGCGAAAAGCGCCGCGGCCGTCGCCAGGCTGCCGGAGAAGGTGAGCGCGGGCGCGGCCAGCGCCGTCGCCGCCAGTCCCGCGGCCATCAGCCCACGCTTGCCCCTGCGGTCGGCGATGCTCCCCACCAGCGGACTGGCCAGGGTATAGAAGAGCACGGTGAGGGCGAAAAGAAGGCCGATGGCGGTGCTGGAAAGCCCCAGGCTCTCCTGGAGGTGCACGGGGAAGAGGGGCTCCAGCACCCCCAGGCTCACCGTGCCCATCATCACGATGACCAGGATGAAAGCGATGCCGGGGTAAGACAGCACCTCGCGCATCATCTGCCCATAGCCTGCCTCTCCTCCGCGCGGCCGCACGCGCTTGAGATCCCGGTTGAATAGGGCCATGGCGCCGCCCAGGGCGCAGATCCCCGCCACCAGGAGGAAGGGGGCTCGGTATCCCAGCCAGTCCGCCAGCGCGCCGCCCAGGGCGGGCCCGGCGATGGCTCCCGCCCCCATGGCCGCCATCACCGTGCCCATACCCCGGCCCCTTTCCCCCGCAGGATAGACGTCCGCGATGATGGCCAGGCCCACCGACCAGTTCGCCGCCGCGGTCACCCCGTCCAGGAAGCGCGAGAGGAACAGCGCCGCGTAGGTACTCGAGAAGGCGTAAAGGACGAAGGCGCCGCCCATGGCCAGCATGCCGAAGACGAGGAAGGGCCGGCGCCCGAAACGGTCGGAGACGAGTCCGAAGGGGACGGCGGCGACGATGTTCCCCAGGGCGTAGGAGGCGAAGAGCATGCCCAGGCTCAGCTCCCCTATCCCCAGGTCCCGGGAATAGACGGGCATCACCGGGACCACCACGCCGTATCCCAAGCTGTCCACGAATATGACCAGGCAGACCAGGAAAAGAAGCCTCTTCACACCATCCCTTTCCTTCGCGTCGGCATCCCGCATGAGGAGAGATGCGCCGCGCGGATGTCGGATATGCTCTCGCCGCGTTCATCCTCGCCAAGTAACGGCGGGACACCGCTGCCGCTATTATGCCATCTTGCACTGCTGCTTGCGCGGTGGCCCGGGCTTGGGCCCGCGGCTTCGCCTCCGATTCGGGTGATAAGAGTCGCGCCGGGCAGCCTGGCCGCAAGCAGCTCCAAGGCTCGGTCCCGAGTCCGGGCCTGACCCCTCGGACAGGGGAGGATTGACGGCGGATCGGGGTGGGTATAAGGGACATGTCTCGAACATGAAGAAGCTTGACTAAGCAGGTAAGCCGTTACCGGTCGCTCGCGCTTTCTACACCGCCGCTTCCGGAGTTCTTCCAAGGAGGTCGTCATGCGCAAGGTCTTCGCTGTTCTCCTGAGCTTCTTTCTCTCCCTCGCCTTCTTTCTCGCTTTTCCCGCCCCGGCGGCTCGGGCCTCGGGGTGGGAGTGGAGGCAGGAGGACTGGTCGGGGGGCCCGGGCAGCCGCTGTGGATGGACGACGCGCGCTACTCCAGCTCGTACCGCACGGACACCCGCAGCGTCCCGGGCACCATCCGGCTTTCCTATCTCTCCAACCCGTTCGCAAAAGACTCCTCCAACCCCGTGCTGGCGCCGGGAGGAGCGGGAGCCTGGGACCAGGGCCTCGCTTTCGGCTATCCTCGCACTAGGGAAGGCGGCGGCTACGAGGTGCTCTACCGCGGCGCGGACGCGGGCGGGACGGACGCGGTGGGGTACGCCTTCTCCCCGGACGGGATCGCCTGGGCCAAGCACCCCGCCAACCCGATCATCTTGACGGGAGGAGTCGATTCCTGGAACGAGAGGGCCGTGGGCGTCAACACCCTTTCCTTCGACGGCGGCATCTATAAGATGGTCGTCCTCGGAGAAGACGCCCTAGGCCATACAAGCGCGGGCGAATACTGGAGCGACAACGGGCTGGCGTGGTTCATAAACACCACGAATCCCGTTCTCACCCGCACCATGCCGCCCGCCTGGGACGATGTCGGCGTGTCCATGAACACACCCCAACTCGAGGGCGACACGCTGCGGGCTTTCTACATCGGCATCGGCCACGACGCCCCCGCCATCGGCACCGCCACCGCGGCTCCCTTCTATAACGCCATCGGAAACCTCGTCTCCTCCGTCTTCGACGCCGGCTCCCCGGCGCAGTGGTCCACGGTCACCTGGGACGAGGCGGTACCCCCGGGCTGCGCCGTTGAAGTGCGCGTGCGCACCGGCGACGTGCCGGTGCCGGACGGGAGCTGGTCGGCCTGGACGCCGGTGGCCGACGGCGCCGCCGTGCCCGGCGGCCCCACGCGCTACCTCCAGTACGAGGTGAGGCTTACCGGCGCGGGGGCCTCTACCCCGGAGGTATCCAACCTGGCCATCGACTTCGAGGCCATCCCCACCACCTGGTACTTCGCCGAGGGCTACACCGGCGCCGGCTTCGACAAGTGGATATCCATCCAGAACCCCAACCCCGCCGACGCCAACCTCACCGTGACCTACTTCACCCCCAGCGGGGTGCCGGAGCCGCGGGCGCATACCGCCCCCGCCAACTCGCGCTATACCATCTACGTCAACCATGACCTGGGCCCGGACCTGGACAATTCCTTCATGGTGCAGTCGGATCAGAGGGTGATCGTGGAGCGGCCCATGTACTTCAGGTACTCGGGTTGGGGCGGGCACGACTGGCGGGGCGGCCACGACGCCATGGGATCCACCCAGCTCTCGCGGCGGTGGTACTTCGCCGAGGGCTACACCGCCGAGGACTTCGAGGAATGGCTGACCGTCCAGAACCCCAACCCGGAGTGGGCCGTCATCGACGTGACCTACTTCGTCAAGGGCGGGGACCCCATCCGCAAGCAGCACCGCGTGCGGCCGCTCTCCCGCTACACCATCTTCGTCAACCAGGACGCCGGCCCCGGCCTGGAGGTATCGGTGGCCGTCGAGGCGGACCAGCCCGTCCTGGCCGAGAGGCCCATGTACTTCAACTACCAGGGGCACATCGACGGCGGGCACATCGTCATGGGCTCGCCTTATCTCTCCCAGGACTGGTACCTGGCGGAGGGGGCCACCTTCGACCCCTTCACCGAGTACATCACCGTCCAGAACCCCAACCCGACACCGGCCGCCGTGGCGTTGTCCTACTACCGGCCGGACGGGGCGCCGATAACCAGGAACCACAACATCCCCGCCAACAGCCGCTATACCATCAACGCCGGGTCGGATTCGGGGGTGGCCTCGGACCTCTCCGCCTACCTCCATTCCAACCTGCCCATCCTGGTGGAGAGGCCCATGTACTTCGACATGCTCTACGGGGGGCTGCCGGGGGGCCACTGCGCCAAGGGGGTCAACTCTCCCTCCAGCGACTGGTATTTCGGCGAGGGCTACACCGGCCCCGGCTTCGACGAGTGGCTCACGGTGCAAAACCCGGGAGCGACGGCCGCCGACCTCACCGTGACCTATTACGTGAAGGACGGGACGCCCATTGTGCGCAACCGCACCGTCAATCCGCAGTCACGCGACACCATCAACGTGAAGACAGACGCAAGGGAGAACCTCGAGGTCTCCGTGCACGTGCACTCCGACCAGCCGGTGATCTGCGAGCGGCCCATGTACTTCTTCTACCAGGGGTATCACGTCTACAACTGGCCGGGAGGCCACGACTCCCAGGGCTTCGCGCCTTGAGCCGCTCCCTTTAGGGACCGCATCCGCCGCCCGTCGGTCCGCATGCCGCCGTCGGGCGGCGATACGCTCTCCCTCACCTCTGCGTATCCCGCCACCCTGTTCTCCATTCCTCAAGGCTCCAAACCCAGCGCCCGGCCCGGGTTTCCCTCCCGGCTGCGCCGCGATGGTAGAATATAGTTATGGAGGAGGAGCTTAGAACCACGGACTTCGTGGATTACCAGGCCGTCTTCTCCGATGCCCTTTTGCTGGTGGGGAGAGGTTCCAGCGTGACCGATGCCCTCGAGGCCTGTATCCGGGAGCGCTATCCACTCACCTGCAGGGATATCATCGCGGAGGCGAGCCTTATCCTGCGCCGCCTGAAGGAGGAACGCGACTGGGGCTCCCTCAGGGCGCTGCGCGAACTCGCGAGCAGGCAAGGGTTGGCGGAAGAGCTGCGCTCCAGGTGGACGCCGCAAGGAGGGGCGCATGCCGGAGCACCCGCCGAACCGACGGTGGCCGATTTCCCACGCCTCTTCGCCCTGGCGCAGCGTAAGCGGCAGGCCGGTTTTTCCCTCGAGGACTCCCTGGACATGGCGGTGCGGGAGCTCTACCCCCACACCTACCGCAAGGTGCGGGAAAGGGCGCTGGAATACATCCGCTTGGCGGCGCGCATGCGCAACGAACACGAGCTGCGGGCGCTGCGGGATCTGGCGGAGAACGCCGCCCTCTTCCACAGCCTCGAAACCCCCACCCCAGACTGAGCGGACTCCTGCCGTGGGAGGGGAAGGAGCCCGCCGTCCGCCCCACGCCCATGCTCTACGACCTAGGCGCGAGCGGCCAGCGCCAGGAGGAGCATGAGCACTCCCAGGCAGAGCGCCACGTTGAATATCCCCACCACTATTCCCGCCAGCGCCAGCCCCTCTCCCCCCAGTCTCCCAGCCGCCTCGCGGATACGCTGGCGGGAGACAAAACCGAGGGCAATGGCGGCCACGGCGGGGAAAAAGGGAATGGCGATGAAGCTGACCAGGGCGCAGACGAGGGAGATGACGGCCATGTCGTCCACCTTGCGAGCCACGTACGGGGCTTGTAAGGGATAATAGCGCCCATAGGGCGATGGCGCTTGAGGATAGGCTTGCGGATAATAGAAAGCGCTATTATACGCCGGCCCGCCAGGGATGCCGCCGGGCGGCGGAGACCCATAGTGGTAAGCCGCATCCTGGGATGAATAGGGCGGTTGGGTTGAGGATATCGCCCCCGCAGAGGACGCGGCGGGCGCAGGCGGCACAGGCTTCTTCGCCGTGCCGCTTTGCGGCGCTTCGCCAACCCCAGGCGAGCCCGATGACCCACCGGCCATAGCCGCTCCTCCTCCTCCCTCCAAGGAGGAAGCCGTCATTAGGCTGGAGCCGCAAACGTGACAGAAAGACGCCGAGGCCGGCATGAGCTTTCCGCAGCCCTTGCAAACCACATAGGCTCCTCCCCCCTCTGCTGGCGCCCCTTGCTCCGACCTTTCCTCGTCCACAGAGCCTCCCCTCCAGCGCAAACATATACGCTTTCCCCACGCATCGGCCCCCGGCACGCTTGCCGCAATTCGGTTTCGCTCTTGCTCAGCGGAATCGACCGGCGCGCCTCTCCCTGTCCATGCCGGCCTTCTACCCTCGAAAAACCGGCTGGCTATACCATTGTAAACGCGGCCGGCGCAGGTGAAAACCGGGCTGTCGGCATTATCGGCTCAAGCATAAAGCTCATCTCCCGGCGCGCCCTCTAGTCAAAGCGAAAAGAGAGCGCGAGGGTCCGGTCACGCAAGGCGGCCATCCCGGAGTGGCTCTGGGGTTTAATATTGGTACGGGAGATCCAAGCTATAGTTATAACGTCGCTTACGGGCACCGGCCCGGGAGACGCCGAGCCCAACGGACACACGCGATATCCGGAAGAGCGGAGGAAAAAGGTATGATAGCGATTATCTGCGCCACGCCGTGGGAATTCAAAAGCATGCAGGGCATGCTCGCATCGAGACGTGAAACGGACGCCCCCGGGGGAATGCGCGCTTGGCGCGGGGAGTGCGGCGATCGCGAGGCGGTGATGCTTTGCGTGGGGGTCGGCAAAGTCGCCGCGGCGGCGGGGACCATGTTCCTGGTGGAACGCCACCGGCCGGAGGAATTACTGGTCTTCGGCACCGCGGGCGCCTTGAGCGACGAGGTCAGGTTGGGGGACCTGGTGATAGCTTCGGAGGTGGTCCCCGCCGACACCGGGATCGCACACTCGGGGGGCTTCAACACCACGGGACCGGGAATCGGTGGGGAGGGAACGCTCCTCTTTCACCCCTCCTTCGACGCCGCTCCCGAGCTCTTACAGAGGGCGGTGGACGCCGCCTCGTCCGCCTCTCTACCCCACAGGGTGGGGAAGGTGCTCACCTGCGACCAGGTGGTGCTTGATCCCGAGTTGCGACTCCACCTTGGGGAGAGCTTCCAGGCCTTGGCAGTGGAGATGGAGGGGGCGGCGGCGGCCCAGGTGGCGGCGGGAGCCGGAATACCCTTCTTGGCCGTGCGGGGAATAAGCGACGAGCTGTCCCATGATTTCCAGGGCCTGGAAAGGGCCTTGCAGTACAGGGGGCAGAGCAGGCGCAATCTCTGGAAAGAGCGCATGAAGCTCTCGGTCGAGGATCCCTCGGTCATGGACAGGGCCAGGGAGTTGGCGCGGGGCAGGGACCTGGCCCTGGACAGGCTGGGAAGCTTTCTCTGTGCCTTTCTGGGAACGGTTTAGCGCTAGGCATGCCTCACCCGCCTTCTTACCTCCCACGTCTCCGCTGTGTTCGGCGGAAGAGTCGCCCCCATAAGGACGGCGCCAAAGATGCCCATCGCTCGATCACGCATCCGCTGGCGCCCGGCGCAGGAAATGCCCCCGCGAGATAGGCGCCGAGCAAGGCGCTCCGGCTCGGGCCCTCTCCGCGCTCTTACGCCACAGCGCCATCGAATGATACGCGGAAGCCGCCTTTCAAGGCCTTTCGGTGGTCAGCCCGCGAGCCCAGGCGGAGAGTTGCCGAATGCGGAATCTCCAAGGAGAAGAAGTAAGCCCGCATAAGCTTTTGGGCATGAGGATGCATGGTAAATAATGGTTTTACCTATCTGCAATCGCCATGACGTGGACGGGGATCGTGCGATGAACGTTCGCCGACCCGAAACCTTTTCGTCCTTTTGGAAGTCGATCCTTGGCGCGCCCGGATGGAGGGGCCAATCTCGAGCCTTCGGGAATGCCGCTGACGCCGGTCCTGCACTCGCCGACATGGATAGCATGAGCATTCAGGCGCCCGCCTCATCGCGCGGCGGCCTCCGCTCCTCTGGCACTTTGCGCCAGGGGCGCGGTGAAGAAAAAGGTCGTCCCTTTGCCCGGGGAGGACTCCGCCCATACGCGCCCTCCCCAACCCTCCACCGCCCTTTTCACCGTGGCGAGGCCGATTCCCAAACCCGGCTCATCACCGCTGTAGTAACGGGTGAACGGGTCGAACACCCCGGGGAGATCCTCGGCCTCTATACCTATGCCGTTATCGCGCACGAAAATGACGGCTTCCCCTTCCCCGCTCCTTCCACCGACCTCGATCACCGGCGCGCGTTCCTTGCTCGCATATTTCAAGGCGTTGTCCAAAAGATTGGAGAACACCTGGTTCAGTTTCAAGGGGTCAACGAGGATAAGGGGCAGGTCTTCCTGGACACGCACGGTCGCCCCCGCCTCCCTCACCTTCACCTCCCTTTCCGCCAGCAACTCCTGCACCGTCTCGGCCGGGCTCAACGCCTCCGCCTCCCCCTCAGCCTTTCCGGCACGGGCGTATTCCAACAGAGACGATATGAGATGGCGCATGCGCTCCACGGCCTTGAGTATGCGCTCGGCGTATTCCCTTCCCTCCTCTCCCAGCTCGTCGCTTTTGCGCTCCAGCATAAGCTCGGCGAAACCCTCGATCACCACCAGGGGCGCTATGAGGTCGTGGGAGATGGTATAGGAGTAGGCCTCCAGGTCACGGTTTTTCTCGCTCAACTCCCGCGTGCGCTCCTCAACCCTCTGCTCCAGCTCGCGGCCCTGGCGCATGAGGTCGGTCTCCAGCCGGCTCCTCCTTTCGCTCAGCTCCGCCAGCACCCCTCCCACCAGTAGGAAGGACGCGCTCCTCACCAGGTCAACCCATAGGGAAACCTCCAGCGTGCTGAGAAGTCGCGAGAGCAAGAGGGCCGCGCAAAGCCCGACCGCCACCCATATCCCGCGATAACCCCACCACAGGGTCGCCAGCACCACGGGAAGGTAGAAGAAATGGGTGAAGACGATGTCGCTCTTCTCCACGTGGTGGAACCAGGCCATGAGAAAAACGCCCACGGCCAAGAGAAGGCCCATCAACGCCGCTTTGGCTCTCGTGTAAGGGTCCGGGCTCAATGCGCTCCCCCTTGCTGAATAGACGAGACCACTAATAGCACGCAACACCTCCGCAGGCAAGCGCCGGCGCAGGCCGGCAGCCCCCTTTTTTTCCGCCGGAGAAGGATGCAAGGGATATAACCCATGTCTCTCCAGGCATAGATCTCCGTATCCAGCGCAGATCATCGTCGCTCCCTACGCCGTAGAGCGCCGCCGAGGAGCCGCAAGCGCAGGGCACGGGCGCCTAAAGGCTGTTATAATAGCGCTATGGACGGTGAAGTCGGGGGCAAAGCGAGGTGGAAACGCCGTTTACTGGCGGCTCTTTTGGGTGCCACCGGCCTGGGAACGGCGGTCTTCTGGGCGCTCTTCTTCTCCGGCAGGATCAAGGCTGCGGAAACGGAACAGGACGAGGCCTTCGAGCGCGCCTTTCCCCTCGCGGATGCCTGGATGAGCACCCTGGCCATTCTCGCCGCCTGGCATCTCTGGCGGCAAGAGCGGGAGGGAGAGTTCTTCGGCACCGCCGCGGGAAGCGCCATGGTCTTTCTGGCCTGTATGGACATCCTCTATTCGCTGCAGAACCGCAAGTACTGGCCCCTTGACGCGGACCGCGCCACCATGCTGGCGATACACCTATGGACCCTGGGGCTGGGGTCGTCCACCCTTGCATTCCTCTGGAAATCCGCCAGGAACGCGAAGGCGGACGGGTAATAGGCCTTGTATTGCTCTATGTCGAGGGCCTAACCACGAACGACACCTATCCCTGAGCCAATGTCCCTGCCTGGAGATAACTTGTTTGTTCCGATGAACGGCGGGTTTACGCCGGATAAGAACGCAGCGGTTCATCTCCACCGTTACGGGGATGGCCTCATGGTTCCAGGGCAGCCCGCGGTCGGTCAGGCCGGGTCAAGGGTGAATGGCTCCGCCTGTCGCGGTGTTTTTATCCCTTGCGGGGAGCTCTACTATGATGGACCTCGGTTTAGATCGCAGGTTCAGATCATGTGGAGATCCAGAAGTCACCTTCTCTGCGCAGCTCTCCGGATTTCACCCTTTCGAGGTGTTTGCGACGCTTCCTCTCGAAGGTACCGTCGTCCAAAACGATCAGGCCCTCATCGATTATGTCCCATACCAACGCCCCCTCCGCAGCAGCAAACTCCTCAGGTGTCATGGCCACCGGCTCAAAGGGCAATATTCCAGGCCACGCATCCAGCAGGAGTTCGATGCGCTCGAAGCGGTTATAATCGGCGAAATCGGGGGACAGCACCAGGGCATCGTAGTCGCTTCCCTCCAGGTTGTCGCCCCTGGCACGGGAACCGAAGACAACCACGGAGGAAAGGCTCACCCTTTTACCAAGAGACTCGATGAAGGAAGCCAGCAGGGCAAGATCTATATCGTGCTGCGCACGAATTCCTCTATCCTCTTCAGGCATTCTCGAAGCTCCTCCACTATCTCCGCATTGTAAAAATCCCTGGGGGGGCCTCCCACTCCGTTCGGGTAGCGGGATAAGATGTAGTGCCCGTCGAGCTTTTTGCAATCTTTTAAGATCCCGGAAGTGTTCAAGCCCTTTGCGTTCAATATCTTTTCCATGTGCACGCAAGAGTGAGTGCGCGACTCCAGGCCTAAGCGTATAAGGAGGGCTTTCAGGGCTTTTTCCGCCGACTGCTGGAGATGAAAGGCTGCACCCTCGTATAATCCCTCCCTGAAGAGGCTTTCGGCCATCTCACGGTCTCTCTCCGCCGCATCCAGCCACCAGCCGACTTCCGGACGCAATGTCTCACCCCATATCCTCTTTTCGCATCATCCCGCCCGCCGTGCTTCATTATATCAAGCCGAAGGACCGTGCTGCCGCTTACGGGGATATCGCCACCCACCAGGCTGCCGGCAAAAGCCGGCCGCCTATGTCCTCAACTCGAGGGGTCTTTCGCCGGCTTCTTGGCGGTCTTGCGTGCTTCCTTGGCGGAGGGCTTTCCCGCTCCTTTCCCTCCCGCCTCGGGGGAGCACACCTGCTTTCCGTCCCTGCCCTTGGGGCAGCGCTCTATCAGCCACTCCGACACCTTCGGAGCCAACTCCTTCTGGGAGCGCGAGCTCACGTAGATGCCGATGTGGCCGCCGGGAAAGCTGTACAGGGTTTTATCCTCGCTTCCCACCAGGTCGTTCAGGGGAATGGAGGAAGCGGGAGGCACCAGGTGATCCTCGGTGGCGTAGATGTTCAGCAGGGGCATGTCTATCCTCTTCAGGTCCACCCGCCTGCCGCCTATCTCCAGCTCCCCCTTCACCAGCTTGTTCTCCTGGTAGAGATCCTTGAGGAACTTGCGGTAAGCCTCACCCGCCTGGGCGGGGCTGTCGAAGATCCACTTCTCCATGCGCACGAAGTTGGCCACCGTGGCGGGATCGTCCAGGTTGTCCATGAGCCCCACGTACTTGTCCACCATGAGCTGGAAGGGCTTGAGCATGAGAAAGCCCACGTTCATGAACTCCCCGGGGATGATGCCCATGGTGTCCACCATGTTGTCGATGTTCATGTGCTGGCTCCAGACGTTGAGCAGGCCGTCGGTGGTGTGGAAGTCGATGGGGGTGACCATGGTCACCAGGTTGCGGATCTTCTGCGGGTAAAGAGCGGTGTAGATGACCGTAAAGGTCCCGCCCTGGCAGACCCCGAGGAGGTTGATCTTCTCGCAACCGGTGCGCTCGCGCACGAATTCCACGCAGTCATCGAGATAGACGTCTATATAGTCCTCCAGGGTGACGTAACGATCGCCGTGGTCGGGGTAACCCCAGTCGATGATGTAGATGTCCAGCCCCTGCCCCAGGAGGTTGCGGATAAGGCTGCGGTCCGACTGCAGGTCCATCATGTACTGGCGGTTGACGAGGGCGTAGCAGATGAGGATGGGCGTGGGACAGGAAAGCCGCTCCCCGGGGAGGTAATGGTAGAGCTTCATCTTGTCCTCCTCGAAGACCAGCTCTTTGGGGGTGGGCTCCACCTCCACGTCGGGGATGCCGGTGAGGATCTCCGCCCCCTTCACCAGCTTGCGATTGACCTCCTCGAGCTCCTCCACGAAGAACTTCGGATCCATGAACTCCCTCAACATCGCTACTCCCCCTTCTGGGACGCCTTGAATTCCGCCAACTCTTTTTTCAGCGCCCTGACTTCGCGCTTCAGCCTGTCCACGGTCTTGTAGAGATGGTCCATCTCCGAGCGATTGGGGAAAGGCAGCTCCTTGGTGACCTCCTCCACGTAGGCCTGGAAGGCCTGCCGGAACTGCATGCCGCGGTCCACCAGCGATCCCAGGAGCCGGGAGAACTCCTCGGTGCGAAAGAGCTCGATGTAGATGTCCTCGTTGGTCTGCCACCACAGGCGGTAGAGATCCCGGAAGGACATGGGCTCGCCTTTTTCCTCCGCCTGCATGGCCGCCAGCCGCTCGCCCAGCCTCTCCAGCCCCTTGCTTCCCGCTCCCTGCAAGGAGGCGTAAAACTCCGACAGCACCAGGTTGAACTCGTTGAGGGAATCCACCGCTTTCACCAGCTTCTCCGCCGCCTCGCGGTAATACCCCATCACCGGCGCCCGCAACAGGCGCCCGAAGCTCTCCTCGTAGGCCTTGCGCCACCCCTCATACATCTCCACGGCGGCCTCCGGAGACGGCTTGGCGAGGCTCATCCCCCTCGCCGCCGCCTCGCGGGCGTACTCGAACCAGGGAGCCCAGATCTTGGCCATGAGGCCCGAGGCCATGAGGGGGATCTCCCCCGAGTAGAGCTCGGCGACCCATTGCAGCTGCTCCGGCAAGGCGGGGGCGAATATCTTGCGCACCAGCTCGCGGTATTCGTCCGCCCACTCCTCCAGCAGACCTCCCAAGGCCTTGAGGTCCAGCTCCCCGTCCTCGCCCAAAGCCTTGCGGTAGCGGCCGTACATCCCCGTCCACATGGAGTAGAGATGGGTATAGACGTCGGCGCTCTGGAACATCTTGGTAAATGTCTCCGGACCCACCCCCTGGGCGGGAGCGGCGAACCTCTCCATCATCTCGCGCGTAAACTCCAGCCACCGGCGGTAGAGGTCCCCCGGGAGATCGGCCGCTCCCTTCTCGCCGCCCTCATCCGCCTTTCCCTGCCGTCCCCAGGCGCGCAGCCACATGTCCATCCAGCCGCGGTAGGCGTCGGCCTGCATCCTCTGCCAGGTTCTCCACATGTCCGACCACGCGGCGCCGCTTTCCTGCATGGTTGCCTCTCCCCCTCTATTCCTGCCCTATGAGCTCCTCCATCTTGCGCAACCCGTCCTCGAGGTTGCGCCGGAAATCCTCGCGGCTCTTGCGCATGTTCTCCATCCACTCCCCGAGGACCTTCTCTCCCTCTTTGCGCACGTCCTCTCCCTGCTCGATGATCATCTTCCACACCTTTTCCATCTGCTCCTGCACCGAGTTCACGGCGTC
>JACVJD010000027.1 GCA_015711825.1 Candidatus Solincola daggyaiensis
CCCCTTCCCTTTCCTTCATACTCCACTCCCGGGGGCTCTGACGCCTGGGGTGGGCCTGGGGGGGTCCACCATGGCGGCGCGAAGGGAATCATGCGCCTCGCCCTATGTTAGAATATAAAACGCATCTTGGATCGACATGAGACAGGGAGCATGAGGTGAGGGCATGATCACGACGGCGGATTTTCGCAACGGCATAACCATCGATCTGGACGGCAACCTCTTCAACCTGGTCTATTTCCAGCACGTGAAGCCGGGCAAGGGAGGGGCTTTCGTGCGCACGCGCCTAAAGAACCTCAAGACGGGCGCGGTGATGGAAAAGACCTTCCGCGCGGGCGAGAAAGTGGAGCTTGCCATCCTCGACAAGAGGCGCATGCAATACCTTTACCGCGAGGGGGACGACTTCATCTTCATGGATCAGGAGACCTTCGAACAGATGCCCATCGCGCAAGCAGAGGTGGGAGAGGCGGCTAAGTACCTGGTCGAGGGGGTGACGGTGGAGGTGCCGCTCTATGAGGGCAAGATCGTAGGGGTGGAACCTCCGGTGTTCGTAGACATGGAGGTTGTGGACACGGCCCCGGGGGTCAAGGGAGACACCGCCAGCGGCGGCAGCAAACCGGCCACCCTGGAGACCGGACTGGTGGTGAACGTCCCTTTCTTCATCGAGGCGGGAAACCGAGTCAAGGTGGACACGCGCAGCGGCGAATACGTAGAGAGGGTCGATTAGGGATGTTGGACGCGGGGGATTTCAAGCTGCGTCAGGGCGTGCTCGAGCTCATCGCCGGCATAGCCGTCAACAGCGTGGAGGGCGTGTGTGGAGCGGGCGTACACCCGGATCACCCGGAGGAAAAAAGAAAGCGCAAGCATCTCGTCAAAGGCATAAAGGCGGAGGTCGAGGGAAAAAGAGTCTGCTTTGATATAGAGACCCACATGGAATACGGCAGGGACTTCAACCGCATGGCCAGGGAGGTGCAGGGCGCGGTGGCGCGGGCGGTATCGGATATGACCGGTTGGGAGGTAATGGAGGTCAACGTGGCGGTGGTGGGGGTGAACGCCCTCTAGGTGAAAGAGCCAAAGCCCCTCGGGAAACGCACCTTGGCGCGCATGGTCGCCTGCAGCGTCCTCTACGAGATGGACATCACTGGGGACGGGGCGGAGGCGGCCTTGGACAGCTTGGGGCGCATGATGCGGGAAAGCATTTCCGAGGAACCGTCACCCCCCAGCGAGATCACCGAAGTTGCCAGGGAGCAGGTGCGCTTTTCCCTGGGAGGAGAGGCCTGCGTGGAGGAGCTGGCTTCCTTCGGGGCCGAGAGCTTTTCGTATCCGGAGGAGATACCGCAGTTCTCCCGTGAGCTGGTCTATCTTTATCTCGCAAACCGGGAGAGGATCGACGGTCTTATCAGGGATTACGCCGACCGCTGGTCCCTGGAGCGCATGCCTGTGGTGGACCGCAACCTGCTCCGCCTGGGGATAGCGGAGTTGCTCTACCGTGGCGATATCCCCGCCAACGTGACCATCAACGAGTACCTCGAGCTGGCCAAGGCTTTCTCCACCGAGGACTCCGGAAAGTTCGTGAACGGCGTTCTGGGAAGCATCGCGCGCGACCACCACCACGGTACTGGCACGGCTTAAGATAATATCCTCCCGGTATTCAAGGGCGTTATGGCGCGAATTACGGGATCCTAGAGCGCACGCTGTAGCGAAAAGGATACCCCCATCGTTTCTTCGCTCTTTTCCCTGCCATCCCGCTCGACTCTCACTCCGCGGTCGGCCTTGCATGGCTGGCCCTGGCAAGGGTTGCGTGGAGAAGCCTGAACAACGCGAGTGCCGAGTTTAGATCAAGCAAGCGGCGTTTTCCGCTCCTAAGTGCATCTGGTACGCTGGGCGTCTATATGGCGGAAGGAAAGAGGTAAAGAAACGGCGAAGACCTGTTACGGAGGTCGATGGAAATGATGAAATCCGGGCTAGTGCTGGAGATGCGGACCCCCTCGTGTTGCCTCATGGCAGGCAACGGTGGACGCTCGCAGCGGGAATAAGCGCCGGAACGCGATCGCGGAGATGGTTTGCGCCCGGAAAACCAGAGTAGTAGACTGATAAAGACCTTTAAATCAGTCCCGTGAGGCTGGCAAGGGAAAACATAGCTGTACCAAAGCCCTCTCGCGCCCCTTGCGGGAGGGCTTTGATCATGGGGGGCAAGACATGGCCTTCAGGGAGCGGACAAGGGTAATGGACGCGGACGATATCCGGCGCGCCGTGCAGCGCGTAGCGCACGAAATAGTGGAGCGAAACAAGGGCGCATCCAACCTGGTGTTGGTGGGAATACGCACCCGTGGCGTGCCCCTATCGCTGCGCTTGGCGAAGGCCATATCGTCCATCGAGGGAACCGAGGTGCCGGTGGGAAAACTGGACATCACCTTATACCGCGACGACCTGCATACCGTGAGCACACCCGTGGTCAGGGAGACCCACCTTCCAGGCGATATCGAGGGGAAGAACCTGGTTATCGTGGATGACGTGCTGTACACCGGGCGAAGCGTGCGCGCCGCCATGGACGCGCTCATGGACTTCGGGCGCCCCGCCTCCATCCAGCTCGCGGTGCTGGTGGACCGCGGACATCGCGAGCTGCCCATCAGGGCGGATTACGTGGGAAAGAACCTCCCTACCTCTCGGGATGAGAGAGTAAAAGTGGCCCTGACGGAAGTGGATGGAGAGGAAGGGGTCTATATCGGGGAAGAGGTGGGTTGATTGATCGTCCCTGGGGCTGTGAGAGGGTCCCGGAGCGGGAAGTCTCCTAGGCGGCGGAGGCAACGATGAGAGAGGGATCGAGGGAGGGGGTGCCGTGGGTTTTGGAGGTTATGCCGTGAACTCCGCGAACAGGAGGGGCGCGATAAGACGGCATAGGGAGGAAGCCGGCCGGCGAGGGTGCGAGGGACGGATCGGAGCGCGGCAAAAAACGGCGGGACGCACGGATTACGGGAAACGAGTGTAGCCGGCGGTGAACGCGCCCGTGACCTAGAGGCAGCGAAGAGGTGAGGAGATGGTGGAGCGGCGCCACCTACTGGATGTCGACGACCTTGACCGTGAGGGCATAGAGAGAATACTGGATATGGCGCGTTCCTTCGCTGAGGTGCAACGGCGCCCCATAAAGAAGGTGCCCTCCCTGCGAGGCAAGACGGTGGCTAACCTTTTCTACGAGCCCTCCACGCGCACGCGTTTGTCATTTGAGCTTGCAGCCAAGCGCCTGAGCGCTGACGTGCTCAACTTCACCGCCTCCGCTTCCAGCGTTCAGAAGGGGGAGAGCCTCAAGGACACGGCCCTCACCCTGGAGGCCATGGGGGTCGACGCGGTGGTGGTGAGGCACCCCGTCGCGGGTACCCCCTGGCTGTTGCGTAAATGGATAAACGCCACCATTCTCAACGCCGGGGACGGCATGCACGCCCATCCCACCCAGGCCCTGCTGGACCTCTTCACCATGCGTGAAAGGATGGGCAACCTGGAAGGCAAGACCATAGCCTTCGTGGGCGACATCCTGCATTCGCGGGTGGCGCGTTCCGGGATGAAGGCCTGCCGCTTCATGGGCATGGAGGTGCTGGCGGTAGCGCCACCCACCTTGCTGCCGCCTGTCGCCATGGAGGGAGTGGAATTCACTTGCGATTTCGATGCGGCGCTACCGCGATGCGACGTCATCTATATGCTTCGTATGCAAAAAGAGAGGCAGCAAGAGGGAAGGGTGCCCTCCATAGAGGAGTATGTCAGGTTCTACCAGATCGACGCCGGAAGGATGGGAAGGGCGCGCCCTGGAGCGATGGTGATGCATCCCGGTCCCATGAACAGGGGCGTGGAGATATCGAGCGAGGTCGCCGACGCGCCGTATGCGGTGATGACCGCCCAGGTGGCCTCGGGGGTGGCGGTACGTATGGCGGCCCTTTTCACCCTCCTGGGCGGCGCGGAAGGGGGCGATGGGATTGCCTGACCTGCTCATCGCCGCAGCCAGGGTGGTGGATCCCTTCAACGGCATCGACGAGATCGCCGATGTGCTGATCTCCAGGGGTCGCATAGCGAAAGTGGGAAGAGGCCTGAGCCGGGATGGCAAAGAGGTCATCGAGGCGTCGGGCATGGTGCTTTCGCCGGGTTTCCTGGAACTGCACGCCCACCTCAGGGAGCCCGGTGACGAAGACGCCGAGACCCTGGAGACGGGACTGGCGTCTGCCTTGCGGGGAGGGTACACCGCGGTTTGTTGCATGCCTAATACCCGCCCTCCCCTCGACAACCCCGCCGTGATCTCTGGGCTATGGGCCAGGGCGCGGGACATGGGGCTTGCGGACCTCTACGTTATCGGTTGCGTCACCAGGGGGAGGGAGGGGCGCGAGCTCTCCGATATGGCCATGATGAACGCTTGCGAGGCTCGCGTAAGGGCTTTTTCCGACGATGGCGCGGCTGTCGAGGACGCGGGCGTCATGCGGCTGGCGCTGCAATATGCCGCCGCTTTCGGAGGCTTGATCATCTCCCACCCCGAGGACACGCGCTTATCGCGGGGTGGGCAGGTGAACGAGGGGGCGGTTTCCACCGCCCTCGGCTTGCGCGGCATTCCCGCCCTGGCGGAGGAAGTGGTGGTGGCGAGGGATATCCTGCTGGCGGAGGAGACCGGTTGCCGCCTGCATCTGGCGCATCTCAGCACGGCGCGCTCGGTGAACATGGTGAGGGATGCCAAGGCGCGCGGGGTGAGGGTTACAGCCGAGGTGACCCCGCATCATTTAGTGCTGAACGAGAGCGATATACCCGGCTACGATACCTCGTACAAGATGAACCCACCGTTGAGGACCCCGGAAGACGTTGCGGCCTTGCGGGAGGGATTGCGCGACGGCACCATCGACGCCATAGCCACCGATCACGCGCCCCACCGGTGCGAAGACAAGGAAAAGGAGTTCGATCATGCGCCCTTCGGCGTCGTGGGCATGGAGAGCGCGTTCCCGGTGCTTTTTCGAGAGCTGGTGGAGAGCGACGAGATACCTCTAGAGCGGCTTCTGGGGGCGTTGACCCGGGGTCCTGCCGAGGTGATGGACCTGAGGCCACCTGAGTATGGGGCCGGCATCGTGGTGGGCGCAAGGGCGGACATGGTCCTTTTGAATTTGGAGGAGGAATGGATCATGGACGCGTCGCGCTTCGTATCCAAGGGCAGGAACTGCCCCTTTCACGGAAGATCGGTAAAGGGAAGGGTGGCGTACACGGTCAAGAACGGCAGGGTGGTCTACGCGCACGAGGACGGGAGGGGATGATATGGCGGGGGGCGATTCCGTCGCTTTGGTGTTGGGGCCGGGCGCGGCGGCGTCTTCGCATGGGGGATGGCGAAGGTGGCAGGCAGCGCGCCTTTGCGCCTCTTTGAGGAGCATGGGGATCAAGGTCCTGGCGTTGGATGATGATCCCTGCACCCTTATGGATATGGGCGCGGCGAAGGATGACCTCTACATAGAACCGCCTCTACCGGAGGTGGTAGAGGTCATCGTCAGAAGGCGCGGGGTGACCTCTATCTGGTATGGCGTGGGAGGAAGGCGCGCGGGAGCCCTGGCGGCCAGGATGAGCGCCCGGGGCATGCACCAACGCCTAGGGGTGACCACGCCCGACTGGGATGACCGCGCCTGGTGGACCTGCGGGGACCGGTCCCTTTTACGCGAGGCCCTGGAGAACGCGGGCATCGCGAATCCGCGCTCCTATGCGGTGCGTCACGTGGGAGAAGGGCAGGCGGCGGCTGATCGTCTCGGTTTTCCCCTCGTTGCAAGGCCGCATTTCTCCACCGGGGCGCGCGGGGCGGGCATTGCGTACAACCGCGAGGATTACCTGGGTTTGCTGGAAGAGGCGATGCGCGAGAGCCTCACCGGGGAGGCTTTGGTAGAGGAATACTTGGAGGGGTGGAGCAAGTACGTTGTGGTCGCCATGCGTGACGCGTTCGGCGATTCTTGCGCGGTGGGGATAGCGGAACAGTTATCCGCGTTGCTCAGACACGAGGGCGACGCCTTGCTCATGACCCCTCCGAGGTGCGCGGGCAGCGAATCTGCCTACGCCCTGGAGGAGATGGCGCTGCGCGTCGCGGAGGTCGCCGGACTGACGGGTGTATTCGAGGTGAAGCTGGCGGTTTCTCCCGCATGGGAGGAGATATACGTGGTGGACGTGAACCCCGTGTGCGGTGCCGGGTTGCCGTTACAGGAGATCCTCTCCGGAAGGGACCTGGTGCGCGCGCAGGCGATGATAGCAATGGGGCGGGAAGTGAAGCAGGTGTGGGGAAAGGGCGGCTACGGCGGGAAAAAAGCCTGCATCATGGCTTTGCCGTTAACCGACGAGGACAAAGCCGGCGAAGGAGAGGGCTATATATCGCTGGAATGCCGATCGCCTGCCTGGTGGGTGTCGTTGGCGGAAAGCCCCGCCGATGCTGCCGCCAAGGCCTTGCGCGATCTGCGAGAGATGGTGGAGCGAGGCAGTACGCGGGCCATGGACGAGTTTGCGCTGAGGCGGATTGAAGCGATTGCCTCCACAAAAACCCCCGGCAATAAAGACGAGAGCCGGGAACGGGGATCGACTCCTACATATTTCTGCCTTGCGCGCCCCACACAGGGTGGTCTGGAGGACGGGTTGATGTTTCTAGGCGGCTCGCCCCGGGAGGAAGGAGGGCGTGAAAGGCAGGTGGCCTGCGCGCGTGCCATGTTGGCCGCGAAGGCAATGGGCTTTAAGGTCGCGCTCTATTCCCCGGACGCGGCCTTTGCCTTGCTCGGCGCCTCGCTGGCCGATGCGGTGTACCTTGGTGGGTTGGAGCCTGGAGCGGTCAAAGCGGCTGCCACGGGGCTGGGGATGAGGCGGATAGTGGCTCATTTCGGTGGAAGAGAAGCGGCGGAATGCGCCTTTGAAGCTGGCCGAAACGGCATTTCCGTGGCAGGAGTCGAAGATCTTGCGGACATGATGCAGCCCCATTTGGCGCTGGAGAGACTGAAGGCAGCGGGCATACCGGTGGTCGCGTTTCGCCTCGGCGGCGGCGAGGTGTGCGAGGCCTTGGACAACCTCGACTTCCCTCTGCATGCCGTGGCCATGGGGGATAAAAGGAGGGGTAGATGCGGGATCGCCTATACGCATGACGAGCTCCGAGGCCTGGCGGAGCGGTTGGGGGGAAGAGCGCTCTGGCGTCATTTGTGCGAGGAGGCGGGCGTGGTGCGCGTGGAGGCGGTGGGAGGGACAGAGGGTTGCGTGACCGCGCTGCTGTGGGAAAGCCTGCAATCAATAGGCAGTTCCGTCGCGGAGGGAATGGCGGTTTACCCTCCGGCCTCCCTGACATCGGAGCAGAAACGGCGTGTGGAGGAGCTCGCGCGCGCGGCAGTGAAGGCGCTGGGCTGGAAGGGTAACCTATCGCTGCGCGTGGTTCTCGACGATCAGGGAATGCAGATTTGGGGAGCGGAACCGACGGCATCCGAAGACCTTGCTTTCATGGAGACGGCGTCTATGATGCCTCTGTCGCGTCTAGGCGTCTGCGCTCTCTTGGGAGCGGGATGCGGGCACGAAGAGCTGGGTCCTACGAGGGTGACGGTGCGTCTTCCCTTTCCTCCGAGCGGCGGCCTGTCCGAAACGGATATCCTCCCATGCTCCTTGCGCCGATGCGAGGGCACGGTGATGGGGACGGCTAGCGATTTCGGAAAAGCTCTCAGTAAAACGCTTCTCAGCCTGGGCATGCGACCTCGCCCGGGGGGCAACGCACTGCTGAGCGTGGCAAACCGCGAGAAGCGCAAGGCGGTTCTGCTGGCAAGGGAATTGATGGAAGCAGGATACCATATAATGGCAACGAGGGGTACAGCGCACACATTGAAGGCGGCGGGCATCGAGGTGAGGACGGTGAACAAGCTGCGTGAAGGACGGCCCAATATCCTCGATCACATCCGCAACGGGGAGGTGAGCCTGGTGGTCAACATCCCCAGGGGCAGATACCCCCATTGTGACGGCTTTTACATCCGGGACGCCGCCGTGCGTCACGGTGTGCCCTGCGTGACGGATATGGGGTCGGCCATGGCCTTGGTGATGGGGTTGAGATGCGATGCGGCGCTCGTCCTTGAGCCCAGGGATATGTCGGAGCAAATGCCCATGGACGTGAAAACCGGGGGTCGTTGAAGGTTGCCGGCAGGATACACGGCGACGATAGCGGAGAGGAATTCTTTCGGTTGTTCCGTCGAGCTGGTCCTGGAAACGCCGAGGGGTTTCGAGGCTTCTCCGGGACAGTTCGTTCACGTGCTTTGCGGCGGAGACGGCCGCATTCTTCGCCGACCCTTCAGCGTATCGGTTTCGCATAACGGTGGCCTTGCCCTCCTGGTGCGACCTGTCGGCGAGGGGTCGAGGTGGCTATGCTCCAGGGAAGTGGGCGAAGAATTGGACTTTTTAGGGCCCCTGGGGCGGGGTTTTAACATCAATGAGACCAGAGAAAACGTGCTGATAGCGGGAGGAGCGGGGATCGCGCCATTGCGCTTTTTGGCCATGGAGATGCGTAAAAGAGGCCTGCGGACACTGCTTTGTTGGGGGATGGACGGGGGCGAAGACTTCGGTCGCCTTCCCGATATCATCGCAGAGGAAAGCGGTCTTTATGTCTCAACCCGGGATGGTAAGAGAGGTTTCAGGGGATCGGTGCTCGAATTGCTCGATGCCCTTGAGGTGGATCGCAACGCCGCCTTTTATGCCTGTGGGCCGCGTGAGATGCTCGCAGACTTGGTGAGAGGGCTTGGCGATGGCGAGCTCGAGAGAACGCAAGTGAGCGTGGAGGAGCGCATGGCATGTGGGGTGGGGGCATGCAGGGGATGCGCGGTGCCGTCTGCGCGGCCCGGCGCGCCTTATCTGACGGCCTGCAGGGAGGGGCCGGTTTTTTTCGCCCACGAGCTCGACTGGGAAAGGATGTGAGGTAAAAGGAGGCTAGGGGTTAAGAGTTGGCCGACGCCGGCAGGGCGGCTGAGGGCACAGTGGCGGCGGAGACGATACCGCAGCGTCTTGCGTGCACGGCTGATGGCGGGACTATCGCGCTAATGGATAGCGGAGTTGCGGATTGCCTTTACATCAGGGACGTGTTTAGGCTCGCGGACGGGGGGCACTAGGTGGAGTTATACGACGTTCTTCGTCAGCGTGTCCGATGTGGCATGGGGATAACGGGCGCCGTACAACGCGGAGCGACACGCAAAGCGCTCATGGGAGCAAATGCTTGCACAGGACGGCGGAGAAAGAAACCGCTTGGGGTTTGAGGGACGGAAGTCCCCTGAGACCGGCAAGAAGCCTTGAGATTGAAGGAAAGGTATTCGGCTGGACATGGGAACGGTACTACAAACGGAGGTAGCCGGCATAGGCATGAAAAACCCCGTGCTGGTATGTTCCGGCACCTGGGGAAACGGCAGGGAATACTCGGAATGGCTGGACCCGGGAGAACTCGGGGGGATAATCACCAAGTCGGTGACCTTGAAGCCTTGCGCGGGAAATCGTCCCCCGCGTTTATGGGAGACTCCGAGCGGCATGCTCAACTCCATAGGGCTTGAGAACCGAGGGCTGGAGGCGTTCCTGGAGGAGGAACTGCCGTGGCTTGCCGGGTTCGGCGTACCGGTATGGGTGAACGTGGCCGGTTTCAGCGAGGAGGAATACGTGCAGGTGGCGACGGAGATCAGCGTTTCAGGCCTCGCCGCGGCTTTAGAGCTCAACATCTCATGTCCCAATGTCAGAAAAGGCGGACTGCGGTTCTCGGAAAGCCTCGGCGACGCGGTTAGGCTGGTCGCCAGGGTGAGGGAGAAGGCCGAATTGCCCCTTTTCGTAAAGCTGTCGCCGCGCACCGCGGACATGAAGGCCATGTGCGTCGCCATGGCGGGAGCGGGCGCGGACGGCTTGAGCCTCGTGAACACCGTGCCCGCCATGGCCATAGACATTGAGAGGGCGAAACCGCGGTTGGGCAACGTCACCGGAGGCTTGTCGGGACCGGCGATACATCCCGTGGCGGTGCTCGCGGTATGGGAGGCGTACCAGAGCGTCGACATCCCCATCATCGGCATGGGAGGCATATGGGGCTGGGAGGATGCGGTGGAGATGATCATGGCGGGAGCCGGGGCGGTGGGGGTGGGGACCCTCAACTTCGTGGATCCTGGCGCGCCGCTGCGCATCGTCGAGGGAATAGAGAGGTTCCTGGCGCGCAAAGGGTTGGCCAGGGTGACAGAGCTGGTGGGTCTGGCACACCGCGGCGGTTTCCCCGACCGCGCTTCTTAGGGCTCCGCCCTTGAGGGCTCGTTCCTCTTCCGTTGCCCAACCGTCGGCTCCGTGTGCTGGAGCGACATGCGCGGTGGGCTATCCTGCTCGCAAGCCGGCGTTGCTAGTATTTCCTACACCACGGCTAAGGCTTTTTATCACCATCGTTTTCCTCTCCATAGGAGGGCGGACGATTTCACGTATCTTGCGGAGCGGTAGCTCATATTGCAACAACACCGATACCGTATCCCTTATGCGGAAGTCTGGGGGGACGACCGCCAAGGGTATTACATCGGTTTTTACACCACCGCTGGTCGTTTTCTTACTCGTGCCTAGAGGCATGGACGTCGGGCATGGTTTATGATGGTTTTGGAAGAGGGTTTTCGGGAATAAGGGTTTTTAAGACATGCCGGAGGAGGGCGGACGCGGTAGGTTTCCGGTGCGAAAAGCGGACGGGTGACGTAAATGGGGGTGAGTTGACATGAATCCTGCAGAGGTGATGGAGATCTTCGAAAGAGAGGGGGCGGTGCAGAAGGGCCACTTCCTCCTCACCTCCGGGCTGCATAGCGATACCTATGTGCAGTGCGCCAAGGTGCTGCAATACCCTCATCTGGCGGAGAGCCTCGCGGGGGCCTTAGCGAAGGGTTTCGATGGCCGGGATATAGACCTGGTGATAAGTCCGGCCTTGGGCGGCATCATCATCGGCTATATGGTGGCCCTGTCCCTGGGAAAGCGCATGGTGTTCGCCGAGCGCAAGGAGGGTAAGCTGGTGCTGCGCCGAGGGCAGTCCATACCCGCCGGAGCACGCGCCCTGGTGGTGGAGGACGTTATCACCACGGGGGGGTCCGTCAACGAGGTCATGGAGCTGTTGAAAGAGGCGGGGGCCGAGGTGCGAGGTTTGGGCGCGCTCATCGAACGCGGGGGGGACCGGGATTTCAACGTGCCTAAAAAAGTGCTCCTGCAGCTGGAGGCCAGGGCATGGGACCCGGCGGAATGTCCTTTATGCCGGGACGGGGTGGAGGTGGAAACGCCTGGAAGCAGGTACCTGGGCTAAGAGGGTAGAGCAAGCGATTCCCGCTTGATGGAGAGTGCCACGCCGAAAACCCCAAACGCGTAGTATCAAAATGCGCATTGTAAGCTGAAGTAGCTGGGATTATACTAGGTAAGACCGTTGCCGTAGGGTTAGCTTTGACTCGAGGAGGGTTAAGATGGCCAAGCAGGAGCTCCCGGAACTGTCGGCGGAACAGCGCAAGGCGGCCCTGGAAAAGGCGGCGCGCGTGCGGAAGGAGCGCGCGGATATCAAGCGGAAGCTCAAGGAGGGCAAACTGAAGGTAAGCGACGTCCTCAAGAGAGCCGATGACGAGATATACGGAAAGATGACCGTAAGGTCGGTGATAGAATCGGTGCCGGGCGTGGGCAAGTTGCGGGCGGCCAAGATCATGGAGGAGATCGGCATCAGTACCTCGAGGCGTGTTAAAGGCCTGGGACCCAAGCAGGTGAGCGCCCTGAAGGAACGGTTTTCCTGATTCGCCCGCCAGAAGACGATCGTAAACCGCCGCCGCGGACGAAAAACCCGCAGGAGAGGCAATGGCTGAAGGTCGTCTTTTTGTCGTCGCCGGGCCATCCGGTGCCGGTAAAGGATCCCTCATCGAGGAGTTGCTGAGGCGATACCCCACTGCCTGGCTGTCGGTTTCCGCCACCACCAGGAGGCCCCGACCGGGCGAGTCACACGGAGCGCAATACTATTTTTTGCACGAGGACGACTTCCGCTCCATGGCGAGCAGGGGGGAATTCCTGGAATGGGCGGAGGTGCACGGCAACCTTTACGGAACGCCGCGGCAATCGGTGTTGGAGCGCCTACAGAAAGGCTGCGACGTGATTTTGGAGATCGACGTGCAGGGCGCGAGGCAGGTGAAGGAAAAGGTGCCGGATGCGGTGGGCATATTCGTGATGCCGCCCTCACTGGGGGAGCTGGAGCGAAGACTGCGAGGCAGGGGCACCGAGAGCGAAGCCGAGATAGAGCAAAGGCTGAGCAATGCTAGGGAGGAGAGCAAGGCGGCGAGGGAGTACAAGTACGTGGTGGTGAACGACGACCTGCGTCGCGCCAGGGAGGAGTTTTGTGCTATATATGAGAATGAAAGTCCGCTGCTGAGAGCGGATAAAAAACCGTGACGGGAGGTTTAACCGGCGTGTTGATGAAGACGAAGATCGACGACCTTTTACAGTGGATCGACAATTCCAGGTTCAGCCTGACCATAACCGCAGCGAAGCGGGCGAGGCAGATCAACAACTATTTCCGCCATCTCGGCGAGGGCCTGGGACATGATGCGGGGCCACAGATCAGGTCGGCCTCCAACAAGGCGCTCTCCTTGGCCCTGGAGGAAATAGCCGCGGATAAGTTGGAATACGAGCTCCCGGAGGAAAGCCTTAAATAGTCGATGCCCGCGCATCTATGCCGAAACCACGGCAAAACAGTCATCGATGGCTTGTGGCGGGCGTAGGTTGAGCCTTTACCGGCAACATGTCCGTGGTAGTCGAGAGACGAAGCATTCTACCCCTCCACGGAGGAATATTGGGCATGAACAACATCCTGCTAGGCGTAACGGGAGGCATAGCGGCCTATAAAGCGGTGGATCTTGCGCGCAGGTTGACCCTCCTGGGCTTCCGGGTCAAGGTGGTGATGAGCGAGAACGCCACGCGTTTGGTGGGGCCGGCCACCTTCAGGGCGGTTACCTCCAATCCCGTAGCGCTGTCGCTATTCGCCGACGGAGGAGCGCCAATGGAGCATATCGATCTGGCAAGGGAAGCGGACGTGGTGGTGGTAGCGCCGGCGACGGCCAACATCATCGCCAAGATGGCACACGGCCTTGCCGACGACCTTCTTTCCACCACCTTACTTGCCACCAGGGCACCGGTGGTTCTGGCGCCGGCCATGAACCGGGAGATGTGGTCGCACCCCGCCACCGTTTCCAACCTCGAGACCCTACGCGAGAGAGGGGTGAGGGTGGTGGGGCCGGAAAGCGGGTCCCTTGCCTGCGGTGAGGAGGGTCCGGGAAGGATGTCTGAGCCGGAGACCATCGTGGAGGAAGTGCTCGCGGCGCTGGGTACGAATTCACTTCTCGCGGGTGTGCCGGTGCTGGTGACCGCGGGCGGCACCCGCGAGGCCATAGACCCGGTGCGCTTCATCGGGAACCGCTCCAGCGGCAAGATGGGCTATGCCATGGCCGCGGTGGCGGCGCGCATGGGAGCCAGAGTGCAGCTAGTCAGCGGCCCCAGCGCCCTCGAATGCCCTGGAGGGGTGGAACGGGTGACGGTGGAAACGGCGGAGGAGATGAGGGAGGAGGTAGTTGAAAGGGCGCCCGCGTGCCGTGCTGTGGTGATGGCGGCGGCGGTGGCCGATTTCATGCCCGTAAAGGCCCATGGGGAAAAGATCAAGCGAGGGAGCGCGGAAAAGCTGGTGCTGGAGCTGGTGCGAACTCCGGATATACTCGCGGAGCTTTCAGGAATAAAGCCGCAGGGACAGGTGTTGGTGGGATTCGCGGCCGAGACGGGGGAGCTTTTGCAGAGGGCGCGCGCTAAAATGCGGGAGAAAAAGGTGGACATGTTGGTGGCAAACGACGTGACCCATCCCGGTTCGGGTTTCGATTCCGACTACAACCGCGCGGTGCTGCTCTTTGCGGATGGCCGGGAGGTGGAGCTCGATCTCATGCCCAAGGCGGAGCTGGCGGCTGTGATATGGAGAGAGGTATCCGCGTTATTGGATATATCGGGGCGGTAAGACCTCAAGAACGCTCGAGGCGCAGACGATAATAAAATGGCGCTGCGGGCGGGGCGACAGGGGCGGGGGTCCCTGGATGTTGGAGGAAAGAGTTGGCGAAGATCTCGAAAAAGGGCATAATCCTGAACGTCTCCACCTACCCCTTGCCTACGCTGATGCCGAGACGCGCCAACCGTAAATCCAAGACCCTGACCTTCGACATCAACTTCGACCTCTTGGAAGACGGCGGAGGGAGCACCAAGGTATGGTTTTATCGCGGCTTTCGCTTCCCGCCCCCCCTGGATGACGGAGACAGGGTGGAAGTGGTAGGAAAATTCGGGCGGGTATCGAAAGACATTTTTTATGCCTCTAGGATAATAGACCCGAGGCGGCATAGGGTATATACTGGTTTCCGAAATCGCAAGATGAAGCCCGAAGGGGAGCCGGAGGACGCAAAGGCCTCCAGTTGAGGCGGGTTTACCGCACCTTTGTCGGAGTGGCGGAATCGGTAGACGCGCTAGGTTGAGGGCCTAGTGAGGAGCTTCCTCATGGGGGTTCAAGTCCCCCCTCCGACACCAGCTAAAGAGCCCCGCGTTCGCGGGGCTTTTACTCTCCTCCATTACCGCTCGATGATGAAAGCGGATCATGGCCTGCAGCATGTCCGGTTACATGGACATATCTTTTCATCAAGTCGCGCCGTCGATCATCGTTAATGCCACCTCGTTCTTGCAGCAAGCTCCGCGTGACGAAAAAAGCCTGTCCTCTGCGCAAGCCTGGTTCTTCAAGGCAGGTCGGCCAGGAAATCCATGATATAGGAATTGACCTCGGTGGGGCGTTCCTGCTGCACCCAGTGACTGCAGTGCGGTATATACTTGATCTCTAATGGACCCTCTACCTCGCGATGGAAATCATAGGTCAACTCCTTGCCCAGGGCGCGGTCCTCTTCGCCCCATATCACCAGGGTGGGGCATTTGACCTTCGGCCCACCTTTGTCCCCTCGGGCTCTGGAACGGAGAAAGGCGCGGAAGGCGGCGCGATAGTAGTTTATCCCCCCCGTCAGCGCCCCGGGCTTTGCCGCGGCGGTCTTGAACATGGTGATGTCGTGATCGCTGAAAGCGCTCTTGTCGATGGCCCAACCGCGAAAGGCGCGCTCGATCATCTCGTAGTCGCGAAACCTCAGGGCCATCTCGGGGAGGAGGGGAAGTTGAAAGAGGAACATGTAATAGGAGCGGCGCAGTTGCGCCCGGTTGCTCATGAGATGGCGCATGAGAACGGCAGGGGGAGGGCAGTTGAGGATGATCAGTCGCTCCACCATCTCCGGATAGTGGGCGGCGAAGGGCCACGCAACCCCGCCTCCCCAGTCATGGGCGACGATAACCGCCTTTTCCTCTCCCAGCTCCTTTATGAGACTTGCCAGGTCTTCCATGAGCGCCTCGATGCGGTAGTTGCTCACTCCTACCGGCTTCTCGCTCTGGTTGTAGCCGCGCATGTCCGGGGCTACAACCCGGAAGCGCTGTGCGAGCACGGGGATCTGGTGACGCCAGGAGTACCAGAACTCGGGGAAACCGTGAAGCAGAATCACCAGGGCGCCATCCCCCGCGCACACATAGTGCAGGCGCAGGTTGTTCACGTGGGCGTAGTGATGCTCGGGCTTTGGCGTTTCCTCCATTCCAAAGGCTCCTTTCCCCCGTCAGGGATTGATCATATCGCTTCCGTCTCGATAGATATAATACCCCTTGTAAAGGGAATAAAACGGCAGGTACAAGAGCGAGGCTTGCAGGTAGCGGCCGGACGAGCGGAGAATGGTGAGGGTATAATACGCCATGGTTGTGGAGGAGCGCGATGGCAAAGGAAGGGCGTTTCCCGCGTGTGGTTCTTGAAACCGACAGGGAGCCGCCGCGCGGCTTGAACCTCTATCAGGCCATCCCGGAGATGGTGGAGTTCCGACGGCTTGAAAGACCTCCCTCCCGCGTGCGCACCATCGGCCTGGGCAGACTGGTGGTGGTGGTGGACGCGGAGGTGGGGGAACTGGTAGGCCTGCAATCGTTTGTGAGGACGGGAAGGTGGAAAACGGAGGGAACGGAGGAACCCCCGGCACCCGACGCGCGAGGGATATTGAGATTCCCGGCCCTGGCGAGGGATGAAGACCTGGCCTTCTACCCCGCAGAGCCTGAATATCTATGGCATGAGGAATCCGCGTCCCTGCGTATATCCATAGTAGATGGAGTGGCGCTGGTCTTCGAGGTCGCCGACTGCCTCCTGGCGGGCGTTGACCGGGAGGGTTCCATATCCGACTTCTGGCTTCTCGATCTGGATCTACGAGTTGGCTGAATCCCGGCGCCGGTGTTGACGGCTGTTGGCCGTAAGATACAATATCACCTTTTTTCAAACTTATGGGATTATGGGAAAACGTTTACGGCCAAGACCGGTTTTATCAATAGCAATCACCCGCAGGTAGCCGCATAAATCGGTCGAATGGCCCCAGCCCCTTGAGGCAAGTGCTGCACACCTTTAATACTCGGGTTATCGCAATCCCTAAAGTGTGGCCGCCTGTTTACTTGATATATTGGGCTTTAAGCTCCTTCTTCAGTATCTTGCCCGTGGCGGTGCGCGGGAGCGCCTCTACGAAGACCACTTTCTTGGGTATCTTGTACTTGGCCAGCTTGCCCTGGCAGAAGGCTATGACCTCCTCCTCCGTCAACTCCGTGCCGGGCGTGGGAACCACCACCGCCAGCCCCACCTCGCCCCATTTCTCGTCGGGGATGCCGATGACCCCGGCGTCGGCTATCTTCTCGAAGGACATGAGCACGTCCTCGACCTCGGCGGGATATACGTTTTCGCCGCCGCTGATATACATGTCCTTACGCCGATCCACGAGGTAAAGGTAGCCCTCCTCGTCGATATAACCCATGTCCCCGGTATGCAGCCAGCCGTCGGTGAAGGATTCGGCGGTGGCCTCCGGCAGTTTCCAGTACTCGCGGATGACGTTGGGGCCTTTCACCCACACCTCTCCCATCTCTCCCTGGGGAAGTTCTTTGCCCTCCATGTCCACGATCTTGATGTCGGTGTGGAATACCGGTTTGCCGCAAGAACCCAGCTTGCGCAGGGCGTCCTCGGTGCGCAAAGCGGTGATGGCGGTGGCGGTCTCGGTCATACCGTAGCCCTGGTTGAAGGTTATGCCGTGCTTGAGCCAGGTCTCGATGAGAGAGCGCGGACAGGGAGCGCCTCCGGCGATGAAGAAACGCACGCTGGAGTAATCGGTGGTCTCGAACTCGGGCACCTGGGTCATGAGCAGGAACATCACCGGTATGCCGAACATGAAGGTGACCTTCTCCCTCTCGATGAGCTGAAGGGTCTCCACGGGGTTGAAAAAGCGCTGGATGACCACCCGAGCCCCCACGTAGAGGGAGGGGAAGGCGGAAACGGCCAGCCCTCCTATGTGGAAGAGGGGAGCGCAGGCGATGCTCACGTCACTGGAGTCGAAGGCGTACATGTGTATGGAGTTGATGGCATTCCACTGCGTGTTCCCGTGCAGGATGGCCGCGCCTTTGGGCTTTCCGGTGGTGCCGGAGGTGTACATTATGAACTGCACGTCGTCCAAGGTGACCTCGGCGTCGGGCACCGGCTCATCTTCCGGTTTGCCCGCTATCCATTCCTCGTAAAGGGGGTCGTTCTGATTGCCCCCCTCCAGCTCCCTCAAGAACATGCGCAAAGAAGGGACTTTGCCGCGCAACCCCTCCGCCGCCTCCGCGAACTCCGGCGAGTAGATGAGGCCGGAAGGAGCGGAATCGTTGAGGATATATTCAAGCTCCGGGACCGCGAGGCGGAAGTTGAGGGGCACCATGATGGCGCCGATCTTGTTGAGGGCCAGGAGCACCTCGAGGAAGACATGGCTGTTGGCGAGGAGGGCGGCGAAACGGTCCCCTTTCTTCAGCCCCATTTCCTGGAAGGCATGCGCGAGACGATTGATCCTGGCGTTGAACTCTCCCTTGGTAAAGGCGAGGTCTCCATACAGGATATACGGCTCGTCAGGATATCTGGCTGCCCAACGCGTCGGCCATTCACCGATGTTCATGACACTTACCCCCTTTAGCGTTTCGTTCATGCAGGACGGCTTTCCCCGCATCGCGCCATAACGTCGCAGCTATAGTGCATTTTACCCTAGACGGTCTGCGATTTGTATCCAGTTGAGGGCTTGGTTGTATGAAATGCGAAAGCGATTTGTCCCCTCGAGGGCTTCTCTGCCGCTCAGGGGTATTAGACGCACGGACACAACCTCAATGGGGAGAGAATATCGCCATGCCTGTTTTTAGCGGGTAAGGGCGATTTGTATTATACTCATGACATGAGCGAACATGATGACAGGTCACCTCTGTTGATCAAGGTAGCGCTGCGCCAGGCCATGCGCCGTTTGCGCGACGAGGAGGAATCCTTATCGCAGTACGAAGCATTGGCGGGCAACCTGGGGTGGGACAGGCTTGCCGACGCGCTTTCCGGCGCCAAGGAAGCGCTTTCCTCGGCGCTGGAAAGGACCGAGGACGCGGTGGAGGAGGCGGTCAAGCTGCAAGCGGAATCCGCCCATGCCCATGTTCACGCCCACGAACACCCCCATATCCACGGCCACAGCCACCCTCACGAGCATCCCCACGAGCACTGACGCCGCTATCGACGGCTGCGGCGGCAGGTCCTGCGAAGGGAAGACGTCGAGGTAGGCGCGCGGGAGTCAGGTCGATACGGCACAAAGGTCCGCATATCCTGTCGGCGTAAAAGCCGGGGGCCGGCGATAAAACGAGCCCGGCATCGAATCAAGAACGATCGCTCTGGCTTCAAGCCGCCCCATCCCCGCGGGAATGAGCAAGAACGCGCATCCACTATCGCAAGGCGCGATCTTATGAGTGCTTCTTACAGGAGGTTTTGAAAAAGGAATATCGTTTAAGTGCGACAACGGAATGCCGTCATAATGAGAGTGAAACTGCCGAAAAAACGCTTCTCGTCAGCCGGCCGATGAGCCGCCGCCTCCGAAGCCGCCGCCCGCGGAGCCTCCTCCGAAACCTCCGCCTCCTCCATCTCCCGAGGAAGCGGGAGAAGAGGTCAGGGTGGAGTTGAGGTGGCTGGTCAGGCTGTTCAGAGAAGACGCAAGGTAAACGGTGCTGAAAGCGGCTGAGGGGCTCGAGAACCATTCCGGCGGGGTGGTGTAGATCTCCTTGAACTTGCGTGCCCAGGCATCGGCGACCCCCAGCACCATGGCATAGGGCAAGTCGGCTTGGAAATCCTCCGGGGTCATGCTTTGCAGCTCCTCCCCCTCCGCGGTGGACATGAATTCGCGGAAACCCAAGGCATGCTCATAGCGGCGCGAACCCTCCGTGCTGCGACGCGGCATGAAACGTCCCACCAGCGCAACCACCACGCCTATGGGGAAAAAGGAGCATAGCAGGAGATAAAACCAGCCCAGATCGAGCCATATGGGAGATAACAACGCCGCCGCCGGCGGAAGCACGGCGATCATAAAGCCGGCGATATAGTAGGATTTTCTCACTCGCCTGGGATCGCGGTCGAACAGACCCAGGGACATGACCTCCTCCCTCACACCATCGAGGATCCCGGGTACGTGCACGTAAAAACTGTTCTCGAGGTCCTTCTCCTCCACGTAATCCCCGGAAGAGAAAAGGCCCTCCAGGATGGCTCTCTCGTAGGGGAGCAGCTCGGCAGACGACTTATGAAGGCGATTGAATGCATAGGTGGTGACGCGGATAAGCGAACGCTTTTCCAACTCCATGATCTTCAGGTAACCGCGGCGGGCGAGGTCCACGATGGTGGCGGTGATGTCCTCGACACGTGGTTTTTCGTGCACCAGCATGCCCAACATGGCCGGTTTCAAGCCTTCGGGAGGGTCGTAGCGGACCATGGCGGTTCCGGTTCTTCCCACGTCGCGCCCCTTGCGCCACCAAAGCAGGAGCATAGCCAAAAGGGATGCCGCGAAGGCCGCGCCGGAGGAGGCGATGACCGCGATGCCGCAGGGCCTGCCGTACTGCCAGGGAACGCTCACCGTTCCCTTGGGCAGCGAGACGTCTATGGTAAAAGTGCTGTAGGGCGCGATATCCCTGACCGTCCACCACAGGCTGTTTCCCTCCACGCACGTGTCGTAAGTGGAGGGAGGGTTGTAGATATCCACGTACTGCGTGGACTGCACGGCCCCCATATCGGTCCCCGGGGGGAGATGCACCCTTATTGACGACGATTTCACCGGCACATCGCGGTCGATGGAAACGGCGTTCCAGTAGAGGCGGTGGTGGTTCTCCGCGAAGATGAGCGCGCCGCTTATGCGATACTCGATTATCCAACCCCTTTGCTCGCCCCGCGCCTCGAACTCTATGCGAACCCGCCTTAACCCCGGCTCGTCCTCGACGCTCCAGGATCCCGCATCGTATGGGGTCCCATCCAGGTTGAATACCGCTATGTCGCGTACGCGCACACGGCCGTAGGTCCTGCCCTCTTCAAAATATGCCGAGCGCGTGCTGAGGTCACGGTTGAGCCAACTGAAGCTGCCCCGGAAATTGACCACTTGGGTCTCGCGTACGGTGAAGGTGGCGTCGGGGTGTAAGGTGATGTCCACGTCGAAGCGCTCGAAATCCCAGCTTTTCTCCTGACTCGAATCGCTGATAAGACCGGTGTCGCCCGTCTCCATGACCCTGGAGGGCCAAAAGCAGTCGAACGAATAATGGGAGGAGGCGTCAAGCCAGTCGGCCTCGATAATCACGGTGGAATCACCCTGTACCTTGGTGGTTATCCCCTCTTTATATGAAAAGGGAGCGACGTGAAGGTCTATCTCGGATTCGTCAAGCCCCGCGGGGAGCCTGATGGTCACGGAGCTATGATCGATGCTTGAGTTCCTCTGGGAGGGCACGGCGCTCCACCCCGCAAGTCCGACTCTGTCCCCATCACGCTGCAACGCGCCCTGCAGTTTGTACTCGTAAATGAAAGTGGCGCTGGGGCCGGCGTCCTCCACCAGACACCAGAGGGTGTAACCGCTATCGTCCTGCTCGTGATCCCATCGCTCGCTTGCAAGCTCCGAGCCGTCGCCCGCCAGCACCCGTGCCTCGACCACCTTACCGTAGGAAGAGGGGATAGAGATCCCGACCCACCCGGAATGGTCCTGGAACGCGTAGGTGACCTTGTCGCGCACCATGACTATGCCGTCGCCGGAGACCTCTATAGCAGCGTGGAAAGATTCGTAGGTGTATGCGGGCTGCGAGGAAGCGGGGCGCGGGGAGGGAAACAGGAGAAAGGCGAGCAACGCCGATACGAAAAAGAGCGAAAAAGTCTTGACCCGAACCTCTTGAGCGATCATCCCACTCCGTTCCGCTTGTTGCGGGGGCCTCGCGCTCACATATGCCGATGCGCGATTCCCATGCGCGCGCCATCGCTGATCTCGATGACTATTCTACGGTATGAGGGCGGTGGTATGCATTAGGTCATGTACATCACGATACGGGATGGTAAAGAAAGTCATACGGCGCCGCGGCCATCGATCTGGGGATAGGGACACGATGCTGTGCAGAAAGAACCGGGTCGGTGATAGAATCCTCATATGCGCCGCGGAAGGCCGCGGGAAGCGATTCGGGAACAAGGAGGTCGAGGCAGATGTACCGTGAGCAGTTCTCCTTGGAGGGCAAGGTGGCCATCGTCACGGGAGGAAGTCGGGGCATCGGGCAGGCCATCGCCGAGGGCTACGCCGAAATGGGCGCCAAGGTGGTGCTGGCGAGCCGCAAGGCGGAGGCCTTGGAGCAGGTAAAGGCGAAAATAGAGGCGAGTGGAGGAGAAGCCCTCGTCATCCCCACCCATATGGGGGACATGGACGGCATACGCCGCCTGGTAGAGGGGACCATGGATAAATATGGCACGATTGACATCCTGGTCAACAACGCGGCCACCAATCCCATCTTCTGCGGCACCGCAGAAGTGGAGGAGGCGGCTTACGACAAGATCATGGACGTCAACGTCAAGGGCGTATTCTTTCTCACTCAGCAGGTGGGAAAGGTGATGTGTGACAAGGGCTCCGGTTCGGTCATCAACGTCTCCTCCGAGGCCGCTTTCTGCCCCACCCCCTTTTTGGGCGTATATTCCATGTCCAAAGCGGCGGTGAACATGCTCACCAAGGTATTCGCTCAGGAATGGGGGCCCAAGGGAGTGAGGGTCAACGCCATAGCGCCCGGGCTGGTGAAGACCCATTTCAGCCAGGCCTTGTGGGGTAACGAGGCCATTCTTCAAGCGGCTTTGAACTCTATTCCCCTTGGGAGGATGGCCGAGCCGGAGGAGATGGTCGGGCTTGCCATATTCCTGGCCTCGGATGCTTCCCGCTACATGACCGGACAGGTCATCCTCATCGATGGCGGACGCGAGATCTCGGCTTGAGCCGGGACGTGCGGCAACGAGGAGACATGCGTGATTCGCGCTTCCCTCTGGGACGAGATGAACATAGGGAGATTGCGCCTGCGCAATCGCGCCATTATGCCTGCCATGGGCACGGGATACGGATCGCCTTCCGGCACGGTGACCGATCGCCTCATCGGGTACCTGGAGCGCAGGGCGGAGGGAGGCGCAGGATTGATCATCACCGAGGTATGCGCCGTGCACCAGAACGGCAAGGGCTTTCCGTCCGAGCTGGGAATCTACGACGATAGATTCATTCCCGGGTTGGAGAAGCTGACATCGGCGGTAAAGCGCAAAGGAGCGGCGGTGGCGGCGCAGCTACACCACGCCGGCCGAGAAACCTTCGCCGCCGTCATCGGCGAGCAGCCGGTGGCGCCTTCGCCGCTTCCCAGCCGCGCCGTCGGACAGCTGCCTAGGGAATTAAGCGTGGCCGAGATAGAGGAACTGGTGGGTTGTTTCGCGGCGGCGGCGCGAAGGGCGCGGGAGGCCGGTTTCGACGCGGTGGAGATACACGGCGCTCACGGGTACCTCATCAGCCAGTTTATGTCACCCTATTCAAACCAGCGAGATGATTCCTACGGCGGCGATGGAGTGGGCAGAATGCGCTTCGCCCGGGAAGTGGTGAGAGAGGTGCGCAGTGAGGTGGGCCCCGGCTTTCCGGTGATATTCCGCCTTTCCGCATCGGAATTGCTGAAAGGGGGATATGACCTCGATTACATCCTTCCCCTACTGCCCTCGCTGGTCGAGGAGGGGGTGGACGCTCTGCACGTATCCTGCGGGGTTTACGACTCGCCCGGAAACCCCACTTGCCCCGGGTTTCATCATCCGCAAGGGATCAACGTGGAGAGGGCCGCCGCGATCAAGAAAAACGTGGGAGTGCCCGTGATCGTGGTGGGAAAGCTGCACGATCCGCGACACGCGCAGAAGGTGCTGGAGGAGGGAAAGGCTGACCTGGTGGCCTTCGGACGGCAGCACTTGGCCGACCCCTATTTCCTTTCCAAGGCCGCCGAGGGACGCTACGGGGACATCAGGTTCTGTCTTTCCTGCAACCAGGGGTGCATCGAGAGACTCATGTTCGAGTTGAAGCCCATAACCTGCACCATAAACCCCTCCTGCGGGAATGAATTGGAGGAGAAAGCCATAAAAGGAAAGGGAGGCGGTCCTTACCTGGTGGTGGGAGCGGGTCCGGCGGGCTTGCAGGCGGCCGTCACCCTCGCGGAGGCGGGATCGGAAGTGAGGGTGGTGGAAAGAGAAGACCTTCCCGGCGGGCAGTTGCGGGCGGCATCTCGGCCTCCGGGAAAGGAGCCCCTGGCGGGCTGGGTGGAATGGGCGGAGCACAGACTGCGCTCGCTGGGCGTAGAGGTGGAGACGGGCCTGGAGGCGGACGCGATGGTCCTGGCGGAAAGGAATTGGGCCGGGGTAGTATCTGCCTGCGGCGCCGCGCCGGTGATCCCCGAACTCCCGGGGGTGGGCCTGCCGATAAACGCGGAGGCGAGGGAGGTATTGCTGGGCAAGAGAGAAGCGCGAGGACGAGTCCTGGTGGTGGGAGGGGGTCCCGTGGGCTTGGAGACCGCACATTACCTTATCTCCAAAGGCTGCATGGTCACCGTGGTGGAGGAAAAAGAATATCCCCCCGTACTCCCCATCACCTCGCACGGCTATTTTCTCCACCGCGAGCTGAGGGAAAAAGGGGAATTCTTTCTGGCCGCGAAAGTGCTCGAGGTTCATGAGGGATTTGCCGCGGTGGAGGTACGCGGAGAGGAAAGGGAGATAAAAGCGGATCTTGTGGTATGGGCAGTGGGATCGCGCCCGGAAAAAGAGGTTGCGAAGAGAGCGCGAGAACTGGGGATCGATGTTGTGGAGGCGGGTGACGAATTAAAACCGGCTAGGCTGCTGGAAGCGGTGCATACGGGCTGGGAGGCGGCTCGTTGGTTGCTGGACGGTGGTGAAAAAACCTGAAGGGAGGGCAACGACCGGCGACGTGTATGGGGGGCAAAAAGCGAAGGGCTTATGCCCTCGTTTCGGAAGGGAAGACGACTCCGGTCGGCCTTGAACGGACGGCTAAGGCGATAACGGCTCGAGACGGAAGCGGGGTTGCGGAAGCGTGAAAGCTTTGCTTGGGAACGGACTCGGCGATTGAGCCGGAGATGACGGGGAAGATAATATCGAAGATAATATCGCAGGGAAATATGGAAGTTAAGTATTTGGTCACATCTTTGTGGGATATTCCGAGCACGGGAGGGGCAACTGCTTGAGGCTTTTATTCGTGTGCACCGGAAATATCTGTCGCAGCGCCATGGCCGAGGCCTTTGCGGAGGATCTTTTAGGATCGAGAAACGGCGAGTGCGAGGTTCTGATCTCCTCCGCCGGCCTTGAAGCGGAGGAAGGGCAGCCTCCCCCCACTGAGGTGGTGGAGGTGATGCATGAATTCGGCCTGGATGTGGCGGGACATAGGGCAAGGCCATTGCTGGAGAGCGACATCGAGGACTCGGACCTCATCCTGGCCATGGCCATGCACAACAGCTCGCGCTTGTTGACCCGACACCAGGAGGCGGTGGAAAAGGTATTCACCCTCAAGGAGTTCGTGCTCCAGGGAGAGGCAAAGGGGCGCGCGATCCCGGAGCGGGAACCGGAGAAAAGGCTGCTGGAGCTGAGGAGGTGGATACGCCATATCGAGGGATTTGACGCCCTAGGCGTAAAAGGAGAGCTGAACGCGCAGCTGCAGTCGTTCTTCCTGCACTATTTCCACCTTTACGACCATAGCTTCACCATCGACGACCCCCTGGGGCAGTCAAGGGAATTCCTTCGCAACACCGCGCTGGAGATACGGGATGCGGTGAGGAAGCTCCTCGGCCCTGACCTCCTGGCCTTGATCCCGGGGGAGGCCCGGACAGGCTGAGGCGCGGCGATGCCGGGTGCTGGGGCGACGAAGAAAGAGCGGCTCGACTCACGCGAGCACGGATAAAAGAGGACGGCGGAGAGGTTGTGGTAAGGACAAAACAGGCGGTAAAGGCATGGGCTATGCCCTCTAGCGCTCAATAGGGTTGAAGAGCTCACCATTTACGGCGAAAACCGAGAGAGCCCATGCGTGGGCGGCGAAAAAGGAGGGAGATATGGACGAAGTCCTGTTCCGGCGCGAGGGTCAGGTAGAGGTGATAACCCTCAACCGCCCGGAAAAGATGAACGCCTTCAACTACAACATGCTATATGCGCTTATTCAGCGCTTCGAGGAGCTGCACCAGGACGATGACGCCAGGGCGGTGGTGATAACCGGCGAGGGAAGGGGTTTCTGCACCGGCGCCGACCTCACGGGAGGCGGAGCGAGGGCGGATGCCCATACGCCTATGGGGATGCGCCTATCCACCCATATCTACTCGCGCACCATAAGGTCCATGGCGTTGATGGAGAAGCCGGTTATCGGTGCCGTCAACGGTGACGCCGCGGGAGCGGGATGTAATTTCGCGCTCGCATGCGACATCCTCATCGCCTCCGATAAGGCGCGGTTCATCCAGATCTTCGTGCGCCGCGGGCTGGTGGCCGACGCAGGTGGGACATTCTTCCTGCCACGCTTGGTGGGCCTTTCGCGCGCCAAGGAACTCATGTTCTCGGGGGAGCCGGTGGATGCGCAACGCGCCATGGAGCTGGGGTTGGTAAGCAAGGTGGTGCCGCACGAGCGGCTCATGGAGGAGGCCATGGAGGCGGCCCGTAAGCTTGCCTCGGGTCCGACCCGAGCCATGGGGATGATCAAGCGCATGCTCAACCGCTCCTTTGAATCGGATCTGGAGACCTGCCTGGAGATGGAGGCTTCCATGCAGGGCATTGCGGTAAGCACGGCGGACGTCATGGAAGGGATCACTTCCTTCCTGCAGAAGCGCCCGCCGGAGTTCAAGGGCAATTGAACAAGAGGTGCGGGGAATCCGCTCCCGCACCAGGAGGAGGCCTCGGTGGATAGGGAGGAAAGCCTTCGGCCGGGTGGTTGGATAGAAGGCTGAAATCCCCTGATTGCGGTCATCGGCTCGCATAACTCGGAAGAATGCGGCTCCTAAGCGGCGAAGGAGACCGCGGTGGAGGAAAGGGGGAGATCATGAAAGCGCTGACCTTCGAGTACAGCATACCGAAATACCTTCTTACCGGGGCCTTAAGCGACCGCAAGCCGCAGATCCTCACCTCGTGGGCGGCTCCGGCACAGGTAAGGGAAGTCGAGGAGCCCAAGCTCCTGGGCCCGGACTGGGTCAAGGTGAGGCCGAGGCTTGCGGGTTTCTGCGGCAGCGACCTGAGCATCGTGAAGTGCCACGAGAGCCTGACCCTACAGCCCTTCGCGTCTTTCCCTTTCGTCATCGGCCACGAGGTATGCGGCGAGATCGCCGAAAAAGGGGACGAGGTGGAGGGGTTCGAGGTCGGGGACAGGGTGACGGTGATGCCCGCCCTGGGCTGCCTGCAGCGTCGTATTAAACCGCCCTGCCGTGTTTGTGCCGACGGCAGCCACGGACTATGCGAGAACTGGACGGAGGGGGAGCTCGCAGCGGGCATGTTCGTGGGCAACACCGCGGGGGTGCCGGGGTTCATCAGCGAGATGGGGGTGGCACACGCCGCGCAACTCTACCGCGTGCCGGAAGGGGTTAGCGACGAGAACGCCGTGCTCACGGAGCCCTTCGCGGTTTCTCTGCACATGGTTCTGGGAAACCGCCTGCGCTCGGGAGAGACGGTCATGGTCATCGGCCATGGCGTGATGGGGCTTTGCACCATTGCGGCGTTGAAAGCCCTGTATCCGGACGTGCGCATCCTGGGGGTGGAGGTTGACCCCTTCCATAGCGAGGTCGCAAAAAGCATGGGAGTGGAGGAGGTGCTTCGCCCGGGCGGAAAGGGCTTCTACAAGCGGGTGGCGGAGCTAACCGGCGCGAAGATGTACACCCCGCTGCTCGCAAAGCCCATCCTCATAGGCGGGGTGGACCGTGTCTTCGATGCCGTGGGGTCCACGCAGACCCTGGATTTTTCCCTGCGCGTTCTTGCTCATGCCGGGACCTACAATCTCTTGGGTATCAGCCCGGTGAAGAAGGTGGATTGGACGCCGGTTTGGCTGAAGGAGCTCACGCTGCGCGGTATCTACGTGTATGGGCAAGAGGAACACGAAGGCCAAAGGATGCACGCGTTCGAGCTGGCGTTGCGATTGTTCGCGCAGGGGAAGGTGGACCTGTCTCATCTCATAACCCACCGCTTCACCCTCGATGAATGGCCGAAGGCGCTTGATACCGCCCTGAACAAGAGCCGCGAAAAAGCCATCAAGATCGTTTTCGCGCTGGACAAGGAGATATGATGACGTCGTCGCAACCCATAGCCTTTTTCGACCTGGATCACACTCTCCTGGACGGCGCCAACGGGAATCTGGTGGTCATGTATATGGTGAAAAAACGGCTGCTGGGAATGGAGGCGATATGGAAAGCGGTGAAGTTCACCGCGCTCTACCGCCTCAACAGGCTCCCGCGCGAAGAGGTGTATCGCTGGACCTTCCAGGAATGCGGGAAATATCCCATCCATGAGCTGGTACGCATGCTGGATGAAGCCTATGAAGCCTGCGTGATGCCTCGCCTCTATCGCGAAGGCGCGGACTGCATAGCCAGCCACAGGGAGCGCGGTCACCGAACCGTTATCGCCACCGCCGCGGGAGAATACATGTGCGAGAAAGTGAGGGTGCAGCTGGGGGCGGACGATAAAATAGCGGCCAAGGCGCCGGTGAGGAACGGTTACCTCACCGACGAGCTGGAGCGACCGCTTCCCTATGGCGAGGGCAAAGCCGAACTCGCACGTGCTTATGCGTCTGCCCATGGCGTCGATCTCGACGCATGCTATTTCTATTCCGACAGCGTCGCCGACCTGCCGTTGCTCAGGGCGGTAGGGCATCCGGTGGCCGTGAACCCTCAAAGGGGATTGAGGAGGATCGCATCGGCGGAAGGTTGGACGATGCTGAACTGGAGGGAGCACGCGTGTTTCGCCGAGCCCAGCATCGCGGTCGAGCTTTCCTTCGAGGTGTAATGGTTGCCCTGGTGCGAAAAGAGCGTCGGCCCCGACTCTGGCCATAAACAGTTGCTGCGCTTCGTGTGCGATTGGGTTATCATGTTTAAGGCGTCCAGGGAGGGGGCGATGGTAGGAGGATGCCGATGAAGACAAGCCGTCATTCCTTTCGAATTTTTGCTGCCTCGAAAACGGTTCCCTTTCTTCTTGGCGTGTTACTGGGAGCGGCATGGGCCCTGCGCCTCGACGAGGAACAGCAAAGACGACTGAAAAAGAACCTTTTCGAGCTGCGGGAAATGCCGTTCCGGGTGTTTATATAAGGGGTGGCGAAAATGACTTACGATTACGACACCATCATCATAGGCGCGGGCGTAGGGGGCCTGACCGCCGCTTCGCTGCTGGCCAAGGAGGGGCTTAAGGTCCTGGTGCTCGAGAGGCTGGACCGTGTGGGAGGATGTTGCTCGAATTACGACGTCAACGGCTTCAAACCCGAGGTGGGTGCGGTGTTCGTCATCGGGCATGAACTCTATTACAAGCTCTTCGAGCTGCTTAACCTGCGCTTGGAGGATTACCTGCAGTGGGACCTCATAGACCCGGTATACCAGGTCTATTTCGAGGACGGCAGCGATGTCGCCCTGCCCAGGGACGTTGACGAGATGGCCAAGGTGGTAAAGCAGATGGCCCCCCAGGACGTGGACGGGTACTACCGCTACTGCCGGGACATGGGGAAGATCCAAAACCTGCTTACCGCCGTCACCGCCAACCCCATGCCGGGGATAAGGGATATCACCAGGCTCTCCAAGCTCGCGAAACTGGTGATGACGAAAGAGCTCATCCCCGCCATTCCCGTAAACCTCAAGATGGGTTTGAACAACTTGGAAAATCTTGTAAAGAGATATTTCTCCCATCCCTATGTGCAGTTGATCTTCGGCTGGGAGAACCTCTACGCGGGCCTTCCCGCCCACCGCTGCATGGGCCTTTTCGCCATGATCACCTACATGGGCCACATGGGTTATTACTACCCAAAGGGAGGAATGATCTCCATCCCCAGGGCCCTGGCGCGCATCGCGCAGGATTTCGGAGCAGAGCTGCGCCTACAAGCGGAGGTGGACAGCATAGCCTTGCAGGGGAGGGAGGCAAGGGGCGTGAGGCTCTCCGACGGCGAGGTGCTCAACGCAAAATCCGTGATCTCCAACACCCATTCCCGGTTCACCTACTTCAACCTCCTCAAAGACGCTGACCTTCCGGGTTGGGTGAGGCGCACCGTGCGCCGGCAGCCATGTTCCATACCCGCTCCCATGTTCTACGTCGGGCTCTCCGAGAGGCTGGACAGCGTCAAGGCCCACATGTCTTTGGTGGCGCAGAAAAGGGAGAGGGTGGACAACATCTGGACGGACTTCTACGACCGCGGGCTGCTCTACCGCGCCAGGGACGGTGTATACCTGGTCATCGACAACACTTTCGACGACCCCAACATGGCGCCGCCGGGAAAGCAGGTTCTCTACACCATTTATATCGCTCCCTACAAGTTGAAGTACGATAACTGGGACGAGATCGCGGATGAATGGGCATGGGAGTGCATCGATTACCTTGATGAGCGATGCTTCCCAGGCCTGCGAGGGCGCGTGGAGTGGATGGACTCCGTTCCCCCCACCGAGCTGGAGCGAAGGCTCAACGTAGCCGAGGGAGCCTTCTTCGGCATCGAGATGAGCCTACCGAACATGGGCCCCTTCCGCCCCAATTACCGCTCGCGCTTGATCGACCGCCTATATCAGGCCGGACAGAGCACCAACCCGGGGCTGGGAGTGCCGGGCGCGATGATCTCGGGGATGGCCGTGGCGAGCCTGCTGCTCAACGACTGGCCCAGAACGCTGGCCTAGGCGAGCGCAAGGATGAAGGGCTGTTTCAAGGGCTCCAGGAAACCGCTCCGGAGGAATCGCGACGCTGCTCCGCCTTGTCAATCGTGAGGCGTGAAACGGGAAGGTGAAAGCGTTTGACATAACCGTAAAAGGAAACTATTGTAATGACATGTCAGTACCAAAAAAGAGGATGCCCGCCGTCGAGAGGCGTGAACATATTCTAAAGGCAGCAGCGGAGGTGTTCGCGCGCAAGGGCTATCGTATGGCTTCTGTCTCCGATATCGTGGAGACGGCTAAGGTCGGCAGGGGCACTTTTTACCTGTACTTCGAATCCAAGCGCCATATTTTCCTTGAGCTTATAGAGGAGTTCTTTCAGGGGTATGCCGTGCTCCTGGAGGAAAACCACCTCCACCTGAAAGAGGCCTTCGGCAGAGGCGGAGCGGTGTTGCAGGCATGGCGGGACAACATGATGCGTGTGTTCAACTACCATCGCCACAACCCCCATCTCACCGACATAGTCTACCGCGAAGCGCTGGGAAGGGACGAGGATTTCTCGGAGCGGGTGGAGGTGCTCTCGCGCTTCGCGCGTGAGAAGCTGGTAGAGGAATTCCGCATGATGCGCGAACGTGGAATGATGCGGGATTGCGACGTGGGGATGGTGACCTCCATCGTCATGGGCTCCACCGTTTACCTGGTCATGGAGCACCTCCAGAACGGGGGCGATGTGGACGTGGATAGGCTGACGGATATGATCGTGGAATATCATATCAGGGCCCTCATCCCCGACGAAGGGGATGTGAGAAGGGCCTTGCGCAGCGCCCTGGGCAGGGCATGAGATCAGGCGAAGAGGCGGCAGCGGAAAGACGATTGGCGTGACGGGCCTCTTGGAAGAGCAGGAAGGAAGGGCGCATCGCTGCCCTTGAGCCGAAAGGAGGGACGCAGAGAGCCGGAAAGCAACCAGGTCCCATGTAAAGTCAGAAGCGAGATGAGAGCAAGGGGTGAAGTCTATGGTTTCCTTCGAGCTTAGCGATGAACAGAAGATGGTCCAGGAGACCGTCAACTCCTTCGCAGCGGATCAGATGGAGCCGATCATGAGGGAGTGTGATGAGCAGAACGCCATCCCGGAGGATGTGATCGCCAAGGGGTGGGAGTTGGGGCTGCTGGGCGGATGTATTCCCGAAGAGTATGAGGGCTTCGGGGAAGAGCTTTCCACCGTTACCGGGCTTATAGCCCTGGAGGAGCTGGCCTGGGGCGATCTCTCCATGGCCCTGCACCTCATGGCGCCCTCGGTGCTGGCCATCTCCGTTCTTGACCAGGGCACCGAGGAGCAGAAGAAGCAGATCCTCCCCGCTTTCTGTGGCGAAGAGTTCAAGGCGGCATCGAGCGCCCTGGTGGAGCCGTACTATAACTTTTGCCCCTCCGCGCTACGCACCACCGCCGTTAACGATGGGGACGAGTACGTCATCAACGGCAAAAAATGCCTGGTCCCCTTGGCGCAGGAATCCGAGAACATGCTGGTTTTCGCGGCCACGGCGCCAGGGATGGGTTTTGCGGGCGTGGACGCGTTCATCGTTCCCGTTTCCACCAAGGGCGTAAAGATAGGAGAGCGCGAGAAGAACATGGGGATCAAGGCCCTATCCACATATTCGGTGACCTTCAAGGACTGCCGCGTGCCCGCCACAGCGCGCTTGGGCGGAGAGGCGGGGTGCGATTTCCTCCGCCTGCTATCGCGCTCGCGGCTGGCGCTGGCGGCTCTTGCGGTGGGGATGAGCCGCAGGGCGCTGGAGCATTCGCGCGACTACGCCACCCAGAGGATCGCCTTCGGGGAGCCCATCGCTTCACGCCAGGCCATCGCCTTCATGATCGCGGAGATGGCCATCGAGGTGGACGCCACCAGGCTTCTGGCCTGGGAGGCGGCATGGCGCTGCGACCGCAATATCGATTTCGAAAAGGAGGCCGCGCTGGCCAAGAACTACGCTGCGGACATGGCGATGATGGTTTGCGACCGAGGGGTGCAGATAATGGGCGGCCATGGATATGTAAGGGACAATCCCGTCGAGCTCTGGTTCCGCAACGCGCGCGGATTCGCCGCCTTCGAGGGCTTCGTGATGGTATAGGAGGTGGAAGATGATCGACTTTGAACTCTCCCCGCGCATCAAGGCCACCAAGAACATGATCCACATGTTCGCGGAAAGCGCCGTGAGGCCCCTCGCCCGTCAGTATGACGAGCAGGAGCACGAGAAGCCCTGGGATTTGCTGAACATGGTGCAGAAGGTCATGGGCGGAGGCATCGCCGGCGCCTTCGGAACCGATAAAAAGGAGGACAAGGGGGAAGAAGAGCCCAAGGAGAAGAAGCCCAAGGAGACCAATCTCGCCGGCGCGGTGACGGTGGAGGAGATCTTCTGGGGGGACGCGGGCATAGCCCTCTCCTTCCCCGGGCCGGGGCTGGGCGGCGCCGCGGTGCAGGCCAGCGGAACCCCGGAACAGAAGGAGAAGTTCCTGGCCCGCTTCGCGGGGGATAAGCCGGTGTGGGGAGCCATGGCCATTACCGAGCCCGAGGCGGGTTCCGACACCGCCAACATCAAGACCACCGCCGTGCTGGATGGAGACGAATGGGTCCTCAACGGGGAAAAGATCTTCGTCACCTCAGGAAAGAGCGCCCTGGAGGACTCCGAGGGCTTCGTAGTGGTCTGGGCCACCGTGGACAAGAGCGCGGGTCGCGCGGGCATAAAGCCCTTCATCGTGGAGCATGGGACCCCGGGAATGCAGATAACCAAGATAGAGGACAAGATGGGCATCCGCTGTTCCGACACCGTCTCCATCTCCTTCATGGACTGCCGTATCCCCAAGGAGAACATCCTCGGCAGCCCGGAGGTGGTGGACAAGACCAAGACCGAGGGCTTCAAGAAGGTCATGGCCACCTTCGACGCCACCCGCCCCCTGGTGGCCGCAATGGCCATCGGGGTGGGCCAGGCGGCCCTCGATTTTCTGCGTGAATACCTCACCGAGGAAGGGGTGGAGCTGCGCTACGGCATCAATCCCCACCGCATGACCTCCCTGGAGAGGGACATCATGCAGATGGAAGCCGATCTCAAGGCCGCGCGCCTGCTCACCTGGAGGGCGCTGTGGATGCTGGACAACGGGCTCCGAAACGACCTGCAGGCCTCCATGGCCAAGGCCAAGGCGGGGCTGGCGGTAACCCGCATCACCCAGAAGGCGGTGGAGATCATGGGGCCGCTGGGCTATTCCCGCGAGCTGCTGCTGGAGAAGTGGATGCGGGATTCCAAGATCAACGACATCTTCGAGGGCACCGGCCAGATACAGCTGCTGGTGACCGCCAGGCGCATCCTGGGCTTCAGCCGCGAGCAGCTGAAGTGACGGCGGCGGTCAACGTCGTTTATGCGCCCCCCGCAAGGGGGGCGCATTATTGTCCATCCTCTGGACCTATTCTCCCACCCACCGGTCCCGTACCGTCTTTTTTGAAAAAGGGAAATAGCTTAAAGATTTTAAAAGAGGATGATTTCATGCATTCGCCAAGCGGGGTTTAGGCGATAGAAATCGCTCAGCCCTACCATATGCGCAAAGATCAAAAAAGCAATGGTTTGTTCTCAAGCGACATCTGCGTACCCTAAGGCCAAGTCCCGTCAAGTGGTGTATTAAGAACCATCATGCCATCCCTCTCTTGATGACAGGCTAGACGGCCGCCGGTACGAGCTCCCT